>NZ_CP081149.1:1950086-2275100 GCF_019665785.1 Deefgea piscis
TGCCAGCGCCGTTTCTGCCACCGCTTGATAGCTGGCGGCTAAATCCAGAGGAATCACCTTGTTGCTGATTAAATAGTCGAGCGAGTCTTGGCCAAAGGTTTGCGGCGTGAGTTGTGCGCGATGGGCAAAGGGGCTTAGTTGGCCAACTGCGTGAATACGGCCTAAAAATCGACCAATCCATTCGCGAGTTTCAGCTTGATCGAGCTCGGGCGCGCGCCCGCCACGACGTGGGAAAACCGCAAAACGAAATTCGCCAAAACGATGCAGCGTTTGGCCGTTAAGGGTGAGCGGCGCAACCACCGGAATTTCGCGCTCGGCCAGTGCCTGCGTGAATTGATGTTCTTCTAAAATCGCCGCGTCGTTCCAGCGCTCGGGGCGATAAAATTTGGCGATAACTGGGTCGCCATCGTCGATACCAACTTGATAAACGCGATTTTCGTAACTATTGAGCGCAAGTAAATGCCCTGAGCAAGCCAAGCCAAGCGATTCAAGGGCGTCTAAGGTCAGGTCGGGCGTGAGTGCGGAGTAAGGAGCAGGTTTCATACTGGGCATTTTACGCCGTTTGGGCTTGGGCTAGGCGGTCAATTTGTGGGTTTGGCTGTTTTCTTTTTGCGCGCTTTCGGTGGGTTTCAGGGCGATTTTAAATTGTTGCCAGTTTGTGCGTTTTTTCTGGTGTTTGAGAGATGCTCTTATGAGCGCGAAGGAAGTGCTTTATGATCGATCTTTAAGCTTGAGTGATGCGCATGAAGTGTGTATTGACGCGGTGGATGGCTAAATTGTCGCTCACGAGTATGTATAAAAGTTAAAAAGCCATTGTTGTGCCATCAAGCAAAGCATAATTCAAAGCGAAATGCTTTTATCCAGCCCAATGGGTTTGTTTTTCTCCGTGCCTCTGCGTCTCTGCGTTAAAAGGTTTTTGGCGCGCTTGACGCTAAAAATAGCCAAGTGATCCGTGTTAACGAGGTTTTGATGGATTTAGTTGATTTGGGGTGTCAGCGCTATGGTTAATTTGTTGACCGTGTCGAATTTATCTCTGCGATTTGCCAGTACCAATGAGCCAGTGGTGCGCGATGTAAGTCTGCATTTGAATGCGGGTGAGAAATTGGCCTTGGTGGGCGAATCAGGCTCGGGAAAAAGCGTTCTGGCGCGTAGCTTGTTGCGATTAGATCGCGAGGTGATTGCTCAGGGCGAGATTGAATTTGCCGGTCAGTCTTTGTTGTCCTTGCCAGAATCAGCACTGCGTTTAATCCGTGGTCGGCGCATCGCGATGATTTTTCAGGAGCCAATGACGGCGCTCAACCCTTTGCAAACCGTCTACACGCAGATTGCCGAAGTCTTGGTGGGGTATAGCGCTGCAGCGGCTAGAGATAGGGTATGTAAGCTATTACTGCGTATGGGTATTACTGATGTGACTGATAAGCTCGATGTTTTTCCGCACCAGCTCTCTGGCGGGCAGCGGCAGCGGGTGATGATTGCCATGGCGATTGCTACTGAGCCAGAGATTTTGATCGCCGACGAGCCAACCACCGCGCTCGATGTGACAGTGCAGGCGCAAATCATGGCCTTGCTCAGTCAATTGCAGGCTGAGCAAGGGATGGCGGTGTTGTTTATCTCGCATGATTTAAATCTAGTGCGCCGTTTTGCCGATCGAGTGGCGGTGATGCAGGCGGGGCAAATTGTTGAGACGGCGCCAACGCAGCAATTGTTTGCGAGTCCAGCGCATCCCTATACCCAGTCTTTATTGGCGGCGCGCCCGACTCGCGTTGCTGCGCCTTTGCCATTGCATTCACCTTGCGTATTGCAAGTGCGGCAATTAACGCATGCTTATCCGGTATCTCGTTCGTGGTTTAAAACTCAACTCAAAACTGTTTTAGCCAAGCTCGATTTTGATTTGCACCGCGGGCAAACTTTGGCCGTGGTGGGTGAGTCGGGCAGCGGCAAAACAACCTTGGCTTTGGCTTTGCTGCGTTTATTGCGCGTGGGCCAAGGCGGCGGTAGCGTGCAGTTAACGCTGGATGCATCGCCCGCGCTGCAATTGAGTGCATTGCAGGGCAAAGCGTTGCGACAGGCGCGCCAGCATATACAAATTGTTTTTCAAGATCCGTTTGCCGCTTTGTCGCCACGGTTGACGATTTTTGATCTGGTGGGTGAGAGCTTGTTGGTGCATCGCCCAGAATGCAGTGAGGCTGAGCGCCGTGAGCAGGTGATTGCGGTATTGCAAGAAGTGGGCTTGGGGAATCATGCCGACATGGACGATATTTTGTCGCGCTACCCACATGAGTTTTCCGGTGGGCAAAGGCAAAGAATCGCCATTGCGCGGGTGTTGATTATGCAGCCGCAAGTTATTGTGCTTGATGAGCCGACTTCGGCACTCGATGCGACGGTGCAACGACAAATTTTGCAGTTATTAGTGCAATTGCAGCTTAAATTTGGTTTGAGTTTTTTACTGATTAGTCATGATTTGGCAGTGGTGCGTGCTTTAGCGCATCGCGTGTTGGTGCTTAAAAACGGTGAAGTGCTCGAAACCGGCGATGTTGAGCTGGTGCTGTCTGAGCCGCAGCATCCTTATACTCAGCAATTATTAGCGGCGAGTCTTTGATGGCGTGTGGTGAGCTAGGGTGCAAAGCGATACGAAGCGATGCGCGGCGGTGGAATGCGCTGCGCTTATTCGCACCCTACGTGCACCCTAAGTCTTGTTGGTGTTGGGCCAGTATTTGAGTGCTTCGTGCAAGGTGGTAAAAATATGCTTTGCGCCAATTTTTTCGCTGATGTGATGGCGGTTTAAGTCGTCAATAAAGGCGGTATCGCAACGGGCAAACATCAGTGTGATGTTTTGTTGCTGCAATTGATCATCCAGTTGGCGTAGCGATTGGGCGGCGGAGTAGTCGATATGCGTCATGGCTGAGGCGTCGATAATTAAGCAATGTACTGGCGTAGCGGCTTGGCTTATCAGTGAATGAATGTCGGCGCTAAAGCGGTGCTCGTTGGCATAAAATAAGTCGGCACCAAAATGATAAATAATCAAGCCCGGAAAGGTTGTTTCGCCCGGTTCTATGGCTTGGGTGATGAGGTGCCCCTCCGAGTTGGCTTGCAATATCGCGCAATGCGGGTTGTAGCTGTGGCTAACGTGGTGCAGTAAAGACAATAGCGCGGCAAAGAGCAGTCCTTGCTCAACGCCGACTAAGGCCACGGTCATTGCGGTAATGATTGCCAGCTTAAATTCCCCTGGGCTTTCTTGATAAATGGCTTTGAGTGCCGAAACATTAATCATGCCGATGGCGATGGTAAATACAATGGCTGCCAATACTGCATGGGGCAGGTAAGCGAGCCAGTTGGTTAAAAACATCAGGGCGATGGCGACAATGCCGGCAAAGACGATTTGCGCGACTTGGCTACGTGCGCCAGCTTGTGCCGCCATTGCCGTTTGCGTAGGACTGCCATTGACGACAAATGCCCCGCTAACCGCTGCTGCGGCATTGGCGGCGGCAAGGCCTAATATATTGGCGTTTTCATCTTCGTTTTCTTGAAATTGCAAAGCATAGATTCGTGCGGTGGCGGCACTTTGCGCAATGATGATGACGGCGCAAGATAGCGCTAATGGAATTAGTGTGAGCGTGCCATGCCAAGTCATGTTGGGCCAAGACAGTTGCGGTAATCCGCCAGGCACCGGGCCAATTAAGGCAATACCCCAGTTGGAGATGGCGAGATATTTTCCGGCCAGAATGCTAGTGAATACGGCAATCATCGCCACGGGGAAGCGAGGATTGATGTGTTTGCCAATTAAGATGGCGCCAATTACGACGATGCCCAAATAGAGCGTGGGTAAGTTGATGTCGGGTAAATGAGTGATTGCGAAATGGAGTTGCGACCAAGTGGTGTGGGCTTGATGGGTTTGATTATGAATTCCCAAAAGCGGCGCGAGCATGGCGATGCTCACTTGCAAGCCAACGCCAGTTAAAAAGCCGGTTAAGATGGTTCTGGATAAAAAGTCAGCCACAAAGCCGAGTTTAAGCCAGCGGGCTATTAGCAAAATGCCTGCCGTGAGTAGCGCGACGATGGCGACTAAATTCATATATGCGGCGCTAGCTGGTGTGGCCATGCCCGATAAGCCGTTGGCAAAGATGGCGGCAGTGGCAGAATCAGCCGCAACAACTAGATGCCGTGAGGAGCCAAACAAGGCAAAGCCCAATAAGGGGAGTAATACCGTGTAGAGCCCGGTCACAATGGGCGTGCCGGCAATACTGGTGTAGCCTAAAACTTGCGGGATATTGACTGAGGCGAGGGCGATACCGGCTTTGGCGTCATTGATGACCCCTCGCCGTGTATTGGGTATCACGCCGCGAGCTAGCACAATGCTGGGCCAGCGTCGTTGGCGATAGAGCTTGAGTAAGGTCTGAGTGATTGTCATGCGTGTTTGGATGGCTTTGGGTGGGTAGTTGAATTCTACGCCGCAAATGAGCTTTCGCCTTGCTGTATTGTGGATTTGTTAAATTGAAAGTAAGCTGGTGCTGGTGCTTTGTCTGAGCGGTGTTTATTGGATTTCAATTTAATTCGGCCGTGCCTTGCTGGGTTGCGGCTGTAGGAGTGTCATCATGGGCTTGTCGATTTATCATTTGATTTTAATTGTGGCTTTTGTGGCGATTGTGATTTGGGTGTTTGGTAAAAAGCAGAAAAAACGCTTTGAAGAAGACGCCAAACTGCCGTTTGATAGCGAAAAAATCGATAAAAAAGATGAAAAAGCAGATTAAATCAAGACGCCACGTCAATTGACTGCCGCATACGGCGCGAGTTTTTCGCGTGGCAAGTGATTGGCTTGTTTTTAATTGCGTGTAAAAACAGGCTGTTATTGGTTTTTTTTGTTGTTTGTCGATATTTTTGTTCGATAGTGCTTGACCCTTTTTTAAATGATCTATAATATTCGGGTCCTGTTCGGGGCGTAGCGCAGCCCGGTAGCGCACCTGGTTTGGGACCAGGTGGTCGTGAGTTCGAATCCCACCGCCCCGACCAGACTTCTTGCTTTGCCTCATCTCAGTTTCACCCCTGCATTACCAATCTAAATCTTAGTTCTCGTTGTAAATCCCTTAGAATGCTTGTAGTGCAATGGATTGATTTAAGCCGCTTAGCTTAATCGATTTGCGATGCGATTTTTTAAGTTTTCGCGCTGCAGATGCCACTGCCTTGTTGGCTTGCTTTCTATACATCATTGGATTTGCTATGACTAAAACGCCGTTTTCTGCTCTAAATTTACCTGCTGAAATGCTCGATAATCTGGCTTCGCTGGGATTTGAGGCGATGACGCCAATTCAAGCGGCGAGCTTGCCGATTGTGCTCGAAGGCGGCGATATTATTGCTAAAGCCAAAACTGGGAGTGGTAAAACGGCTGCGTTTGGTATTCCGCTACTGCAAAAACTCAATATTAATTTGCACCGTGTACAAGCTTTAGTGCTGTGCCCAACGCGAGAACTTGCCGATCAGGTGAGTAAAGATTTGCGCCGTTTGGGGCGCCATTTACCCAATTTAAAAATTCTGACTTTGTGCGGCGGTACACCGTTAACGCCGCAAGCGGCCTCATTGGCGCATGGTGCACACGTGGTGGTCGGCACGCCGGGTCGTATTCAAGATCATTTACATAAAAACACCCTGATCGTAAAACAAGTCAGCACGCTGGTGCTGGACGAAGCCGATCGTATGCTCGATATGGGTTTTGGCGGTGAAGTGCAAGATGTGATTGATTTTCTGCCGCGCTGGCGTCAAACCTTGCTGTTTTCAGCAACGTATCCCGAAGGGATTCGTAAACTCAGTGCGTCGATTCAACGCGCGCCGACTGAAGTCACGGTGGAGTCTTTGCACGATCAGGTGTTTATTGAGCAGCAATTATATTTGGTCAAAGACAACGCAGAAAAAGCCGATTTGCTTAAGCGCATTTTCGCGCATTACCAACCAGCATCCAGCGTGGTGTTTTGTAATACCCGCCAAGACTGTATGGATTTGGCGCGTAGTTTACAAAAAGACGGTTTTGATGCGATTGAATTACACGGCGAGCTCGAGCAGCGTGATCGTGATTTAACGCTGGTTAAATTTGCCAATGGTAGTTGCCCAATTCTGGTTGCCACCGATATGGCCGCCCGAGGCTTGGATATTAAAGACTTGGCTGCCGTGGTGAATTACGAATTGCCGTACGACCCTGAAATCTACGTGCATCGAATTGGTCGTACTGGCCGTGCAGGTAAAAAAGGCTTTGCCTTTAGTTTGGTATCGCCATCGCAAGTAAAGCGTCAGCGCACTATTGAAGAATACCTAGAGTTGCCGATCCCAGAAGGCAAAGAAGCCGATCTAAAAATCAATGGTGATTATGCTTTGCCGGCCAAAATGGCAACGATTTGCTTTGATGCCGGGCGCAAACAAAAAGTGCGCCCTGGTGATGTCGTTGGCGCTTTAACTGGCGACGGCGCAATTCCGAATGACGCAATTGGTAAAATTGATTTGTTCGAATTTAGAACGTATGTGGCGGTGCAATTGCAATACGCCAACCAAGTGATTGCTCGTTTGGGTAATGACAAAGGCAAACTTAAAGGTAAGCCGGTTAAAGTTCAAATTGTGAAATAAAACGATTTTAGTCTGCATAATGCCCAGCCAATGCTGGGCATTATTGTTTGTGCGGAGTAAGTGTCTGTGTATACATTGGTGACATGTCACTATAAATATAAATCAGCGGCTAACGTGATGTGGCAGTCGCTCGCTACTGCAGTAGTTTGAGAAGCGAGTGGGGGCATGACTTGACCTTGCTGCATGTAGGCTTTCAAATAGCAGGGCTTAATTTTTTTCGAGGGCTTATGGTAATCAATCCGACCCCGCGCCAGCCGGCGGCACGTTCTTTTGATGTTAAGGCGCAGCGTTTGCGGCTGCTAAAGCGTAATGCGACGCTATTGCTGGTGCTGATGGCATTGATTATGCTGCTGGCGACGTATTTTCGCGGCGCGCATCCCAGTTTGCCTTATATTGCCGCTTTTGCTGAGGCCGCTTTGGTCGGTGGTTTGGCCGATTGGTTTGCTGTGACAGCGCTGTTTCGACATCCATTGAATTTACCGATTCCGCATACGGCGATTATTCCCAAAAACAAACACCGCATTGCCGATAGTTTGGGTGAATTTATTGAGACGCATTTTTTGTCCAGCGAGCGGATTATGGAAAAAGTGAGTCAATTTAATCCAGCGCGTCGATTGGCCGCTTGGCTGCAAGTGGATGTGAATGCCAAAGCGGGCGCCGATCAAGTCGCTAAGCTGATGGATTTTATTTTGCAAAGCTTGACTGAACCAGCGATGGCGCTGCGTTTGCGTGGATTGTTGCTGCAGCAATTGGCGCAAATTGATTTGGTGAAACCAGCTGGTGAGATTTTGGCTGTGATACGGCAAAGTGGTCAGCATCAAGTCATGCTCGATGCCGTGCTGGCGCATTTAGATCAGGAGCTGCAAAAGCCTGAGCTGCAACAGCATATCGCCGGCATTATTGCCGCTGAATTTGATTATTTGCGCTGGATTTCACTCGATGCAGCCGGTGGGCGCTATATGGCCAAAAAACTGGTGCATGCGGCAGGGCGTGAAGTGCAAAACATGCGCGAATCGAGCGATCATCCATTGCGTGAGCATTTTGATCAAGCGTTAGCGGATCTGGAGCAAAATCTAAAGCACGATGCATCACTACAAGCGGCGCTGCAGTTGAGTCAGCAGCATTTATTGGCGCAGCCGAGTTTGCTGAACGCTATCGACAATATGTGGTCGCGGCTGGTGGCTTGGTTGGCTGATGATTTGGCGGCGCAAGACTCAGTGCTACGCGCCAAATTGGCGCTCAGTTTGCAGCATTTGGGTGTGCGCTTGGCGGATGACGTCGTTCTGGCCGACTGGTTAAATCGCCACGCCCGCGTCGCAGCTGGAGTGCTAGTTAAAAAATATCGGCGACAAATTGGCCAATTTATCGCCGAACAACTCAAAGCTTGGGATGATGAAGTGATGGTTGAGCGGCTGGAAGTCAGCGTGGGCGTTGATCTGCAGTTTGTTCGCCTGAATGGCACGTTGGTGGGCGGGTTGATTGGTTTGTTTTTGTATACGGGCCATCAATTATTGCGTTAAAGTCTTGGGTTTGGCGGATGGGGGAATTTAAAGCAAAGTCCGCGCTGACCCGCCGAGCGCGATATTAAGCCCAATCGCCATCGAATTTAGCCTTTTGCTTTGCTGGACGACAATGCGTAGCGCGGTGTTGGTTTGTAATCTTGACGAAGCACTAAAGCCAAGCGATGCGCATTCGCTTGGCTTTTTGTTTTTTGTGGCAAGGATTAGGGTAAAAATCCTGTTTTGTGGCTTGCCAATTGGCAAGCTTCCCGTGATAATCCGGCCGTACAGCAGGAGAGTGTGATTTTTACCATTTATTGGGTTGAGGTCACCACCGAAGGCGCAAATGCACCCGCAAATCGCTCAGGTATCAGGGACTGCTGGCAAAAGTAAAACTCTGGAGAGCGGTGCTCGGTGTTTACACCCGCAGCATCCACCGAAGGGCTCAACGGCAAAAACTTTTTTAATTGCTACGCCTCGTGCAATCACGGGGTGGTGTTAAATTGGCTTTTTTTCAGCAGATCTATACTGCGGCCGGAAAATCTCAGGTGTCAGGACAGAGGGGTGTTGCCCGTCGTGCTATAAGCCGTCGGACTTAGAGGGCTATACCCTAAGGAACCCCAATGACAACCAAAACTACACCACTGTATGAATCCCACCTTGCTGCGAACGCCAAAATGGTTGATTTCGCCGGCTGGTTGATGCCGATTCATTACGGATCACAACTTAAAGAACACGAAATTGTACGCACTGACGCCGGCATGTTTGATGTGTCGCATATGTGCGTGCTCGATATCGTCGGCAGCGAAGCCAAAGCGTTTTTACGTTTTTTGATTGCCAATGATGTCGAAAAACTCAGCACCGAAGGTAAAGCTTTGTATTCGGGGATGTTAACGCCCGAAGGCACGGTGATCGACGATTTGATCGTTTACCTGACGCATTATGGCTACCGGATGGTGGTCAACGCGGGCACCGCCGACAAAGACATTGCGTGGATGCTTAAGCAAGCGGCCAACTTTGACGTGCAACTGCATGTGCGCCGCGAATTGGCGATGATTGCGATTCAAGGCCCTAACGCCATCGCCAAAGTGTGCAAAGTCATCCACGAAGACTGGGAAGACGCGGTGAAAGCGCTGAATGTGTTTCAAGGCTTTCCTTTTGGCCCAGTTGAAGACGGCTGGTTTATTGCCCGCACCGGTTATACCGGCGAAGATGGTTTAGAGATCATGTTGCCCAGCGACGAAGCGGCGACCTTTTGGCAAGCACTGCTGAGCGTGGGTATTGCGCCTATCGGCTTGGGCGCGCGCGACACTTTGCGCCTTGAGGCCGGCATGAATCTGTATGGTCACGATATGGACGAAACCATTTCGCCATTGGCGGCCGGCATGGGTTGGACCATTGCGTGGCAACCGACTGAGCGTGATTTTATCGGCCGCGCAGCACTCGAGGCTGAACGCGCGGCAGGTGTGGCGTTGAAGCAAGTGGGTTTGGTGCTCGAAGGTCGTGGCGTTTTGCGCGAAGGTCAAATTGTTGAAGTGGCTGGCGTGGGTCAAGGCGTAATAACCAGCGGCACGTTTTCGCCAACGCTCAAGCATTCCGTGGCCATCGCCCGCGTTCCTGCAGCAACTAAAGACACCGACACGGTGCAAGTGGACTTACGCGGCACGCTGACCGACGTTCGCGTGGTGAAAATGCCGTTTGTTCGCAATGGCAAAAAAGTGTTTGCATAAATTAATTCGGGGAGTAGGGAATGGGGAATGGGGAGTAAACCCTGTTCTATCCTTGCTCCCAAATCCCCATCTCAAATCCCTAAGGAAAAATCATGAGCCATATTCCAGCCGAACTTAAATACGTTAACAGCCACGAATGGTTGCGTTTAGAAGCCGACGGCACAGTGACCATCGGTATTACCGATCACGCCCAAGAACTATTGGGCGATATCGTGTTTGTTGAATTGCCACAAGTGGGTGATGAGTTAGCCGCCGACGCCACCGCAGGCGTGGTTGAGTCAGTGAAAGCGGCATCGGATGTATACGCACCGATTGCGGGTGAAGTGGTCGCTGTGAACGATGCTTTGGTGGATGCGCCAGAATTGGCCAATACCGAACCCTACGGTGCAGCTTGGTTTTTCCGCGTTAAACCGGCCGATGCATCGGTGCTTGATGGTTTGATGACGGCAGAACAATACGCCAAAGAAATCGGCGTTTAAAAACAACACCTGACGCAGAGGCGCAGAGGCGCAGAGAAAGTCTAAAAGTCTTGATGGTGTTTCTTTTTTAGGAGCCCGTTTAGGGTCGACAAGCTTAATCGATTTAAGAGGCGGCTTGAAAGCGACCCTAAATTAAGACCTTAGTTTTAAGATTTTCTCTGCGTCTTTGCGCCTCTGCGTTGAAAGGTTTTAAATTTTCAACCATTCTAGGTGCTTCATGTCGCTCTCTACACTGTTTAACCACGAAGAATTTATTGCTCGGCATATTGGCCCCAATGCGGCTGATCAAGCGGCGATGCTGGCGCAAATTGGCGCGAGCTCGATTGAAGATTTAGTCGCGCAAACCATTCCGGACGATATTCGTTTTAAGCAAAAATTGCCTTTGCCGGATGCGGTTTCTGAAGTGGACGCTTTGGCGAAAATTCGCGCTATTGCGGCTAAAAACATCGTTAATCACAGCTTTATTGGTTTGGGCTATTACCCCAATATCACGCCGAATGTGATTTTGCGTAATGTGCTCGAAAACCCTGGCTGGTATACCGCCTACACACCGTATCAAGCCGAAATCGCCCAAGGTCGTTTAGAAGCTTTGCTCAATTACCAGCAAATGATTATCGATATGACGGGGCTGGATTTGGCTAATGCATCCTTGCTCGATGAGGCCACGGCAGCCGCCGAAGCGATGGCGATGGCGCGGCGGATTTCGAAAGTCAAAGCCGAGAAATTCTTCGTAGATGAACAGGTATTGCCACAGACACTTGATGTAGTAAAGACCCGCGCTCAATACTTCGGGTTTGAGCTGGTCATCGGTGCGGCAACTGCCGCGGGTGACGATGATTATTTTGGTGCTTTGCTGCAATATCCGGGTGCCGATGGGGCTGTGCGTGATTTAACTGCGCCGATTGCAGCGCTTAAAGCGCGTGGGGGGGTGGCGATTGTTGCGGCGGATTTGTTGGCCTTGGCGCTACTTAAATCGCCGGCGGAAATGGGCGCGGATGTAGCCATTGGTAGTAGTCAGCGTTTTGGCATTCCAATGGGGTTTGGCGGCCCACACGCGGCGTATTTTGCCTTTAAAGATGAAATGAAACGCTCGGCACCGGGCCGGATCATTGGCGTATCGATTGATGCCAAAGGTAAAACTGCGCTGCGTATGGCACTGCAAACGCGTGAGCAACATATTCGTCGTGAAAAAGCCAATTCTAACATTTGCACTTCGCAAGTACTGCTCGCCAATATGGCGGGAATGTACGCGGTGTATCACGGCCCAGCGGGAATTAAGCGCATTGCTGGGCGCACGCATCGCTTGGCGAGTTTGTTTGCGCAAGGCGTTCGGTTCGCCAACGGTTCGGGTGGGAAAATCGTTCACGACGCGTTTTTTGATACGGTACAAGTCAATACTGGCGCGCAAACGGCGAGCATTTACGCCGCAGCCTTGGCGGCGGGTTACAACTTGCTGCAAGTCTCTGATTCAGTCTTGAGCGTGGCCTTTCATGAAGCCGCGACGCAAAAAGATTTGGCCACTTTGATTCAATTGTTTACTGGTCAATCAGCCGACTTGGCCGCACTCGACTTGGCGACAAGCGAAGTGATTCCGGCGGCGTTGCAACGCGCCTCAAACTATTTAACGCACCCAGTCTTTAATCGCTACCACACCGAACACGAAATGCTGCGTTACCTCAAGCGCCTCGAAAATCGTGATTTGGCGATGAATCATTCGATGATTTCATTGGGTAGTTGCACCATGAAACTCAATGCCACCAGCGAAATGATTCCGGTTACTTGGGCTGAATTTGGCAATATCCATCCGTTTGCACCGAAAGCGCAAACGCTGGGTTACTTTGAAATGATTAATGGCCTCGCCGATCAGCTCAAAGCAATTACTGGGTTTGACGCCATTTGTATGCAGCCCAATTCTGGCGCGCAGGGCGAATATGCCGGTTTGTTGGCGATTCGTCGCTATCACGATAGCCGCAATGAAGCGCATCGCGATATTTGCTTAATTCCTAAGTCTGCGCACGGCACTAATCCGGCAACGGCGCAAATGATGGGTCTTAAAGTTGTGGTGGTCGATTGTGATGACAGCGGCAACGTTGATTTGTCTGATCTGAAAGCCAAGGCTGAATTACACGGTGCGAATTTGGCGGCCTTGATGCTGACCTATCCATCAACGCATGGCGTGTTTGAAACGGCAGTCAAAGAAATCTGCGCGACGGTACATCAGTTTGGCGGTCAAGTGTATATGGATGGCGCAAATTTGAATGCGCAAGTGGGCTTAACGCGCCCAGCCGATATCGGCGCTGATGTTAGCCACATGAATTTGCACAAAACCTTCTGCATTCCGCACGGCGGCGGTGGGCCGGGCATGGGGCCAATTGGCATGAAAGCGCATTTAGCGCCGTTTATGTCCAATCATGCGGTGGCCAATATCGATCAAGGTGACGCTAGCGTCGCGCAAGGTCAATCAGCCGTATCGGCCGCGCCATTTGGTTCGGCGTCGATTTTGCCGATTTCGTGGATGTATATCACGATGATGGGCGCGGGCGGCGTTAAGCATGCTACGGAAATCGCGCTACTGAACGCCAATTACATGATGCAGCAATTGTCGGCGCATTATCCGGTGCTATATACCGGCGCGAATGGTCGCGTGGCGCATGAGTGTATTATTGATATTCGCCCGCTCAAAGCTGCGAGTGGCATTACTGAAGTCGATATTGCCAAACGCCTGATGGATTATGGCTTTCACGCGCCGACGATGAGTTTTCCGGTGGCGGGAACCTTGATGATTGAGCCGACAGAGTCAGAATCTAAAGCTGAACTCGATCGCTTTATTGCGGCGATGATTTCGATTCGCCAAGAAATCGATCAAGTACAAGCCGGTGTTTGGCCAGCGGAGAATAATCCATTGAAAAACGCACCGCACAGCAAAAACGATATCGCTGCTGAATGGGATCGTCCGTATTCGCGTGAAGTGGCGTTCTTCCCTTTGCCGTATGTGCTGGATAATAAATTCTGGCCGTCGGTGAATCGGATTGACGATGTGTATGGCGACCGCAATTTGATTTGCGCTTGCCCGAGCATGGATCAATACGAGTAATTGCGATTGTTTGTTGGATTTTGTGTTTGTAGCACGGCATTCAGCACATCGTAATATCGCCAATTTAAATAGCCCCGCCGAGGTTTGGTGGGGTATTTTTATGTCTACAAACTGACAAATGAACATTGGCGCGACACTGCCGCTAAATAAATCGCGTTGCGTAAAAGGTGTCGCTAAACTCGCGAGCAAATTCTTACTTTATATCGATTTCTTGAATGAAAAAAACCTTAATCACGGCACTTTTGGCTTTATTGCCATGGTGCGCCGTCGCGAGTGAAGCGACGATCAATTACAGCGTAACGCCGGTGGTGATGCCCAATGCGGATTTAGATGCTGGCGGTGAAGTTAGTAGCGAATGGCTGATCGCGTCGCTGAGCGTGAATCAGCAAATTGATGCACAGCACAGCCTTGGTTTGGCGCTGAACGCCAGTCAGCAGCAATGGCATTTTGACGCGCCAGTGGCTTGGGGCGGAAAAACGCCGTGGCAAGATTTAAATCGGCTTGAACTCTCAATGCCTTATCGTTTTGTAACTGCCGACGGTTGGATTTTTGGCGTAACGCCCGGTGTGCAATATGCTGCCGAAGCGGGAGCTGATCAGGGCGAAAGTATCAATTGGGGCGGCAATGCCTATGTGGCGCATTATTTCTCGCCGCGCTTAATGCTGGGTTTAGGCGTGAGCGCGTGGCAGAGTTTTGATGAAAACGTGGTGTTTCCGTTTGTATTACTTAATTGGCAAATCAGCGATCAGCTGACCTTAAAAAACCCCTTTGTCGCTGGTCCCGTTGGCCCTGCAGGCTTGGAGTTGTCGTGGAAAGCCTCGAGTGTTTGGGATTTTGCCGCCGGTGGCACATGGCGCAGTTATCAAACTCGCTTAGCCAGTGATAACCCCATTGCCGCCAATGGCATTTTAGAAAACAACTCGGTGCCCTTATTTGTTCGCGCTGGCTATCAATTTGCGCCCAGCACACGCTTAGATTTTTATGCCGGTGCGGCACTGAATGGCGAATTTAAAATCCGCAATCAGCAAGGTGATGCCTTGATTAGTGAAAGCTATGGCACGATGCCATTTTTGGGGCTGAGTTTGACGGGGCGGTTTTAATCAAAACTTTGCCCTTATATTGTGTATTTAGAAAGCCAATGGTCTTGTAGGGTCGGCTTTAGCCGACGATCTAAAAGATAAGCATGAAAATTTAAACTAGGTATATTACTGCAATGCTTATTCAATGTGCTTTATAACCAAATACCTCTTGGCTAAGTGGTTTGCTTGAGGGCCATGCAATCTAGATCGGCATTGGTGGATTGATTGGTTTCTTCTGTCGCCGATTGCTGCAAATTTTGCTTTTAAGTTAAAGCGCCATCATCAAGATGGCGCTTTTTTATGCGCTGTGTACCGGCGTGAGTAGATTAAATTTGGTTTGCTCGGTGGCCACGCAGCCCAATTTTCGGTAGAAAGCATGGGCTTCAGGTCGATGGTTGCCACTGATGATTTCGATTCTGGGTGCTTGGTGCTCAGTGGCAAAATCAACTGCCGCCTGCATCAACGCAGATCCTACGCCTTGGCCGCGAGATGTGGTCTCGACGACCAGCCCAGTGATTTTGCCGAGTAGGGCGCTGCAATGCAGCATGGGCAAAAGATGGATGCCCACTAACCCTCGCGGGGTGTTGTTCTCTTTTGTGCAGGCAACAAATAGTGCATTCATTGGCGTTGCCATATACGCAATACGTTGAGCGGCTTCATCTGTGCTGGCGGGATAGCCCAGTTGCGTGAGTAACAAGGCAATATGCGTTGCATCGCTGGCGGTGGCTCGGCGGATTAAATGTTGATTCATCGTCGAAGGTGGTCAGATAAATACCATATCTTACATGCAAAATCAGCCATTGGAAATTGTAGGGGCAGCAACAGCCAGCCGCGCCGCCCGCGCAACTCTGGTTTAGGTGTTAGTGGCGAAGCTGAAAATTTTTTTTGGGTTTCGTCTGTGGCGAAGATGGCTGCGCCATCAAGGGAAAAAGTCAAAAGCTGACATTGATATCGTGCTGTTGCTGGGTTTTTTCGCGCTGCCGCCCGCGCAACCCTGGTTTAGGTTTGAGTGGCGAAGCTGGAAAAATTTTTTTGGTTTTTCGCCTATGGCGAAAAAGTCGCTGCGTAGGATGTGCAAATTTTGCGCACGCGGGGTGCCGCTGGGTGATTGGATGATCTGTTGGTGCCGCGTGGCGTTTTGTATTGCGTACTTCGTTCCGCGTGCGCAAACCCTTTGCACAAGCAAACCCCACAAAGTGCCGCTGCCGCCCGCCGCGCCGCCCGCGCAACCCTGGTTTAGGTTTGAGTGGCGAAGCTAGAAAAATTTTTTTTTGGTTTTTCGCCTTTGGCGAAAAAAAACGAAAAATCCTCGAAAAAGGCCGTTTTCTCCTACGGAGATTTGTTTTTTCGCCTGCGGCGAAGGATGCTCGGCTGCGCCTGCGCCAAGGTTTTTAGTTTGGGTGCGCGATCTTTACGGATTGAGTTAAATCCCCGCAGCAAGTTCAGCATCCATGGATTGATGCCGGAGTTGATAGGTGGATATTGAATGAGATCAAAAAGAAGAGGGCGTTAAAAAAGCCATCCCGCAGGATGGCTTAAACCGGCGAAAATATCGCGATGCTTTAGTCGTAGCTGAGCTCGCCTGCTTTGCCCCAAAATACATAGTAAGAATAAATCGTGTAGCCAATAATCGTCGGTAACACCAGCGCTGCGCCGCAGAACATAATCAATAAGGCTTCTGGGCTGCTCGCGGCTTGCCAGATGGTGAGTTGATCGATGACCAAGTGCGGAAAAATACTAAACACCAAGCCAAAGAACGACAGTAAAACAATGCCCACCGTGGCGGCAAATGGTATCCAGCAAAAATTATCATTGCCGTTTCTTTGGCGCTGCGCCAAGCGCGGCAGCGCAAAGCCGATCACAGCAAATAAAATCGCCGTCATTAATGGCACTGGCGCGAGCAAAAATACGTTAGGCACTGAAAACCATAGCGCAAATACGCGTGGGCTAATCCACGGTGTAGCTACCGACACCAACACCGTTGCCAAAATGGCAATCCATAAACTGCCTTGCGCCCAAACAATCGCGCGCTGCTGCAACTTGCCGGTTGATTTCATCAACAACCAGCCCGCGCCCAATAAGGCGTACGCTGCGGCCAAACTTACGCCAACCAATAGTGCAAAGCCCCAGGCGCCCCAGCCCGGCGCAAAGCCAGTGATGTAGCGACCCAGCATCACACCTTGCGAAACGGTGGCCAGTAATGAGCCGACAAAAAACAGTCGATTCCACAGTGGCTGATGATGGGCTCGCGCTTTAACGCGAAAATCAAACGCTACGCCGCGCAAAATCAAACCCAATAACATCAGCGCCACCGGTAAATACAGCGCGGTTAAAATAATGCCGTGTGCTAAAGGAAAGGCCACCAGTAACAGGCCCACACCCAGTACGAGCCAGGTTTCATTGGCATCCCAAAACGGGCCGATCGACGCGATCATTTTGTCTTTTTCTTTGGTATCGGTTTCTAGCTCAAGCAAAATGCCTACGCCAAGATCATACCCATCTAAAACGACATAGGCGAACATCGACACCACCATCAAGCCAGCAAAAATCACCGGCAGCCAGTAGGCCAAATCAATTGTGCTCAACATGATTATTGCTCCTGAGCAGGGTGGCCTGCTTTCTTAGCGAGGTAAAACACCACCGAAATATAAGAAACGAGTAAGAAGGCGTACAGCGTAAGGTACATGATTAAGGTGCTTAAAATCATGCCGCCGCCAACGTTGGACGCGGCATCGCTGGTTTTAAGTACGCCATACACCAGCCAAGGTTGACGACCAATTTCAGTCACATACCAGCCAGCTACGGTGGCGACCCAGCCGCTAAACGTCATGCCAATCAAAAGCTTGCACACCATAGGCGACAAGGTTTTGCCGCCGCGCAATTGCCATGCCGCGAGCCAGCTCACCAAGAGCATTAACATGCCCACGCCAACCATCACGCGGAAACTCCAAAATACTTTGGCCACCGGTGGGTGATCTGCAAATTCGCTAATGCCTTGCAATTCACCATTCAGATCGTGCGTTAAGATCAAGCTGGCGAGTTTTGGAATCGCAATCGCGTAATCATTGCTTTGGGTTGCTGCATTCGGTAGTGCAAACAAAGTCAGCGGTGCACCGCGTTCGGTATGCCAAATGCCTTCAATGGCGGCGATTTTGGCCGGTTGATGTTTGAGCGTATTTATGCCGTGCATATCGCCGATCAAAATTTGCAGTGGAATCAATGCCGCAGCAAGAAAAACACCGGTTTTGAGTGACGCCATAATGCTGGCGTCCCGCTGGCCTTTAAGCCAGCGAAAAGCAGATACGCCCGCGAGTAAAAACGCTACCGTCAGGCCCGACGCGACTAGCATATGGCTTAGGTGATACGGCATTGAAGGATTAAAAATAATCGCTAACCAATCGGTGGCATGTGCTTGGCCGTTAATCATTTCAAAGCCAACTGGCGTTTGCATCCAAGAATTGAGCACGATAATCCAGAAGGCCGACAGCGTAGTGCCACCGGCAACCAAGACTGTGGCCAGCGTATGAATTCGATTGCTAACTTTTTTCTGGCCAAACAACATGATGCCCAAGAACGTCGCCTCAAGGAAAAACGCCGTTAGTACTTCATACGCCAACAGTGGCCCCGCAATATTGCCGACGGTTTTCATAAAGCCCGGCCAGTTGGTGCCAAATTGAAAACTCATCGTAATGCCGGTCACTACGCCCAACGCAAAAGTCAGCGCGAAGATCTTGACCCAAAAGCCATAGGCATCCAGCCATTTTTGCTCGCCAGTGGCATTAAAGCGCAGTTTAAAAAACAGCAGTGCCCAGCCCATAGCGATGCTAATCGTTGGAAATAAAATATGAAAAGTGATATTGGCGGCAAATTGAATTCGCGCTAATACAATCGGGTCGAGTAGACCGGTGGCTTCGGGCAGCATGGTGATTCCTTACTCTTTCTCGCTGGCGCGAGGGAATGATAATTTCTGTTTAAACTCTAAAAACTTTTGCACTTGAGCGCCCAGCGTCATCAATTTTTTTAGTGTTTCAACGTCTAATTTTTGAATGTCGCTAAACCAGCTAGTGGTTAGGTCAATCAAATCGTGCATTTGGCCCATTCGGGCTTGTGCATGGCGCTCGGCTTCGTTGGCTGGCGTTTCCATCAGTGCTTCGCGTAGCATCGACAAAGTCGGTTCAACCTCGCGTTTTTTTCTTTCGTCCGCTAGCGTTTTAAAAATCGCCCAAACGTCTTCGGGTGTTGAATAGTATTCGCGGCGATCCCCCGGAAAATGCTGCAATTTCACCAGTCGCCAAGACTCCAACTCTTTCAATCCCATGCTGACATTTGAGCGGGAAAAACCCAGTGCCTCGGCCATTTCATCGGCGTTGAGTGGCTTTTCGCTGACAAACAGCAGGGCGTACATTTGTCCAACGGTGCGATTAATGCCCCAGCGGCTACCCATTTCACCAAAGTGCAGCACAAACGATTGAATCAAAGGAGTGAGGTTCATGTATGTTTTGAATTTTCAGTAATTTGTGAAATTTGATGTAAATCATATTCTGCTCAGAAAAATATTGCAATCTAGAAAATCAATTTCGGCCGACGGATGCTGGCTAAGATATTGTTTTAATGTCGTAACTTGCGCGGCACTATTTTCAAAATAAGCAATAGTCATATTCCAGAAAGGTGGCTACGTGGTGTTTACGTTACAATGCCCGCCATTCAAGGTGATTGATCGTGTAAGCGATTAATTTAAACGGGAAACAGGTTTAAAACCTGTGCTGCCCCTGCAACGGTAATTCAGTGTGGATACATCACTAAGCACAGCGCATTAATCGATGCGTTTGGCTTGAGCCACTGCCCAAATGGCGGGAAGGCGATGTATTTTTCTGATTAGCCCGGAGACCGGCCTTGTTGCTCGCAATTGAGCGAGATTGACGCACTGGCAGGGACGCCGTGGCGGAATGGTCTTTGTCGTTGATGCGATGGTGATGTGTTCTGCGCGGTTTCCTGTTTTTAATATGCAATATGCAACGGGCGTATTGCCGGAGACCTAAATGAATACCAGCATTAGCAAAACATACCTATTGATTTTGTCGGCCTTAGCCACCATTCCTGCGATGGCCGAAGTCACCCAGCTCGACGACGTAGTCGTGACCGCAACGCGCATTGCGCAGCCACTGCGTGAAGTGGTCGGTGATGTCACCGTACTCGATCGTGAAGCCATTGCCGCACAAGGCAATTCAAGCTTACAAGAAGTTTTATCACGCCAACCTGGCATTCAAATTAGTAATTTGGGCGGCCCGGGTAAATCGACTTCGGTTTACTTACGCGGCGCCAATAATTCGCAAACCTTGGTGTTGATCGACGGGATTAATTTTGGCTCGGCCACACTGGGCGGCGCATCGCTGCAAAATATTCCATTAGATCAAATTGAGCGGGTTGAAATTTTACGCGGCCCAGCCGCCAGCTTATATGGTAGCGGCGCGATTGGCGGCGTGATTCAGATTTTTACGCGCCAAGGCAAGGCTCAATCGAGTGTTGAAATCGGTTATGGCAATCACAATACCGTCGATGCCAAAGCGACTTTAGCCGGTGGGGATGACGCAACGCGCTATTCAATCACTGCGGCGCATTTTAAAACCGACGGCGTCAACGCCATCGTGAATCCCAAAAACAGCAATTACAATCCTGATCAAGACGGTTATGAAAATAACAGTTTGTCGCTGGCGGCCCAGCATAAAATCAACGCTCAGCATGCTTTTGGCGTAAGCGCTTTGGGTGCTTGGGGTGAAAATCATTACGACGGCTCAATCAGTAATGCTGCGTTTAAACCCGTCGCGCAAAGCTACGATTATCGCGACAAATCGTTTAATGGTAGCGCCAATGTTTGGTCAAAAAACCAATGGAACGACATCTGGACTAGCCATTTAAAAGCCGGTACCAGTATCGATGAGGGCCGCAACTACACCCCATTCTCGGCGACGAATTATCAAGACAAAGTCAGCAAAATCAAAACCCAGCAAAGCTTATTGTCGTGGGTGAATGATGTGTCGATTTTGGGCGGTACAGTGCAAGTGGGCGCTGAAACGCTAGGGCAAAAAGTCACTAGCGACACCAATTACAGCGTCAATCATCGCCGGATTAATAGCCTGTTGGCGGGTTATTTGGTGACGGTGTCAGATGTAACGCTGCAATTAAATGGTCGTAGCGACGACAATTCGCAATACGGCCGTAACAACACCGGTACGCTGGGTTTGGCTTGGCAAATGAACGACGATTGGTCGCTCGGTACCACGATGGGTACGGCATTTAAAGCACCAAGCTTTAATGATTTGTATTGGCCAGGTTCAGGTAATCCAAACGTTAAGCCTGAAGAATCTAATAGCAAGGAAGTGTTTGTTCGCTTTGCCAATAATCGCTTCCAAAGCTCGTTGACTGTGTATGAAAATAAAGTTACCAATTTGATTGAATGGACACCGACGCCGTCGGGCCTGTGGCAGCCGAGCAATATTGGTACTGCTAAATTAGGTGGCGCAACGCTGACTGCCGATTGGCAATATGCAGGGTATATCGCTGGCGCGAGCTACGATTACCTCGATGCTAAAGATACCTCGACAGGTGCCAATAAAGGCCGTCAATTAGCGCGCCGCGCTAAGCACGCTGGCGTGGCGTATGTGGGTTTACAAACGCCAGTGTGGATGGCGCGCCTTGAAATGCAGGCGCAAGGCCAGCGTTTTGATGATGCTGCCAATAAGAAAGTCTTGGCTGGCTACGCGTTGACTAATTTGGCAGCGAGCTATCAGATTGATAAAGATTGGTCGCTACACGCCCGCGTGAACAATCTATTTAATCGTGATTACCAAATGGCCACCGATTACGGCAATTTGGGAATCAATGGCATTGTCAGCGTGCGCTGGCAGCCTAAGTAAGTATGTTGTGGCTTAACCCCGTAGGTCTATTGGCTGCATTGTGCATCGCGCTGCTGCTCGAGTGCTGCTGGGGTGAGCCACGTCGCTACCATCCTTTAGTTGGCTTTGGCCGACTCGCCACTGGGCTAGCGCAGCGACTCAATCGCGGTGCTGGCTTGGTGCTTCGCGGCGGTTTGGCTTGGCTGATTTTAGTCGGCGGCGCGCTGGGCGTGTTTATTGGGCTGCGCTGGCAAGTTATGCAATATTCGCCGCTGTTGGCGTATGCCCTTGATGCGTGGGCTTTGTGGTTTTCGCTAGGCGCAAACAGTTTATTGGCGCATGTGGCGGCGATTGGCACGCCGTTAATGGCTGGCGATTTACCTTTGGCACGCGCGCAATTGCAAAAAATTGTCAGCCGCGATTGCCAAGCGCTCGATGAATCTCAAGTTGCCGCTGGCGCGGTGGAGTCGTGTTTAGAAAACGGTGCGGATGCGATTTTTGCCAGTTTGTTTTATTTCATACTGTTGGGCGGCGCGGGCGCGCTCTTACATCGTTTGGCCAATACCTTGGATGCGATGTGGGGCTACAAAACGCCAAAATGGCGGCACTTTGGTCGCTGTGCTGCGCGCATGGATGATCTGTTTAATTGGGTGCCCGCGCGATTATGTGCAGTGTCTTACGCTTTGCTGGGGCAAACCCGATTGGCGTTGACGGCGTGGCGACAGCAAGCACCGCAGTGGGATAGTCCCAATGCCGGCCCGGTGATGGCCGCCGGTGCTGGCGCTTTGGGTATTCGCTTAGGCGGTGCTGCGCCATATCATGGCCAGATTGAGCTGCGGCCTGAATTAGGTTTTGGCCCACTAGCGAGCGCGCCAGATATCGCGCGCAGCATTGAGCTCATTCAAGCCACGCTGGCGTGGTGGTTGGGAGTGATGGTGGTGGTTTTATTGTTCACGATGGTGGTGATGCATAGTGGCTGATTTCAAACAAGACCGACCATGCCACGCTGCGCCACGGCATGGTGGCAATTTATTGGCAGTACAAGCGCGTTTTGGTGGCGGCGACGCCGATTGGCTCGATTGCTCGACTGGAATTTCGCCTTACAGTTATCCTTTACCCGCGATGCCCGAATCGGTCGCGCAGCGATTGCCGCAAATTAGCGCTGAGTTTTGGGCGGTGCTTAAAGGCTATTACGGCAGTGCGCAGTGTTTGCCGGTGGCCGGATCGCAAGCGGCGATTGTGGCTTTGCCGCAGTTGCGTGCGCCTTGCCGCGTGGGCGTTTTGCGTTTGTCGTATGCCGAGCATGCTTGGCGTTGGCAACAGGCTGGGCATACGGTGATTTTGCTGGCGCGAAACGAGATCGATGCCGCGCTCGATACGCTGGATGTGCTGATTTTAGTTAATCCCAACAATCCCGATGGTCAGCGCTGGACGGCGCAGCAATTATTGGCGATGCACGCCAAATTGGCCGCGCGCGGCGCTTGGTTAATTGTTGATGAAGCGTTTATTGATGTCGATGCTGCAGAGAGTGTGTGTCAAGCTGCGAGCCAGAATAATCGCTCTGGCCTGATTGTTTTGCGCGGCATTGGTAAGTTTTTTGGTTTGGCGGGCTTACGTTTGGGCTTTGTTTTTGCCGATAAAAAGATTTTAGCGGCCTTGGCTGAATATATCGGCCCATGGGCGGTAAGCGGCCCCGCGCTATGGGCTGGGCAATTGGCCTTAGCCGATGAGGCTTGGCAGCAAATGCAGCGCTCACGTTTGCTGCAAGAAGCACAAAGTTTAAAAGCGCATTTAATCGCTCAAGGCTTGACCCCGTGTGGTGATCATCCGCTGATGCAGTTTTGTGTGGTCGATCAAATTGATCAATGGGGGTATGCGCTGGCAGCCAATGGAATATATGCTCGGGTGTTCAATACCCAAGATGTCGGTGTTAATGCGCTGCGTTTTGGTGCGTTAACGCTGCAGCAACATGCTGAGTTTGCGCAGCGTTTGGCGCGCGCCGCAGCGCAAGTTCAATCGACTTAGGATGTACCATGCTAGGCCCACAAAAAATTGCGTGTTTAAGTAGCGAAACCGTTGAAGTGCTGTATGCCTTGGGGCAACAGCATCGCATTGTCGGGATATCGGCTTTTTCGCGCCACCCGGCTGGTGTGACTAAAAATCATCCGATTATTTGCGGGTTTTCTAGCGCCAAAGTCGAGAAAATCTTGGCAGTTGAACCCGATTTGATTTTGGCGTATTCAAGCTTACAAGGCGAGATGGTCAAAGAGTGTGTGCTGGCGGGGTATGAAGTGCTGTTTTTTAATCAACGCAGCATCGCCGGTATTTTTAAGATGATTCGCACCTTGGGTTTATTGCTCGATTGCGTTGAGCGCGCCAATGCCTTAATTGCTGAGTTAAATGCGCAGATTGCTGCCGCCAAATTCGCTGCGACGCACTTTGCATGGCGGCCCAAAGTGTATTTCGAAGAATGGCATACGCCGCTGTATACCGGTATTTGCTGGGTGTCGGAGCTGATCGAGATTGCCGGTGGCGATGATATTTTTGCCGAGATTGCGCCTAAAGTGCGCGCTAAAGATCGCACCGTGACGCCAGAGCAAGTGATCGCAGGCGCGCCAGATTTAATTCTCGGTAGTTGGTGTGGCCAAGCTTTTGAGCCGAAAAGCGTAACAGCGCGAGCGGGCTGGGACGGCATTGCTGCAGTAAAAAATCAGCAAGTATTTGAAATCAAAAGTGAAGATTTACTCGTTCCCGGTATTACGGCCATCACCCGTGGTTTGCCGCAGATCCAAGCGTATATTCGCCAGCTGTGCGAGCAGTAAAGCCTAATATTTATTTTAATTTCGGAGTTGTCAGCATGAGTCAAGACCAAGCTAAAAACGAGCGCCACGCCGCGCGCATGGCGCGTAAAAAAGCCATTATCGATGCGCATATTGCTGAAGCCAATATCGACACCGGCATCATGATTTTGCTAACTGGCAACGGTAAAGGAAAATCATCGTCGGCGTTTGGCATGGTCGCGCGCGCGATTGGCCATGGGCTTAAAGTCGGCGTGGTGCAATTTATTAAAAACCGCACCGACACCGGCGAAGAAGCTTTTTTGGGCCAGCACTGCGAATGGCATGTGATGGGGGATGGGTTTACGTGGGAAACACAAAATTTTGAAGCGGACAAAGCCCGCTCAGAAACCGCTTGGGCGATGGCGGCCAAAATGCTGAACGATCCTAGCTACGACGTAGTGGTGCTCGACGAGTTGACGTATTGCTTGTCTTACAAATACCTTGATAAAGACATCGTATTGCGCGACCTAGAGTCGCGCCCCGAAATGCAACACGTCGTCGTCACCGGCCGCGCTGCGATTACTGAGTTGCATGAAATCGCCGATACCGTCACCGTGTTGGCCGATGAAAAACATGCGTACAAATCAGGAATCAGAGCGCAGAAGGGTTTGGAATGGTAAGAACGGTTTTAAAAGTGCTGCGCATCCCGTGATCATGATTCGGGCGGTACTCGACAGCTATGAAGCCTCATGTACCAAAGTACATTCCGGCTCCTGCGTTCCGGCCGCTCAGCGCTGACGGGCGCTCGCTGCGGTTAATTCGTGCTTGGCAATGGTTTTGTGGATACCAACGAATCTGCAGTGTTTGGATTGACTCAAACGAGTCATGCTACTGGAGTGCTGTATGAGTGAATTGGCAAGTCTGCTAGAAAAAACACTTCACGAAGAAATCCCGCTAACGCGTGATATTGGTATTCAGGTTGTTCATGCTACGACTCAGCAAGTGCAACTCAGTGCGCCGCTATCGCCCAATGTTAATCATAAATGCACCGCATTTGGCGGGAGTTTATACGCCGTGGCGGTGTTGGCGGGCTGGAGTATGGTGTTTGCACAATTGCATGCCGCAGGCATTCACGCGCATATCGTGATTCAAGACGCCAAGATTGATTATTTATTGCCCGTGGTTGAAACAATTAACGCTGAATGCCGCGTGAATGGCGAGGCCGATTTTGCACATTGCTTGAAATTATTTGCCCGTAAAGGGCGTGGGCGGATTGAACTGCCGGTGCAAATCATTACCGCGCAGGGCATTGCGGTGCAGTTTATTGGCAACTATGTAATTCATCAGGACTAAGGCCATGCCAGCACAAGATTTACCTTTAGATTGCGCTATCAGCGCTTCATACGTTAATGCGAGCTTTGCTGACTCCTATTGGGTGAAAGTAGATCCTCTGCCGGATAGTGCATTGGCTGCATATATCTTAATGGTGAAACAAGCACCTTCTTGGGTTAATGGTTTGATGAGTTTGCGAAATCAAATTGTTAAGCATTTAGGGCTTAAAGATTTGGGTGCATTGGCTTCATTGGATGAGCAAAAAAATGTCGTTGAATATCGGGTGGGAGATCGATTGGGTATTTTTTCGATTGTGTCGTTGACACGTAATGAGTTGGTGCTTAGCGATGTTGATAAACATTTACGAGTTCAACTTTCTGTGCAGCGCGTAGATCAAGCCCATCAGCAGGGTGTTTCAGTTACTACTGTTGTTCATAACCATAATTTGCTTGGTAAGGTTTATATGTTTTTTGTCGCCCCTGTACATAAATTGATCGTGCCAGCGACGTTGGCGAAGCTAGGAAAGTAAAATTTTGTTCCATTCTGTTCAGCTACTTTTGATCGTCGCCCCATCCTCAGGTTCTGGCAAAACCACCATCACCGCGGGCCTCGCTTGGCTGTATCGGCGGCAAGGTTTGCGCGTCAAGGTTTTCAAATGTGGGCCTGATTTTCTCGATCCCTTGCTGCTGGGTTTTGCCAGCGGTGCGCCGGTGGATAATCTGGATTTATGGCTGGTCGGTGAGGATTTGTGCCGGCAGATGCTTGCAGAGGCGGCACGCGATTTTGATGTGATTTTGATTGAGTCGGTGATGGGTTTGTTTGACGGCGAGCCGAGTACCGCTGATTTGGCGGTGCAGTTTGGCTTGCCGGTACTGGCGGTGATCGAAGCAGGTGCAATGGCGCAGACCTTTGGTGCGCTGGCGTTTGGCTTGGCGCATTATCGTGCGGATTTGCCGTTTTTTGGCGTGCTGGCCAATAAAGTGGCGGGTGAGCGCCATGCGCAGATGTTGCAAGAATCAGCGCCATCAGCGCACTGGCAAGGTTGGCTTGGGCGCGTTGATCCGCTACCTGAGCGGCATTTGGGTTTGGCGCTGCCAGCAGAAATTCCCGATTTGGCTGAGAAACTCGATGCAATAGCCGATGTGTTGGCGGCGCAGCCGATTGCTAACGCGCAAAACCTGCCAACAATTGAATTTGCTGCGCCGATTGCCAGCAAAATCGCGCCGTTGCTGGCGGGTAAACGCATTGCAATTGCGCGCGATGCGGCGTTTTGTTTTATTTATCCAGCCAATTTAGCGTGTTTGAGCGCTTTGGGCGCGGAGCTCGTGTTTTTCTCCCCGCTGGCACATGAATCTTTACCCGAGTGCGACGCAGTGTGGTTGCCCGGTGGTTATCCCGAGTTGCACGCAGCGCAGCTGGCCGCGCACCCGACGCTGGCGATTGAATTGGCGCAGCATGTGGCTGAAGGTAAGCTCATTTGGGCCGAATGTGGCGGGATGATTGCATTGTGCGAATCGCTCACTTTGCTCGATGGTACCGTGCACGCGATATGGGGCGTGTTGCCCGCGCAAGTTGAGATGCAAACCCGCTTAGCTGCACTTGGGCCACAAAGTTTTGACCTGGGGTCGGGCGCGCTGCGTGGCCATACGTTTCATTATTCAACAATGCAGACGCAGCTTGAGCCTATAGGGTATGGTGCGCCATGCCGCTTAGGATCTGGCGCTGAGGCTATATACCGGCAAGGTGGTTTGCAGGCTTCGTATTTGCATGCGTGGTTTATGAGTCATCCGGTGGCGACGGCGGTCTTGTTTGGCGCGATTTGATGGCATGGCTTAGCGGTATTAATAATGGGTATCAAGATTGGAATTAAATATGAGTTTTAAATTGAAACTGGCCGTGATGGTTGTGAGTGCTTCGTTGGTGACTGTTGCAGTGAGTGCGACAGTGAACGCAGCAGTGAGTGTGCAAGATGATTTGGGCGTGACGGTCACGCTAGCCAAACCGGCAGCGCGCATTATTAGCTTGGCACCACATGCGACTGAAGATTTGTTTGCCATTGGCGCGGGAGATTTGATTGTTGGCGCGGTCAATTACAGTGATTATCCAGCCAAAGCCAAAGAGATTGAACGCATTGGCGGGTATAACGGTTTTGATTTAGAGCGCATTCGGGCGCTGAAACCCGATTTAATTATTGCTTGGGGTAGCGGCAATCCACAGCGCCAGCTTGATCAAATTAAGCAGCTGGGGATTCCGGTTTTTACGACTTTTTCCAAAAAAATGGCCGATGTACCAACGGTGCTAGAGCGCTTGGGCGTATTAACCCAGCAAACTGCGGGCGCGGCCAAAGCGGCCAAACACTATCGCGATCAATTGGCGCGGTTAGAAAAAACCTACTCAAACCGAGCGCCAGTGCGGGTGTTTTATCAGATTTGGGATCGGCCTTTAATGACGATCAATAACACGCAGATTATTTCGGATGTAATGCGCTTATGCGGCGCGGTGAATGTGTTTGGCCATTTGCCAGAGCTCACGCCCAAAGTGGATGTCGAGGCGGTGTTGGTCGCTAATCCAGATGCGATTATGACGAGTGGCGAGCCGGGGGTGAAGGGCGATGTTTTAGCAAGCTGGCAGCGCTGGAAAAACCTAAAAGCGGCGCAAAATAAGCAGTTTTATGTGCTGCCCAAAGACATCATTAGCCGCATGGGGCCACGCTTGGTCGATGGCGCGCAAGCGATGTGCGAAGCGGTAGAGCAAGTTCGGCAGGTGAAATAATGCGCTGTAATGCAGACGTTGCTGGGGAATAAAGTGATGAATTTGGCGCGGTTAACACCGCAAAAAACGCTGCTCACGCTGAGTATTTTATTACTTGTGCTATTGCTGAGCGTAATCATTAGTGTGTCGGTGGGTAGTACGTCGCTGCGGCCATGGCAATTTTGGTATGACAGTCCTGAATCGGCGTTGGCGCGCGATGTGGTGCTTGAATTGCGATTGCCGCGCACGGTGTCGGCTTTGGTCGTGGGCGGCTTATTGGCTTTGGCGGGTACTTTGCAGCAAGTCTTGCTACGTAATCCTTTGGCCGATCCTTATATACTGGGTACTTCTGGCGGCGCCAGTGTGGGTGCGCTGTTGGCGCTATTACTGGGTGTGGGTACTTTGGGCGTGAATGCCGCCGCCGGTGCCGGTGCGCTATTGAGTATTTTGATTGTTTTTTTGCTGGCTGGGCGTGATCGCTCGAGTACGCAAACCCGATTATTGTTGACTGGCGTGGCGTTGGCGGCTTTTTGCGGCGCAGTGTCGTCTTTATTGCTGAGCATGGCGCCCGATGGTTTATTGCGCGGCATGGTGTTTTGGTTGATGGGTGATTTGGCAGGCGCGCATTGGCAATCGGGGGCGGCGGTACTGTGTATTCTATTGCTGCTCGTCTGGCCCTTGGCGCGTGAGCTTAATATTATGGGGATGTCAGCCGAATCGGCGCATGCCTTGGGTTTAAATCATCAGCGCTTGCGCTGGGTGCTGTATTTTGCTGCCGCTTTGGCCAGCGCTTTGGCGGTTACCACTGCTGGGATGATCGGTTTTGTTGGATTGATTGTGCCGCACGCGCTGCGTTTATTGATTGGTCAAGATTTGCGCTTGTTATTACCGGCGGCAACGTTGGCTGGTGGGATTGTTTTACTGTGGGCCGATATCATTGCTCGCACTTTGATTGCGCCGCAGCAGTTGCCAGTGGGTGTAGTGATGGCGCTATTGGGTGTGCCGGCGTTTTTGTATTTATTAAGTCGGCGGGCAGTGCGATGAGCGTTCAAGCAATCTCAATGCAGTTAGAGCAAGTGAGCATTGCTCAGGCGGATCGCTGCTTGATTCGTGATTTGTCATTACACATACAGCCGGGTGAAGTGTGGCTGGTTTTGGGTGAGAATGGCTGCGGTAAAAGTACTTTATTATCCGCAATGGCCGGTTGGCATGCGCTGGCAGCGGGAGCAGTTGCGCTGCAAGGGCGAGAATGGGCCGATTGGCCACATGGTGAGCGCGCTAAAATGCTGGCGTGGCAAACGCAGCAAGATGAATGCCCATTCCCCCTCACGGTGTTGGAAAAAGTCCTCACTGGCCGCCATCCGCATTTATCACGCTTTGCTTGGGAAAGTGCCGCCGATGTGGCTTTGGCGCGCGAGCAATTGGCGCGTTTGGATTTGTCCTTGCTGGCAGGGCGTGATTTGGCGACTTTATCCGGCGGCGAGCGCCGCCGTGT
This sequence comes from Deefgea piscis, assembly GCF_019665785.1. Taxonomy (NCBI): domain Bacteria; kingdom Pseudomonadati; phylum Pseudomonadota; class Betaproteobacteria; order Neisseriales; family Chitinibacteraceae; genus Deefgea; species Deefgea piscis. The sequence goes on from NZ_CP081149.1 coordinate 1,979,825, forward strand.
GGCGTTGGCCACCGCCTTAACGCAAGACGCGCCGTTGCTATTGCTTGATGAGCCTTTGTCGCAACTGGATTTGCGCCATCAACAGCAAGCGCTGCAGGTGCTCAGCGAAGAGCAGGCCAAAGGACGCGCCGTCGTGATGGTGACGCATGACCCAAACCATGCGCATTTTTTTGCTGCTGAGCATTGCCGCGTCTTGCTGCTGTTTGGTGACGGCCGCTGGCTGGCTGGCCCACGCGCTGAAGTCTTAACCGCGGAACATCTGACTGCGCTATACCATCACCCGATTGTTGAAATCAATACGCCAGATCGCGCGTGGTTTATTCCGCGTTAAGAAGTTTTGAATTTCTCTGTTAAATCAACCGTGTTGCATACCCCGTTTGGCGAAGTAGGATGCTCGTTGGGTGCAGTACGGTTTTTGTTTTTTGTGAATGGATTTTATGCCGACTTTAATGATTCAAGGTTGTACCTCCGACGCTGGTAAATCAACGCTCACCGCCGCGCTGTGCCGCTTATTGCTGCGCCGAGGCATCTCGGTGGCCCCGTTTAAACCGCAAAATATGGCGCTTAATTCAGCGGTTACACCCGATGGCGGTGAAATAGGCCGTGCGCAGGCGGTGCAGGCGTTTGCTTGTGGTTTAGCGCCGCATACCGATATGAATCCGGTGCTACTTAAACCCTCGAGCGATTGCCGCGCGCAGGTGATTATTCAAGGTAAATCGATTGGTAATCTCGATGCGGTGGATTATCACGCGTATAAAACCACCGCGCGTGCGGCGGTGTTTGAGTCTTGGCAGCGCTTAGCAGCGCAATACGATTGGGTGTTGGTCGAGGGGGCGGGTAGCCCGGCTGAAGTCAATTTACGCGCAGGCGATATTGCCAATATGGGCTTTGCCGAAGAAGCCGATTGCCCTGTGTGGCTGGTGGCCGATATTGATCGCGGCGGCGTGTTTGCTCATTTTGTGGGGACTTTGGCGTGTCTGTCAGAATCAGAGCAGGCGCGAATTCAAGGTTTTATTATTAATCGCTTTCGCGGTGATATTGCGCTATTGCAGCCCGGTTGCGATTGGTTAGAGGCCAAAACCGGCAAGCCGGTGTTGGCGGTGGTGCCGTATTTGCATGGTTTAGACATTGCTGCTGAAGACGCGGTGCCGCGCACGGCGAGCGGTGTTGACGGCGACTTTAAAATTGTCATTGCCACTTTGCCGCATATATCTAATCACACCGATTTTGATCCGCTGCGCCGAATTGCTGGGATTAACTGCCAATTTGCCAACCCGAATCAGCCTTTGCCAGCGTGTGATTTATTGATCTTGCCCGGCAGTAAAAACACGCAAGGCGATTTGGCATGGTTGCGCCAGCAAGGCTGGGATCAACAGATTGCCACGCATTTGCGCTATGGCGGTAAATTGATCGGGGTGTGTGGTGGCTATCAAATGCTGGGCGAGCTGATTGTTGATGAGGTGGGTATTGAATCGCAGCAAATATCTAGCCAAGGCTTGGGCTATATACCCATGAATACTCATTTAGAGCCTGAGAAGCAGTTACGCTTAGCCACGGGGCAGTTGGTGGCCAAGGGGCTAACGGGTGCGGTGGCCGGTTATGAAATCCATGTGGGGCAAAGTACTTTGCATGGCGACGGCTGGCAGGCTTTGCTGCAATTGGATGATGGTCGCACCGAGGGGTTAATTTCAAACGATGGGCAAATGATTGGCACGTATTTGCATGGCCTGTTTGATCAATTACCGGCGTTAACGGCTTTGTTGAGTTGGGCCGGTTGGCGCGGATCGGTTGATTTGTTGCCCGATGCCGATGCGCAACTGAATGCTGAAATCGATAGACTGGCCGATGCGCTGAATATGGCGATGGATTGGCAGAAAGTAGCGTCATTGGGCTTGTAGTACCTTATGTAAGCTGATGATTTGTTTTAATAAACTTTGCATTAAGTATTTGCTGTCTATAGTTTAAGCGATAGTAATCTATGAGTGGCGCAGGGGTTTGCGCTGGGATTGCTCTGGTTTAAATTGTGGAGGTTTGCAATGAGTATTCGTGCCAAGTTAATGCTTTTGAGCTCGGTTTTGCTGCTGATGATTGCCTTGATGGGCTGGACGTCTTTGCGCGGTTTGACGCATACGTTTGATGACTTTGAGGTGACATATAAAGACCGTGTTGAGCCCATCAGTCATTTGCGCATCGTTGCCGATATGTATGCAGTCAACATTGTCGATACCGCACACAAGGCCAATCATCAGCAAGTCCCTTATGCAAAAGCATTGGAGTTGGTGCGTCAGGCGCGAACTGAAATTAATCGCAACTGGGATGAATTTTTGAAAGATGAGCCGTCAGCCAGCGAAAAATCAGTGATAGAAGCGGTAACGCAAAAAAAACTTGCGGCAGACAAGGTGGTTGCAGATCTTGAGCAAGTTTTAGCCACTGGCAATGCCGCCGAATTGGACCGCTTGGTGCGTGAGCAGCTTTATCACGCGGTCGATCCAGTTTCCGGCCAAATTGCGCAATTAGTCGATCTGCAAATGGCGGCGATTAAACTTAATTTTGAAAATGCACAGCAAGAGTATATTCAGGCCAAAGTTTGGGCTTGGACTTTAATGGGTTTGGCGCTGGTATTTGGGCTTGGTTATTCTGCTTGGGTGATTGTTGGGATGAGTCGAAAAATCAACGCACTTAAAAACAGTATGTTGTTAGCGCAAGAGCGGCAAGATTTAACGATTCGTGCGGCGGTGGATGGGAATGATGAAGTCGATAGCATTGCTTTGGCGTATAACGAGTTGGCACAAAAATTACAGACCTTGGTGAGTAATATCGCAAGCGCGATTAATACCGTGAGTAGTGAGGCCAATAGCCTCGCTGCTTGTAGTGAGCAAGTCTCGCAAGCAACGATGATAGGTGCTGAATCGACCAGCCAGATGGCCGCTGCCGTGGAGCAAGTGACGGTAGGTATTTCGCATGTCGCCGACAGCGCGGCACAAGCCAAATCGATAGGGCAGCAAACGTGCCAACGCGCCGTGGATGGAACTCAAAAAATACAAAAAACAGTGCTTGAAATTCAAGGGATCGATCGTGAAGTGTCAGCTGCTGCGGAAAAAGTGGCGATGCTAGGTAATGACTCGGAAAAAATCAGCATGATTGTTGGGGTGATTAAAGACGTTGCTGAGCAAACTAATTTATTGGCGCTCAATGCCGCGATTGAGGCGGCCAGAGCCGGTGAGCAAGGTAGGGGCTTTGCGGTTGTTGCCGATGAGGTTAGAAAGCTGGCTGAGCGCACTGCATCGGCAACCGTTGATATTCAGCAAATGGTGGGCCGTATTGATCAAACCAGTAAAGACGCTGTTGCCAGTATCAGTCAAACAGCCAATCGAGCGCATGACTGTGCCGAAATCGCCGGTGGTGCCGGCGAGTCGATTGATGGTATTAACGCCAGCGTCATCGATGAAGATGAGTCGGTGTCGCAAATTGCCGAGGCGCTCAGTGAGCAACGCGCAGGGATGCAGCAAATTGCCATGCAAGTTGAGCGAGTGGCGCAAATGACTGATGAAAATTCCGCCGCAGTGGCGGGGATGAGTCAGTCGGCCAATCTATTGGAAGCATTGACTGTGCGTTTGCGCCAAGACGTGGGGCATTTTCAGTATTGATGTGGAGTTAATGCTGCATTGGTGTTTGATATTGGGTGTGGAGAAAATAATTTTAAAATATTTTCAAAAAAGACTTGCGCAAGTGGCGATCGTTAGATATTATGCACGCCTGTTGCCGATGTAGCTCAGTTGGTAGAGCACCTGACTTGTAATCAGGGGGTCGCGAGTTCGATTCCTGCCGTCGGCGCCAAAGAAATCTAAGGGTTGTAGCTTTTTTGAGCTACAACCCTTTTTTCGTTACTACGGCGAAGTATTTCGTCTGTTTTTTTGTTAAGTAGTGTGATTTTTATACTTATATCAGCAAGATCAGGTCTGGGTCTGATAAAATCTGCCACTAAGAGTGTTTCTATCGTTTTAAGGAAGTTTGATGACTACCGCTGATTCGCAGCCTGCTTCACCGATTAGTGCTCCGGCATTGTTAAGAGAATTACAAAAAAATAGCCCTGTATTTCGGGATTGCTTGCCGCTGGCCATTGGCGTCGACAAACAACTATTTGCCGCTCGGCCAGAGTTGAGTCATCGCGTGTTGCGCCAAGCATTGGCGATGCATACACGCTCACTGCGCTACCTTAAGGCGATGCAGGTGGCCAAAGTTCGCTTTAACTTGGATGGCAGTCAGGCGGATGAAGTGACTGAAGAGCAGCGCGTATTTGCCGCAAACAGCCTTCACGAATACTTCAAGAAAGCCGCGACTCAGCGTAAAGAAAAAGAAGCCGCAGAAGCCGCCAAAGTGGCTGAGGCGCAAAAATTAGAAAAGCTCAACCAATTGGCGGCGAAGTTTTCACGCGATTGATTGATTGAGTTTGTTGTGTTGTAAAAAAGCCCGCTGCACTGCAGCGGGCTTTTTGTTTATGTGATGCTATTTTTTGATTCTTTCAATTAAGCGAGTAGATGTTTAACTGCGTCGCGTTCTTCAGAAAGCTCTTTAGCGGTCGCGTCCATACGTGCGCGGCTAAATTCGCTGATTTCAAGCCCGGTAATGATTTCGTATTTGCCGTCTTTGCAAGTAACAGGGTAGCCGTAGATTAAATCGCTATAGCCGTATTCGCCATTGGCAGGTACGCCCATCGTTACCCAGTCACCCTCAGGTGTGCCTAAAACCCAATTGCGAATGTGATCAATCGCTGCGTTAGCTGCTGATGCGGCAGAAGATAGGCCGCGTGCCTTGATAATGGCTGCGCCACGCTGTTGTACGGTAGGGATGAATTCGCTTTCTAACCATTTTTGATCGTTGATCAAAGTGGCTGCATTCGCGCCTTTCACTTCGGCGTGGAAAATATCAGGGTACTGAGTGGCAGAGTGATTGCCCCAGATGATCATTTTCTTAACGTCGCTAATTGTAGTGCCGGTTTTTTGGGCTACTTGTGTCATGGCGCGGTTGTGGTCAAGGCGCATCATGGCAGTGAAGTTGGCAGGATTAAGATCCGGTGCGTTTTTCATTGCGATGTAGGCGTTGGTGTTAGCAGGGTTGCCAACTACTAAAACTTTAACGTCACGGCTTGCAACTTCATTCAGCGCACGGCCTTGGGCTGTAAAGATTGCGCCGTTGGCTTCGAGTAAGTCTTTGCGTTCCATGCCTGGGCCGCGCGGGCGTGCGCCAACCAGTAAGGCAATATCAGCATCTTTAAAGGCTACTTTTGGATCGTCGCTTTGTACGATTCCTTGTAGTAAAGGAAAAGCACAATCATCTAATTCCATGACGACGCCATTAAGTGCCGGTAGCGAAGGTGTAATGTCTAGTAATTGTAAAATTACAGGCTGGTCTGCGCCGAGCATGGCACCAGAGGCGATACGGAACAAAAGGCTGTAACCAATTTGACCTGCAGCACCAGTAACAGCAACGCGAATAGGTTGTTTCATCGAGCATACTCCAAGTAAGTGGCGGTTGATCGCCATCAAGCAAATAAGAATTTGGCCGCCTTGATTATGACTGCAAAGCGAGAACTTTGATACTTAGCAAGTAATCTTATCACGATGACGATTGGGTGCGTAGTAAGTTTAATAAAAACAAAAATTTGGTGTTATATCTTTTGTCTTATATAAGACTGTAGTAGACTCGGCATCGACAACATGATAAAAAGATAAAGTTGGAATGAAAAAACTAGCGGCGCAGCCTCTTTATAAGCAAGTTATACGAGAAGTTATGACTGCGGTTGAGGCAGGTGAATGGCAGGATGACGAAAGCTTACCGAGTGAGGTTGAGCTGGGCGTGCGCTTTGGTGTAAGTCAAGGTACGGTTCGTAAGGCGCTCGATTCCTTGGTCGCGGAGGGCGTTTTGTATCGGCGTCAAGGTGTAGGTACTTTCGTAGCAGGAATGAATGACTTTCTGGCCCGGGGGCATTTTTTACCACTGGCAGGTGCCGATGGTGTAGCACCAAAAATTGAACTACTTGGTTGTGTGCGGATTCATGCCGGTGAACAGCTAGCAGATATATTAGGTTTGCGACGTGGCGCGGCATTGTGGCAGGTTCGTCGCTTACTTAGAGTTTCGGGTGTTGTCATCGGGCTAGAAGAAATGTTACTGCCCGAGGTAGGGTTTCCCAATCTCGATATCCGGCGCATTCGTGAGTTAAAAGGTAATTTACGTGAGTTGTGCTGGCGCGATTTTGGTGTGCGTTTGCGAGATGGTGAAGTGCGTTATCGCGCGGTTGCTGCAGGGCAGAGCGAAGCACGCTTACTGATGGTGGATTTAAATGAGCCACTGTTGCAGTTGGTTCGTTTGGCGAGAGATTTTGAAGGCAAGCCACAGGTTTGGAGTGTGGCATGGCTCAAAACCGAGACACTTGCCTTTGAGCCAGCGCCGTTTGCATAGATTTTTTAATACTGATAACAGCTCCTTTAAGGACTAAATCAGACTACCTAAGCTCTTAGAGCTTTATTTGTAACTTAGAGAGGAAAGAGCGTATGCAAAAAACACGCCCAAAACACCTCGCGCTATGGCAGATCCGTTTGCCACTGCCGGGGATTGTGTCCATCTTGCACCGCATTAGCGGTTTGTTGATGTTCGCAGCCATTCCATTCATGTTGTATGCGCTAGAAGGTTCTTTGTCTTCGGCTGAGCGTTTTGCGGCATTTAAAGACTGCATCGGCAATCCGCTGGTGAAGCTGTTCTTATTGGCGGTGTTGTGGGCCTATTTGCATCACGCCTGTGCGGGCACGCGCTTTCTGTTTTTAGATATTCATAAAGGCTTGGATTTAAAAACCGCGCGCCTCACTTCTTATATTGTCTTGGCAGTGAGCTTGTCATTGACCGTCATTATTGGAGCGATCACATGGTAAATCGTCATGTTGTCGGTGCGCATTATGGATTGCGCGATTGGTTGGTTCAGCGTGTGACTGCGGTCATTATGTTGGCTTATACCTTGGGTGTCGTGGCTTTTATTTTGTTTGCAAACGGTGCGTCATTTGAAGCTTGGCAAGCATTGTTCGCCTGTACGTGGGTGAAGATTGTTACCACCATCACGATTATTGCTTTGTTGTGGCATGCCTGGGTTGGTGTTCGCGACATTTGGATGGATTACATCCAGCATATTGGCGTAAAGCTCACAATGCACGTGCTGACGCTGCTGTGGTTGCTCGCTAGCTTGATTTACATGGTTAAAGTTGTATGGGGTGTTTTATGAGCCAAGAATCTACAAAACGTCCGATTCCAGTTCGCAAATTTGACGCGCTGATCGTCGGCGCGGGTGGTGCGGGTTTACGCGCTGCACTGCAATTGTCTGAAGCGGGAGTTAAAACCGCTGTTCTGTCTAAAGTATTCCCAACGCGCTCGCACACGGTTGCAGCGCAAGGTGGTGTTTCGGCTTCATTGGGTAATTCTGAGCCCGATCATTGGACTTGGCATATGTACGACACCGTCAAAGGTTCGGACTGGCTAGGGGATCAAGACGCGATTGAATTTATGTGCCGCGAAGCGCCAAAAGTCGTGATTGAGCTTGAGCATTTTGGTATGCCGTTTGACCGTAATAGCGATGGTACGATTTATCAGCGTCCATTCGGTGGTCACATGAGTAACTTTGGCGAAAAACCAGTTCGCCGCGCCTGTGCTGCTGCTGACCGTACCGGTCACGCTATGTTGCATGCTTTGTATCAACGTAACGTTCGCGCTAATACGCAATTTTTCGTTGAATGGATGGCGCTGGACTTGATTCGCGACGAAAACGGCACGGTGCAAGGTGTGGTTGCCATGGAAATGGAAACCTCGGAAGTTGTGATTTTCCAAGCCAAAGCAACCTTGTTCGCCACTGGCGGCGCGGGCCGGATTTATTCTTCTTCAACCAATGCCTTTATTAATACCGGTGATGGCTTGGGGATGGCCGCTCGTGCGGGTGTACCGTTAGAAGACATGGAATTCTGGCAATTTCACCCAACTGGCGTTGCCGGTGCTGGGGTATTGATTACTGAAGGTGTGCGCGGTGAGGGCGGTATTTTACGCAACTCGAACGGCGAGCGTTTTATGGAGCGTTATGCGCCAAACGCTAAAGATTTAGCTTCGCGTGATGTGGTTTCGCGCGCCATGGTGACCGAAATTAACGAAGGCCGTGGTTGTGGTCCAAATAAAGATCACGTTTTGCTGGATATTACGCATTTAGATCCAGAAGTCATTATGTCGAAATTGCCGGGTATCCGCGAAATTTCGATTAAATTTGCCGGTGTTGATCCAATCAAAGCGCCAATCCCTGTTGTACCAACTTGCCACTACCAAATGGGCGGTATTCCGACCAATTACAAAGGTGAAGTGGTAACTGGCGATTCAACCATCAAAGGCTTTTACGCCGCAGGTGAGTGCGCTTGTGCTTCGGTACATGGCGCTAATCGCTTAGGTACTAACTCATTGCTCGATTTATTGGTGTTTGGTAAATCATCTGGCAATTCAATGATCGATTACATCAAGTCGCATCATGAATCATTCCCAGAAATTTCAATGCAAGATGTTGAACGCTCTGTGGCACGTGTTGCTCGTTTGGATAATCAAACAACGGGTACCAATGTGAACGAAGCTCGCTTAGCGATGCAACGCACAATGCAAGCGCATGCTGGCGTCTTCCGCTTTAAAGACATGCTCGCTGAAGGTGTTTCGAAGATTCTCGAAGTCGAAAAAATGGTTAAAAACACCGTGATTGCCGACAAATCGAAAACCTTTAATACCGCACGTCTTGAAGCGCTGGAATTAGAAAATCTGATCGAAGTTGCCAAAGCCACGATGATTTCGGCTAATGCGCGCACGGAATCACGCGGCGCGCACGTGCGTGACGATGCGATTGATAGCCCAGAACAACCGAATGGTCGTGACGATAAAAACTGGCTCAAACATAGCCTGTGGTTTAGCTCAGACAATCGCCTTGAATATAAACCCGTCAATTTAACGCCGCTGACTGTTGATTCTGTCGCGTTGAAGACTCGCTCATACTAAGAGGTTGCTATGACTACCCAATCCGTAAAATTTCGCGTTTATCGTTACGATCCAGATAAAGACGCTAAGCCGTATATGCAAGACATCAGCGTTGATGTCGACACCACCACTGAGCGCAAATTGCTCGATGCCTTGGTGAAACTCAAAGTGGTTGATGAGTCGTTGTCATTCCGTCGTTCGTGCCGCGAAGGCGTGTGTGGCTCGGATGCAATGAACATCAACGGCAAAAATGGTCTGGCCTGTATTACTGATATCGATACGCTCAAGCAGCCAATCGAAGTACGTCCATTGCCAGGCTTGCCAGTGATTCGTGATTTGATCGTCGATATGACGCAGTTTTTTAAGCAATATCACTCGATCAAGCCGTATGTGATTAACGACAGCCCAGCGCCAGATCGTGAACGCCTGCAAAGCCAAGAAGATCGTAAAGAACTCGATGGTTTGTATGAGTGTATTTTGTGCGCGTGCTGCTCAACATCGTGCCCATCATTCTGGTGGAATCCGGATAAATTCGTCGGTCCTGCTGGTTTGCTCGCTGCGTATCGCTTTATTGCCGATACCCGTGACGAAGCCACTAGCGCACGTTTGGATAACCTAGAAGACCCTTATCGCTTGTTCCGTTGCCATAGCATCATGAATTGCGTTGATGTTTGCCCGAAAGAGCTCAATCCAACTAAGGCTATCGGCAAGATTAAAGATTTAATGGTGAAGCGTATTTCTTGATAGTAGGTGGGTATTTCCTTCTAGACTTTTTATGATAAAGCCTGCATGGTTATACCCATAGGGGGTCTAGATGAATGAAGTAGAGTTTAAACGAATCGTGTGGCGCTCTCGACGTGGATTACTGGAATTGGATTTGCAATTAGAGCGCTTCGTTTCCGATGTTTTACCCACGTTATCTGAGTCTGAATTGGCTGTGTACGAACAAGTTTTAATGCTGCCTGATTGGGACTTTTTAGAGTACGTCAATGGCAAGTCAGTGTGTCCTGATGCACAGCTGGCCGTGATGATAGCGCGCATTAGCGACGCACAACAGTAACGTACAGCTTAGGCTGTTTAACAGGAGTCTATAGATGGATAAGAAAGTCACGCTAACGTATAACGACGGACAAAGCACACTCGATTTCCCAGTGTTGCCGAGCACGCTGGGTCCTGATGTTGTAGATATCCGTAAATTTTCGCAAACGGGGATGTTTACCTTCGACCCAGGTTTTTTAGCAACTTCAAGTTGCGAATCCAAAATCACTTTCATCGATGGTGATTTAGGGCAGTTGTACTATCGTGGCTATCCCATCGAACAATTGGCAGAAGATTCAGATTACCTCGAAGTCTGCTACTTGTTGATCAATGGTGAATTGCCAACAGCAGCAGAAAAAGCCGGCTTTCAAAAAACCGTCATGAGTCACACGATGATTCACGACCAATTGACGCGCTTCTTTAATGGCTTCCGCCGTGACGCGCATCCTATGGCGATGATGGTGGGTGTGGTTGGCGCTTTGTCTGCGTTCTACCAAGACAGTTTGGACATCAATAACGAAGAACACCGCAAAGTAGCGATGTTCCGTTTGATTTCTAAAATCCCAACCGTAGCCGCCATGTGCTACCGCTACAACCAAGGCTTGCCATTCGTTTACCCACGTAATGATTTGAGCTACACCGCCAACTTCATGCACATGATGTTCTCAACACCCTGCGAGCCATATGTGCCCAACCCAGTTTTGGTGCGCGCGCTGGATGTGATTTTCACCTTGCATGCCGATCACGAGCAAAATGCATCGACTTCAACCGTGCGTTTGGCAGGTTCCTCAGGCGCCAATCCGTTTGCCTGTATCGCAGCAGGTATCGCGTGTCTTTGGGGCCCATCACACGGCGGCGCCAACGAAGCCGTATTGGTGATGCTGGACGAAATCGGTTCAGTTGAAAACGTACCAGCCTTTATGGATGGCGTGAAAGCTAAAACGCATAAATTGATGGGCTTTGGTCACCGTGTTTACAAAAACACCGACCCACGCGCTAATGTGATGCGCCGTATCTGCCACGAAGTATTGGCTGAAATGGGCTTGCAAGACGATCCGAAATTCAAATTGGCGATGGAATTGGAAAAAATCGCGCTGGAAGATCCGTACTTCATCGAGCGTAAACTTTATCCAAACGTTGATTTCTATTCAGGCATCGTTCAGTCGGCCTTGGGTATTCCAGTACCAATGTTTACAGTGATTTTCGCCTTGGCGCGCACTGTAGGTTGGATTAGCCACTGGAATGAAATGATTTCTGATCCTGGTATGAAAATCGGTCGTCCACGTCAGCAATACACTGGCGCGCAAAAACGCGATTTTGTACCTATTGATCAACGCGGCTAAGACCCCGTTCCTGCGCCCTTATGTACCCCATGAGGGCGTAGCAGCATTGACCGGCCTAGGTGCATCAACTTGCAAAGCTTAGGCGGATAAAACTGGATACACGGCAATGATGAAAGAACTCGAAACAAATTCTCAGCTTTTTGGCGGCAACGCACCTTTCGTAGAAGATCTTTACGAACAGTATTTATTTGACCCCACTTCGGTAGACGCAGAATGGCGGGCGTATTTTGACAAACTGCAACTCAGTAGCGGCAATACCACGCGTGATATTGCGCGTGCACCGATTGAAGAGTCATTTCGGCAGTTAGCCAAGCAGCCAATTCGTGCTGCTGGCGTTGCCGATGAAGGCGCAATTGAACGCCAAGTCAACTTACTGCGTTTGATTTCAGCGTACCGCATTATGGGTAGCCGCGGCGCTAGCTTAGATCCTTTGGAAAGAATGGATAAAGTGGCGATGCCACAATTGGATCCTAAAACTTACAACCTATCTGATAGTGATATGGCGGTGAAGTTGGGCACCAATATCGCCGGATTAGAGCGCGCAACGCCTACAGAAGTGCTGGGGTTTTTAAAGCAAACTTATTGCGGCAATATTGGCTTGGAATACATGCACATTACCGATGCGGAAGAGCGCAACTGGGTGCAAGAGTTCTTTGAATCAAGCCGTTCGCAACCGAGCTTTAATGTCGAGCAGAAAAAACGCATTCTCAAGCAAGTGACTGCCGCAGAAACGCTTGAGCAGTATTTGCATAAAAAATATGTCGGTCAAAAACGCTTCTCGCTCGAAGGCGGCGACTCGATGATCCCAGCGGTGGACTATTTAGCACAAGCCGCTGGTGCGGCTGGCGTGCAAGAAATGGTCATCGGCATGGCGCATCGTGGCCGCTTGAATATGCTAGTCAATATCTTGGGCAAGCAACCGCGTGATTTGTTTGGCGAATTTGAAGGCCGTTACGATACCTCGTTGGCATCGGGTGATGTGAAATACCACATGGGCTTTAGCTCGGACATCCCAACGGTTGGTGGTCCATTGCATTTAACCTTGGCGTTTAATCCATCGCATTTAGAGATCGTTAACCCAGTGGTTGAAGGCTCAGTGCGTGCACGGCAACATCGTCGCCACGATACGGTGGGCGATCAAGTGCTGCCGCTATTGATTCATGGTGACTCGGCCTTTATCGGTCTAGGTACTAACCAAGGTACTTTCAATCTGTCGCAAACTCGCGGTTACGGTACTGGCGGTACGGTGCATTTAGTGATCAATAACCAAGTGGGCTTCACGACCTCGGATATTCGCGACAATCGCTCGACGATTTACAGTACTGATATCGCCAAGATGGTTGAAGCGCCGATTTTCCACGTGAACGGGGATGATCCAGAAGCCGTTTGTTTGGTAACGGATGCGGCATTGAAATACCGTCAGAAATTCCATAAAGACGTGGTGATTGATCTGGTTTGTTACCGTAAACACGGTCACAACGAAGCGGATGATCCATTTGTAACGCAGCCAATGATGTATCGCCAAGTGGCTAAACATCCAGGTGCACGCCGTAAATACGCCGATCGTTTGATCGCCGAAGGCGTGGTCACTGCAGCAGAAGCGGATGGCATGATCCAAGCGTATCGCGATGCATTGGATCGTGGTGAGCACGTTGAAAAAACCACGCTCACAGATTACAAGCGCTCACACGCTATTGATTGGTCAAAATACCTCGGCACGCACTGGCGTCAGCCAGTTGTAACTGCGGTACCACAGGCGGATTTGATTCGCTTGACCGAAAAATTCACTGCGGTACCAGAAGGCTTTAAGCTGCGCGCCAACGTAGAAAAAATCATTAACGAACGTAAAGCCATGGCTGCTGGCGATACGCCAGTTGACTTTGGTATGGCCGAGCATTTGGCTTACGCCACTTTGTTGACCGAAGGTCATGGCGTGCGTCTTTCTGGTGAAGATTCGGGTCGTGGTACGTTTAATCACCGCCATGCGGTTTTGCACGATCAAAATCGTGAAAAATGGGATCACGGCGTGCATGTGCCACTGCAAAATCTGTCGGAAAACCAAGCACCATTCCGCGTGATTGATTCGATCTTGAACGAAGAAGCTGTTTTGGCGTTTGAATATGGCTATGCCTGCTCAGAGCCGAACGAATTAGTGATTTGGGAAGCGCAGTTTGGTGACTTTGCCAACGGTGCTCAAGTGGTGATTGACCAATTTATTACTTCGGGTGAAACCAAGTGGGGCCGTTTGTGTGGTCTGACTATGGTGTTGCCGCACGGTTACGACGGTCAAGGTCCTGAGCATTCTTCAGCGCGTGTTGAGCGTTACTTGCAGTTGTGTGCTGAGCACAATATCCAAGTGGTGATGTTGTCTGAAGCGGCGCAAATGTATCACGTGCTACGCCGTCAAATGTTGCGTCCTTATCGCAAGCCATTGATTGTCATCATGAGTAAAAAACTCTTGAAGGCAAAAAATGCTGCCAGCCCAATTGAGCATTTCACCAATGGTGAATTCCGCTCGGTGATCGGTGAAGCGCAAGAGCTCGATGGTAAAAAGGTTAAACGCGTGGTGTGCTGCTCGGGTCAGGTGTATTTCGATTTGCTGGCAGGACGCAGTGAACGCGAAATTAAAGACATTGCCATCGTGCGGATTGAACAACTGTACCCATTCCCAGCGGATGAACTCAAAGCTGAACTTAGCAAGTATCCAAACGCTAAAGAAATCATGTGGGCGCAAGAAGAACCACGCAATCAAGGCGCTTGGCATCAACTACGTCATCGCTTAGAAGACGTGCTCGAAGCAAAACAAGTATTGCAATACGCGGGTCGTCCATCGTCAGCGTCGCCTGCAGTGGGTTATATGAGTAAGCACAATGCACAGCTCAAAACCCTTGTTGATGATGCAATGAAACTGTAAATCCAACGCCACGCAGCGCGTGGCGTAATGGCTAAACTGGCCAAAACTCTGGAGATGAAAAATGATTGTAGATGTCTTAGTGCCACAATTGCCTGAATCAGTATCAGAAGCGACTTTAGTTACTTGGAAGAAAAAAGTCGGCGAAGCGGTAGCTCGTGATGAAAATTTGATTGACCTAGAAACCGACAAAGTCGTGCTAGAAATTCCAGCGCAACAAGCCGGCGTATTGGTTGAATTGCTTGAAGTGGATGGCGCAACAGTGGGTAGCTTGCAACTGATCGCGCGTATCGACACCACCGCGGTTGCACAAGCGGCGCCTGCTGCTGCAGCGCCAGTGGCCGCAGTGGCTGATGCCACTGTAGTGGGCATGCCAGCAGCGAAAAAACTGGCTGCTGATGCGGGTGTGAATCTGGCTGATGTGGCCGGTACTGGCCGCGATGGCCGTGTATTGAAAGAAGACGTGCAAAATCATCTGAGCAAACCAACTGCTGCCGCTGCGCCAGCGCCAGTGGTGGCCACTTCGACCGATGGCCGTGCTGAACAGCGTGTGCCGATGAGCCGCTTGCGTGCTCGCGTTGCGGAGCGTTTGCTGCAATCGCAACAAACCAACGCCATTCTGACGACGTTCAATGAAGTGAACATGAAGCCAGTGATGGATTTACGCAACAAATACAAAGATAAATTCGAAAAAGAACACGGCGTTAAACTCGGATTTATGGGCTTTTTTGTGAAGGCCGTCGTTGCCGCACTGAAGAAATACCCAATCGTTAATGCCTCAGTGGATGGCAATGACATCGTATATCACGGTTACTTTGATATTGGTGTTGCCGTAGGTAGCCCACGTGGCTTGGTCGTGCCAATCATTCGTAATGCTGATCAATTGTCTTTGGCTGATATCGAAAAAACCATCGCAGACTTTGGTAAGCGTGCGCAAGAAGGCAAGCTTGGCGTTGAAGAGCTTACAGGCGGCACGTATACCATTTCGAACGGCGGTACTTTTGGTTCAATGATGTCAACGCCGATCATTAACCCACCACAATCTGCGATCTTGGGCATGCACGCCACCAAAGAGCGCGCCATGGTCGTGAATGGTCAAATCGTTGCTTTGCCAATGATGTATCTGGCGCAATCTTACGATCACCGCATTATTGATGGTCGTGAAGCGGTATTGGCTCTGGTGGCGATTAAAGACGCCATCGAAGATCCAGCACGTTTATTGCTCGATTTGTAATTATCTAAGGGTATGCCGCTACTTGCGGCATACCTAAATGTTTGCATTAATATACCCATGCGGGTTATGGATGGAATTCAAAATGTCGAAATCTTTTGACGTTGTGGTGATTGGTGCAGGTCCTGGCGGATATATCGCGGCGATTCGTGCCGCACAGCTGGGCTTTAAGACCGCTTGCGTTGATGAATTTAAAAACAAAGAAGGCAAAGCTTCATTGGGCGGCACGTGCTTAAACGTCGGTTGCATCCCATCGAAAGCATTGCTTGAGTCTTCAGAAAATGTAGAGCGCATCGAGCACAAATTTGCTGCGCACGGCATTACTGTTGAAGGCATGAAGTTTGACGTTGGCACCATGCTGGCGCGTAAAAATGGCATCGTGAGCAAGCTTACGCAAGGTATCGGTTATTTATTCAAAAAGAATAAAGTCGACAGCTTGCATGGTCATGGCAAGATTTTGGGCCGCGTTGGCGACAAATGGCAGCTAGAAGTCAGTGATGCGGGTCAAACTGAAGTGGTTGAAACCACACACATCATCATTGCAACGGGCTCAACCCCACGTCAACTGCCGCAAGCGCCGGTTGATAACGTTTTGATCTTGGATAATGACGGCGCTTTATCGATTCCAGCGGTACCAAAACGCTTGGGCGTGATTGGTGCCGGTGTGATCGGTCTAGAAATGGGCTCGGTGTGGAAACGTTTGGGTTCTGATGTCACGATTTTGGAAGGCGCACCGGGCTTTTTGTTGGCCGCCGACGAAGCGATTGCCAAAGAAGCGCATAAGATTTTCACTAAAGATTTGGGCCTGAAAATCAATACCAGCGTCAAAATCGGTGAAATCAACAAAGGTGCTGACTCAGTAACAGTCAATTATGTTGACGCTGATGGTGCCGCGCATGTAGAAGAATTCGATAAATTAATCGTATCCATTGGTCGCTTGCCAAACACTTGGAATCTAGCCAGTGATGAAGTGGGCTTGCAACTTGATGAGCGCGGTTATGTGATTGTGGATGGCGATTGCCGTACCAGCTTGCCGAATGTTTGGGCCGTGGGCGACGTGGTTCGTGGTCCAATGTTGGCGCACAAAGCATCAGAAGAAGGCGTTGCCGTGGCTGAGCGTATTGCTGGCCAGCATCCACATATTGATTTTAACAATGTGCCTTGGGTGATTTACACCAGTCCAGAAATGGCTTGGGTCGGCAAAACCGAACAAACACTCAAAGCCGAAGGTATCGAATACAAGAAAGGCCAGTTCCCATTTGGCCCGAATGGTCGTGCACTCGGTTTGGGTGAAACGGCTGGTTTTGTAAAAATGCTCGCTTGCGCCAAAACAGATCGTATTTTGGGCGTGCATATCATCGGCCCATTTGCTTCTGAATTGATTACCGAAGCCGTGGTGGCGATGGAATTTAACGCATCAAGTGAAGACATCGCCCGTATCGTTCACGCTCATCCTTCGTTGTCTGAAGCTTTGCATGAAGCGGCGCTGGGTGTTGATAAGCGTGGTTTGCATTCGTAATTGCTGACGCAAAAGGTGGGGTATAGGTGGCTTAACCGCGCCTTGCCTGCTTTTTGTGGCAATACTTAATTTGTTGACGGGTGATTGACGCCCGTCGGTGGTACCTCTGGAGGGTTGTGTTGACCCTCACAATAACACTCTCCTTGAAAAGGATTAATAGAGATGAATCTGCACGAATACCAAGCCAAGGAATTATTGGCTAAGTACGGCTTGCCAGTACAACGCGGCATTTTGGCGACAACCGGCGAAGAAGCGGCTGCGGCGTATGATGCGCTCGGTGGTAAATTTGCGGTGGTTAAAGCGCAAGTTCACGCAGGTGGCCGTGGTAAAGCCGGCGGCGTAAAAGTGGTTAAAAGCCGCGAAGAAGCAGCTGCTGAAGCCACTCGTTTGATCGGTACTAATTTGATCACGTATCAAACTGATGCCGAAGGCCAGCCAGTTCACAGTGTATTGGTGTGCGAAGACATGTACCCAGTAACGCGCGAACTTTATCTTGGCGCTGTGGTAGATCGTGGCTCACAACGCATTGTATTTATGGTTTCAACTGAAGGTGGTGTTGAGATCGAAAAAGTGGCAGAAGAAACGCCAGAAAAAATCATTAAAGTAACCGTTGATCCTTTGGTTGGCATGCAACCGTATCAAGCACGTGAATGTGCATTTGCACTTGGCCTTGAAGGCAAGCAAGTAACACATTTCACCAAAATGATGTTGGGTGCAGCTGAAGCGTTTATCGCTAATGATTTTGCATTGTTCGAAATCAACCCATTGGCACTGCGTGAAAACGGCGAATTGTGCTGCGTGGATGCCAAAATTGGCCTCGATTCAAATGCTTTGTACCGTCACCCAGAGTTGCTAGCTCAACGTGACAAGTCACAAGAAAACGAGCGCGAAGTTAAGGCGTCTGAGTTCGAACTGAACTACGTGGCACTTGAAGGCAATATCGGTTGTATGGTCAACGGCGCTGGTTTGGCGATGGCGACAATGGACATCATCAAACTCAAAGGTGGCCAGCCAGCTAACTTCTTGGACGTTGGTGGCGGCGCAACTAAAGAGCGCGTGATCGAAGCCTTCAAATTGATCTTGGCTGATTCATCAGTGAAAGGCGTTTTGATCAATATCTTCGGTGGTATCGTTCGTTGCGACATGATTGCTGAAGCGATTATCGCTGCGGTAAAAGAAGTTAACGTGACTGTGCCTGTTGTGGTTCGTCTGGAAGGTAATAACGCTGAACTTGGCGCAAAAATCTTGGATGAATCTGGCTTGAAACTCGTTTCAGCCCAAGGCTTGAACGACGCAGCTGAGAAAATCGTTGCTGCTGTTGCAGCCTTGTAATCACCGCACGAATATGTGACGTAACAAAAGTTTTCTAGCTAGGCACCGAATCGCAGACAGTACATCAAGTACGGCAAGATAAGGTAAGGCCGCTAGAGAACTTTTGACTTACTACAAAGGAAAAGACCATGAGCGTTTTGGTTAACAAAGATACAAAAGTGCTGGTGCAAGGTTTCACCGGTAAAAACGGTACTTTCCACGCCGAACAAGCGTTGAAAGTAGGTACAAAAGTTGTTGGTGGTGTTACACCAGGCAAAGGCGGCTCTGAGCACCTTGGCTTGCCAGTGTTTAATACCATGCGTGATGCAGTGGCACAAACTCAAGCTGATACTTCAGTCATCTACGTGCCTGCAGCTTTCGCTAAAGATTCAATTTTAGAAGCGGTGAATGCTGGCGTTAAATTGATCGTATGTATCACTGAAGGCGTGCCAACGATTGACATGCTGTACGTGAAAAAAGCGGTTGATGAAGCGGGCATCCGTCTGATCGGCCCTAACTGCCCAGGTATTATTACTCCGGGCGAGTGCAAGATCGGTATTATGCCGTGGCACATTCACAACCCAGGTCGTATCGGTATCGTTTCACGCTCTGGTACATTGACTTACGAAGCCGTTGCGCAAACGACTGCACTCGGTTTGGGTCAATCTACTTGTATCGGTATCGGTGGCGATCCAATCCCGGGTTTGAGCCACATCGACGCATTGAAGTTGTTCCAAGATGATCCTGATACTGACGCAATCGTAATGATCGGTGAGATCGGTGGTTCTGCTGAAGAAGAAGCGGCTGAATTTGCTAAATCTTACGTGACTAAGCCAGTCGTGGGTTACATCGCTGGTGTGACTGCGCCAAAAGGCAAACGTATGGGCCACGCTGGCGCCATTATCTCTGGCGGTAAGGGAACAGCTGAAGAGAAATTCAAAGCGTTTGAACAAGCGGGTATTGCATACACACGCAGCCCAGCAGAAATCGGTAAAACGATGTTTGAATTGCTAAAATCAAAAGGCATGATTTAAGTTTTAATTTGCCGCGTTGATTTTAAAAGCCACCTTGTAGAAGGTGGCTTTTTTGCATTCTAAGCGGCTGTTGTATGCAATAAGGCCTTTCATTGTTTTTAAATTAGCATTTAATTTGCCGAAAATGACTCGATGCTGACTGTTTATATTACCTGTGCAAGCAAGAGCCAGCCTGCTATTCTTATAACTCTGTTTTGGTTTTTAATTTAAAGGGGCGATTTATGTCTGAAGCAAGTGAATCTGTACTAATTGATGAAACTAAAGATGTACTGCAAGAAACTGCCGATTTGATGAATGAAGCGGCCAATGCCAGTCCTGAAGAATCAAAAAAGATATATGCAAAAATCGCCGCTAATTTATACGATGCAAAACATCGTCTAGTTGAAATTGAAGCGCTCGCAGTAAATAAAGCCAAAGTGGCAGCGCAGCAAACAGATCAATACGTGCATGCGCATCCGTGGCAAGCGGTTGGTGTTGGTGCCGCAGTGGGCTTGTTGATTGGCTTTTTGGCAGCTCGGCGCTAAATGAGTCGGCGCGCATCTTGGCGTGATACGGTGGGCGGCTTAGTGGCTGCCCGTTTTTCATTGTTTGGTCTTGAGTTGCGTGATGAGTTTGATCGACTCGCTCAGATGATTGGTTTTGCGATTGCCGCCGCTTTTTTATTGATTATGGCGCTAACTTTCACAGGTTTGGGCTTGCTATTTGGCTTTTGGGAATATCGGGTTATTATTTGCGCCGCTTTTGGGTCTGTGTTTTTGCTGTGTGGCTTGTTTGCGTACAAACAATTACGCCAATTAATGCACGATTTAATTACCCCGTTTCCATTAACCAGTGAGGAGTTTGCTCAAGACAAAAAGCTCATTGATGCTGCTTTTAATGCTGCAACTTCGATGAAGGAGGAGCATGATGGCCAATCAGCAACGTGAGCTCAAAAAGCAGCAGCTGGTCTTTCGTTCACAGCTGTGTCGCTTGCAGCTTGAAACTCGATTGCTTGAGTCTCGTCGCCCAATGGCGCTGGCAAGCTCACTGTTGGGTAATACGCAATCATTAAGCATGCTCAGTAAGTTGGCGCAAATCTTAGCGAAGGCTCATCCGTCGATGGCGCGACTAGCCAATGGCGTTAAGTTATTTGGCGTCTTGCTGGCTGTAGTGAAGCTATTGCGTAACAAATAAACCAGACTTCATGGGCTTGCGTATAATCATGCGACCCATGGAGTGATATATGTTCAAGTATCTAGAAGATTTTGTCGGCAATACGCCGCTCGTCAAACTGAAGCGTATTCCCGGCGATACCACTAACACGATTTTAGTGAAGCTCGAAGGCAATAATCCGGCTGGCTCGGTTAAAGATCGACCCGCTTTGTCGATGATCCGCCGCGCACAAATGCGCGGAGATATTCAAACTGGCGACACCTTGATTGAAGCCACTAGCGGCAATACCGGTATTGCATTAGCCATGGCTGCCGCAGTGATGGGCTATCGCATGGTGTTATTGCTGCCAAAAAATTCCAGTATTGAGCGAATTCAAACCATGAAAGCCTACGGTGCTGAAGTGATTTTAACCGAAGGCATGGAAGCGGCTCGTGATCAGGCGTTGCAAATGGCGCAAGCGGGGCAGGGTTTGATTTTAGATCAGTTTGCCAATGCGGATAATCCACTGGCGCACTTTGAAAGTACCGGCCCAGAGATTTGGCGCGACACCGCAGGAACAATTACGCATTTTGTTTCCAGTATGGGTACCACTGGCACCATTATGGGAACGCAGCGCTTTTTAAAAGCACAAAACTCGGACATTCAAATTGTTGGTGTGCAGCCTTGTGATGGCGCGCAAATTCCGGGGATTCGCAAATGGACGCCAGAATATGTGCCGACGATTTGTCATTTTGATTTGATTGATCGCTTAATGGAAGTCAATCAAGCCGATGCCGAAGATATGACACGGCGCCTTGCGCGTGAAGAGGGTATTTTTGCTGGCATCTCATCGGGTGGCGCTTTGTGCGCAGCACTGGCTTTGTCGCAAGAAGTCGAAAACGCCGTGATTGTGAGTATTGTTTGTGATCGTGGTGATCGCTACCTGTCTACTGGGGTGTTTCCTGCGTAAGCGATGCCAAGACTTTATTCGATCTTTGGCATACAACTATCAAAGCAGCAAATATTTTGCTTGCTGAATGTTTCAAACTAAGAGAACACAATGACGCCTGTTGATTTACATTGTCATTCCAATATTTCGGATGGCTTATTGCCGCCTGATGAAGTTGTACGCCGTGCCCATTCACGAGGTTGCCAATTATTTGCACTCACCGACCATGATGATGTGCGTGGCTTGCCGTTAGCGCGGCAAACGGCCGATGAGTTGGGTATGCAGTTTGTGAATGGTGTTGAAATCTCAGTCAGCTGGGGTAAGCACACCTTGCATATTGTTGGTTTAGGTTTTGATGAAAATGACCCGACGCTTTTAGCTGGGCTCGCTAGTGTGCGCGCAGGCCGCGCTGAGCGCGCCGAACGCATGGCTCAGGGTTTGGAAAAACTCGGCATGACGGGTGTATTGGAAGGCTCGCAAAAATTTGCCGAAAATCCAGAAATGATTAGCCGTACTCATTTTGCCCGTTTTTTGGTTGAGTCTGGCCGCTGCAAAGACACTAAGTCAGTATTTAAAAAATATTTAGTGCGCGGTAAACCCGGTTATGTCGAGCATGAATGGGCGCGCTTACACGATGCCATTGACTGGATTCGTGGCGCTGGCGGCGTTGCCGTGTTGGCGCATCCAGGGCGCTATGATTTAGGTAATGAAACCTTGCGCGTATTATTAATCGAGTTTCACCGCATGGGTGGCGAGGCGATCGAAGTGGTTTCCGGTACGCATAGCATTGCCGATGCGGCGCGATTTGGCCGTTTGGCTAATGATTTTAATTATCAATGCTCTAGCGGTACCGATTATCACGCCACGGGTGAGGGCTCGAGAGAACCAGGCTTAAATGCCGACCTGCCTTTTGGCTGCACACCTGTGTGGGAGCGTTGGCTAAAACAGCCTTTGCAAGATGTATCTCGCGCTAGCTAACAAGGCTTGTGCTGTATAGCGGTATACCTATTAATAAGTTGGAAGCTCATGTCACAGTTTTTTTCTATTCATGCTGAAAATCCTCAAGCGCGTCTGATTAAACAGGCGGTGGATATTTTACGTAAAGGCGGGATTATTATTTACCCGACCGATTCGTGTTATGCCATGGGCTGCGCTTTAGATAATAAAGATGCGATTGAGCGAATTCGTCGAATTCGCCAGTTGGACGATAAGCATCACTTTACTTTGGCCTGCCGTGATTTGTCGCAACTGGGCAACTATGCGCGAGTGGATAATCAAGCTTTTCGCTTACTCAAGGCGGCGACTCCGGGTAGTTATACCTTTATCTTAATGGCTACCAAAGAAGTGCCGCGCCGCGTTTCGCACCCTAAAAAACTCACGATTGGCTTGCGGGTGCCGGATCATCCGGTGGCTTTGGCCTTATTAGAAGAGCTCGGAGAACCGATGTTGTCGAGCTCTTTATTGTTACCCAATGAAGAATATCCAATGACGGACGCGTGGGAAATTCGCGATCGCTTAGAGCATGAAGTCGATTTGGTGATTGAAGGCGGTTATTGCGGCACGGAACCAACGACGGTGATTGATCTTTCTGGCGATGTGCCAACGCTGATTCGGCAAGGCAAAGGCGATGTGACGCCGTTTGCACTTTAAAACGGAAATAAAGGCGGTTATGGAACTCAATATTATTCAAACAATTGCAATCTGGGCTTTGCCGGTGCTATTTGCAATTACGGCACACGAAGCGGCGCATGCCTATGCGGCTAAGCGTTTGGGTGATCCCACGGCTTTTTTACAAGGCCGAATGACGTTTAATCCCCTTAAACACATCGATCCAATTGGTACGGTGTTATTGCCGTTGTTGTGTGTTTTGCTGCCGGGTGGTTTTTTGTTTGGTTACGCCAAGCCTGTTCCGGTTGATTTTCATGCTTTAAATAATCCCAAGCGTGATATGCGTTGGGTGGCAGCAGCAGGGCCGTTGGCCAATTTAGTCATGGCCTTTATTTGGGCTTTGCTGTTTCGTTTTGCCGCCAGCGGCTTAGAAGGTAGCTCGTTTCAATTGCCATTGGCCTTAATGAGCCAAGCGGGTATTCAAATTAACGTTATTTTAATGGTGCTCAATTTATTGCCGATTCCGCCATTAGATGGTGGCCGGATTATGATTTCTATTTTGCCACCCAATTTAGCACGAACTTTAATGAAAGTTGAGCCTTATGGCTTTTTCATTATCATTGCTTTATTGGTAACTGGTATTTTAGGTTATGTCTTAGTGCCATTAATGACGATGGTAATGCGTTTAATTCAAATTGTTTTGTAGGTGTTGCCAATGCGAGGCATTGTTTTTCCGGTCGTATTGATTGTGATCGGTGCGGGCTGGCTGATGAATTCGCTCGATTATTTTCCTAGCGTGAGCTGGATTATCATTATTGGTTTAATGAGCGCAGGGATTGCGCTGTTGGCGATTGAAGGGGTGAATAAATCCACGATAGTTTTGGGTCCCATGCTGATTGCCGGTGCAATTACTACGTTTTTACGCCAGCAATATCAATTGCCACTTTCAATTCAGTGGCCGATATTGCTCATATTGTGCGGATTTTTAATGCTGCTGGCGCGTTCGCGCTGGATTGCCGCTGCGCCACCTAAACCGTGGGAGCAGCAACCCTTACCGCCGCGTCAACCCGAATGAATGCAGCCGATCTACCTATGACGCCGTTAGCGCATGTATTTGGTGAGCCAGTACATGCGTTTCCAGCTGATTTATATATCCCGCCAGAAGCATTGCGCGTCTTATTGATTGAGTTTGAAGGTCCGCTCGATTTATTGCTTTATCTGATTCGTAAACAAAATATCGACATTCTCAATATTCCAATGTCACAGGTGACCACGCAATACATGGCGTATGTTGAAGCGATGGAGGCGTGTCATATTGAATTAGCGGCGGAATATTTATTAATGGCAGCGATGTTAATTGAGATTAAATCTCGACTCTTGGTGCCCAAGCCCGCAGTCGAAGTTGATTTTATGGACGAAGAAGATCCCCGTGCTGAATTAATGCGCCGTCTATTAGAATATGAACAAATGAAATTAGCCGCGCAAGCATTAGATATTTTGCCACAAGCAGAGCGTGATTTCACTTGGGTGGCGGTTCATGTCGAATCAGAGCGTGCAGCCCTTATGCCTGATGTGAGTTTAATGGATTTAAAGCTCGCCTGGCTGGGTTTAATTGCCCGTAGTAAACAGGTACAGCATCATGTGATTGCGAGTGAGCAATTATCAGTGCGTGCGCAAATGGCGCATATTCTCCGAGTTATCGCCAATGGCCGTTATTATGAATTTAATGAGCTGTTTGATTTGCTGCAGGGCGTGCCATTATTGGTAGTGACTTTTATTGCAATTTTAGAATTGGTCAAAGAGCGATTGATTTCAGTGACGCAATATGCAGTATTAACGCCGGTTTATGTTCAGTTAATTCGAGCAGAATCCGCTGCAACATAAATTCAATACCAAATAAATCGTATAGTCGGTTTATCCTGCATTGTGGCGACATTGTGCGATACGCGATGCACTGCCTGCGACGATGCGCCTTGTTATTAAATTGCATAAATGTCGATGGGAATGCTTTGTGATTCGCGTCGTAATGCAATAAACACCGATTAACGGATGGTTATTCCGCTAAATTTTTATGCGAGTTTTAAATGGATCAAGTTCAAGCAATTAAAATCATTGAAACGGTGTTGTTGACGAGTCAAGAAGCATTGCGTGTTTCGCAAATTAAAAAAATATTTAATGATGAATTGAGTTCCGCGGTTGTTTTGCAATGTTTGCATGAAATAGCGGTGGCTTGGCAAGATCGTGGTATTGAATTATTAGAACTCGCCAATGGTTGGCGTTTTCGCGCTAAACCTGAAATGCAAATTTATTTAAACCAATTAAATCCAGAAAAGCCACCGCGCTATAGCCGTGCCGTCATGGAGACGCTGGCGATTATTGCGTATAAACAACCGATTACTCGCGGTGAAATCGAAGAAATTCGCGGCGTGGTGGTCTCAAGCCAAATTATTCAAACCTTAAAAGAGCGTGGCTGGTTAGAAGTGATTGGGCATAAAGAGGTG
The DNA here is from genome assembly GCF_019665785.1 of Deefgea piscis. Taxonomy (NCBI): domain Bacteria; kingdom Pseudomonadati; phylum Pseudomonadota; class Betaproteobacteria; order Neisseriales; family Chitinibacteraceae; genus Deefgea; species Deefgea piscis. The sequence continues at coordinate 2,005,440 of NZ_CP081149.1, forward strand.
CCAGGTCGTCCGGAATTGCTCGCAACCAATGCAACTTTTCTCGCCGATTTAGGCTTAAAAAAACTAAGTGAATTACCGTCCTTTGGCTTGGATGCAGAAGCATTGATTCAACGTGATTGATCGGATTGGTCTTTATTTGGGATCATTTGTGATGCATGCTGGCATCTATGCGGGCATGTCGGTTTAGGACTAGGCGTGTTGGCTGAACATCATTCGTTATAATTTCTATTTTCTGACGTGTAGCTGTTGGTAGTCTGATGAAATTAGCTACATTTTCTAGACATCCTACGTACAAAAAGCTTATGTTGATCAACGTTCCATTTTGATGATCTTCCATTGCCGATGTCGCAATCTAAGCATAAATATTATTTATTGGCGTTAGCCTATCTTTTGGCTGGCCTCATTGATTGCAGTGTCTTACCCAAAGGCACTTGGTTTAGTCCATTAAATTTGCAATTAGGTATTGCCGTGGCCGGCTTATTGCTAATGGGGCCCAAAGCAATACTCTACTGTATTCCGGGCGCAATTTGTTATGGTCTTGAGCTTGCTACGCCGACATTATGGCTTGCTGCCACTGTGGCCTTGCTTAATCTGGCGCAGGCGCTATGTGTTTTTAGTTTGATGCCACTATTTGTATCTGAAGGCGAATTTAAAATTAACGATAGCCATCGTTTATTATTGGCCGGGCCAATTTATAGCAATGTGTTATTTGCTAGTATTTTTATTTCCTTGGTGCAGTTTGTAATTCATCAGCCTTTGTTGCTGCAAAATTGGCTAATGGTTTGGCTAGCTCAATCATTAAGTCTGTTAATTATCATTCCTGGAATATATGCGGTATTGAGCGACAAAGAATTGCTTAATGCCAACTGGATTATTGAATTAACTTTAATCATTACCGTAGTAGCTGCTGGCAGTATTTTATTATTGCAAGGGCATAATGTGTATGCCCTAGAATTTGCCTATTTAATGTTTCCTTTGTTTGTTTGGTCGTCATTGCGCCTCGGGCAAATTGCCAATAGTGCTATTGCCTTAGTCATTTTGCTGGTGGTCAGTAGTCAATATATTGGTGAAACAAATTCTATTGTGCATACCGTCAGGTTGTTATTTTTATTGGCAATCGCGCTGCAAACGTCAATTTTTTTAACTGCTTCTCGCCGTGAAAATCAACGCGCAATTAATGGTGCGCGCTTGGCGGGAAAGATTTTTCAGCATGCCAGCGAAGGTATTTTATTGACCGATGCCAATGCCAAAATTATTGCGATTAATCCAGCATTTGAAAAAATCACTGGCTTTCAATCTCGCGATGCAATTGGCAAAACATCGCGTATTTTTGGCCGCCAGCAAGGGCAGCTTAGTGTATTGCAATCGAATCAATTGGCTAGTTTGCATCAAATTGGTCACTGGGAGGGCGAAGTGCAAGATTGGCGCAAAGGCGGTGGCGCTTATCCGGCCTGGCTTTCTATGAGTGCGGTGCGTGATGAATATAATCAGATTACCAATTATGTGGCGGTTTTTTCTGATTACACCACGCGCAAAGAGTCCGAGCAAAAAATGCGCCATTTGGCGCAGCATGATGCGCTGACCGGCTTACTCAACCGCAGCGGATTACACGAGGCGCTCGGGCAAACTTTAACGCGAGCCAGTACCAAATGCCGCTCTTTTGCATTGTTGTTTATTGATTTGGATCGCTTTAAAACCATTAACGATACTTTGGGCCACGATGTGGGGGATGAATTGCTCAAAGTGGTCGCGCAGCGCTTGCAAGGCAATGTAAAGCAATTTGACACGGTGGCACGCTTGGGGGGCGATGAGTTTACGGTTTTATTGGAAAATGTGATCCATAACGAGCAAATTATTCAGGTTGCCGAGCGTATTTTGTTGGCGCTGGGTGAAGTGTATCAAGTGGGTGAGCATGAGCTCTTTGTGACGGGCTCAATCGGCATTAGTTTATATCCGCATGATGCTGGGCAAGCCGCACAATTAATGAAAAACGCTGACATTGCGATGTATCGCGCCAAAGAAATGGGCAAGAATACGTATCAGTTTTATTCAGTGGATATGAATATAGCGCATCAAATGTCGCATTTAAATTTAGAGAATGCGCTGCGTTTTGCTTTAGAGCGCCAGCAATTGCAATTATGGTATCAGCCTCAGTTTGATTTGAAGAGCGGGCAATTAGCGGGCTTGGAGTGTTTAATTCGCTGGCAGCATCCGCAATTAGGATTGATTTCCCCGCTCGAATTCATACCGCTTGCCGAAGAGAATGGTTTGATCATTCCTATTGGCGATTGGGTACTTAATGAAGCGTGTCAATGCGTGCAGCGCTGGCGGCAGCAAGGGTTTGTGGTGCCGCAAATTGCTGTGAATCTGTCGGTGCGGCAATTTAGGCCCGAGCTTTTACTGACGCAAGTAACGCAAGCGCTGCAAAATAGCGGTCTGCCGGCGCAGGTATTAGAGCTCGAAGTCACTGAAAGCTTGATTATGACGCGGATTAATGAAGCAGTTGCCATTTTGCAGCAGCTTAAACAATTGGGCGTGAAAGTGGCAATTGATGATTTTGGTACCGGTTATTCGTCTTTATCACAACTCAAAAACCTACCGCTAGATACCTTAAAAATCGATCGATCGTTTATTGAAGGCATTCCTGAGCATGCCGACGATGTGGTGATTGCGGAAACTATTGTGATTTTGGCCAAAAAATTGGGTTTGAATGTGGTTGCCGAAGGGGTGGAAACGCAAGCGCAAATGCAGATCTTGCGTGAGATGGGTTGTGCTTGTGCCCAAGGTTATTTTTATAGCAAACCATTATCAGCGCTGGATATGGAAAAAATGCTGATCAGTATGACCCAGCAAGTGAGCGAGGTATATTAATCTAGAGCTTATATGGTTTTGCTTAGCGGGTAATACAGGTGGTAGCGCATGGTTAAAGCGTAACCTACCAGTTTGTGGGACTGCCTTGGCTCATGCCCGTAGCGGGTAAGAGCCAAGGCGGCTCGCGAATACAAAGATAATTATTTTTTTGCCGCTGCTTTGGCGGGCTCATCGCCACGCAGATACGCCGCTTTGATTTCATCGGCAAGCTGTAGCACTGCCGTGGCGTATAAGGTGCTCTTGTTGTAGCGAGTAATCACGTAAAAATTATTAAAGCCTAAAAAGTGCTGGGTGAAACCCGGTTCTGTTTCTAGCGCGTATAGCACCGCCGGTTGCTGGGTGTTGATTTCGGCAATCGGTGCCACGCCTTTGGCGATTAATTCATCCACGGTGTAATGCAGATTAAATTTGTCAGCCAATAATTGGCTTGGATCTTGATTCATATTTACTGCGGTAAAGGTGTCGCCTTGATCCACCCAGCCATGTTGGTTTAGATAATTGGCGACTGAGGCCAGCGCGTCGCCAGGATTATTCCAAATGTCGTGGCGGCCATCGCCATCCCAATCTTGTGCATATTTTCTGAACGATGACGGCATAAATTGCGGCCAGCCCATTGCGCCGGCGTAACTGCCTTTAAATGAAGCGGCATCTTGTTTTTCTGCTTGCGCTAATAAGAAAAACTCAGTCAGTTCTTTTTGAAAATACGCAGCACGGCGTGGGTAATTAAACGCAATGGTACTTAAAGCATCAACAATCCGAAACGAGCCGGTATAGGTGCCGTAATTGGTTTCAGCGCCCAAAATCGCCAACATCACTTCGGGAGCGACTTTGTATTGCTTGGCAATGGCATTAATTAACTCGGCATGATTGCGCCAAAATTTGGCGCCATTATTAATGCGGGTTTTATTGACAAAATTGGCTTGAAACTCATGCCAAGGTCGGCTGGTGGAGGGGCGATCCAAAATCGTAATGATATTATTTTTGGTTTGCGCGTCTTGCAATACTGCCGTGAGGTAATCTTCACTAAAGCCATGCGTGGCGGCGGTTTGGCGAATGTAGTTTTGCACTTCTGGACGGCTAATTAATTCATCATCCGCAAAAGAAGGCGCTGATACCGCGAGGGTCGCCAAGATGGCCAGGGTGATTTTTTTCATGAATAAGGTCAATTTAATGAGACAGCGCGCTTGAAAGTAGCTGTGCTGTAATGTTAACAATGGGAATCACGCGATCATACGCCATTCGAGTCGGGCCAATCACGCCTAAAGTGCCAACGATTTCGCCATCCACGCGATACGGCGCGGCAATCACCGAGCATTCATCCAGTGGCGCGATGCCCGATTCATGGCCGATATAAATTTGAATGCCTTCGGCGCTTTGCCCGAGTTGCATCAGTTTGAGTAGGGTGCTTTTTTGTTCAAAAAGTTCAAATAACTGCCGCATTTGTCGCATATTGCTGCCAAAATCATTCAGCCCTAGCAATTGATGTTCCCCAGCTATCACCATATGGTCGTGGCTTAAATCCTGCCCCATTTGCATGGCGGCATTCATCAGTTCGAGTAATTCTCGCTTAACTTGGCCTAAATCTTGTTGCAACACTTGCATTAAATGGCTAATGGTTTTGCCGGCGCAATGGCGATTTAAAAAGTGCGCCGCGTCATTAAGTTCATTGATACCTAAAATGCGCTCGGTTTGCACGATGCGATTTTGCACCTCACCATCTTGCGTTACCAAAATCAGCAACACACGTTTATCCGACAGTGGCAAAAATTCAATTTGTTTGAGCAGTACTTCGCTACGGCGAGGGGGCGTTACCACGCCAGCAAAATGCGTAAGCTGTGATAAGAGCTGCGAAGCCGCAGCAATGCTGTGTTGCGGATGATCGTTGGGCAATTCAGTGCTGAGTAACTCAGGCAAGGCAGCATGGGCGACACTGTTCTGCGTGGTGAGTAGTCGATCGACAAACAGGCGGTAGCCTTGCGCGGTGGGAATGCGCCCCGCCGAGGTGTGTGGGCTGGCAATCAAGCCGAGGTTTTCGAGGTCGGCCATCACATTGCGTATTGTGGCCGAGCTGACATCAAGGCCAGAATATTGCGACAACGCTTTTGAGCCAACAGGATGGCCGTCGGCGATATAGCGTTCAACCAGCGTCTTTAAAAGGATGTGGGATCGATCATTGAGCATCATAGCGCTGGATTTTAACCTGTCTGGCGTGTTATTAATGCGTTATGTGATTTTTTTCACGAACAAAACCCAAACTATTGGTGTAAAACCACACGTCATGCATAGCTTATTTAAAACCATCGCCCTTGTTGGCCGCTTAAATACCCCCGCACTTGGGGATCCGATTGCTCGTTTGGCCGCCATGCTAGAAGGCGGCGGCATTAAAGTATTGGTCGAGCAAGAGATTGCCCAAGAGCATGGGATTATTGAATACCAAAAAGTATCACGCGATCATATCGGCAAACTGGCTGATTTGGTTGTGGTGTTAGGGGGGGACGGTACCATGTTGTCGGTGGCGCGCTTATTGGCTCCCTATCGCATACCCTTGGTGGGGATTAATCAAGGCCGCCTAGGCTTTATGACCGATATTCCATTGCATGAAATGGAAACCACCGTTAGCAATATGATTGCCGGGCAGTTTGTTCCCGAAGAGCGCATTTTGCTAGAAACGACGATTTTGCGCGATGGCCAGCCCATTAGCACCTCTTTAGCGTTTAATGATGTGGTATTTAGCCGCGGCTCAATTGGTTCGATGATTGAATTCGAGATTTTTGTCGACAACCAATTTGTGTATAGTCAACGCTCCGACGGTCTGGTGGTATCGACGCCAACCGGTTCTACGGCGTATGCACTGGCTTCCGGTGGGCCGATTTTACATCCCTCACTACCCGCCATTACCTTGGTGCCGATTTGCCCGCAATCTTTATCTAATCGCCCGATTGTGGTGTCAGATAATGCTCAAGTGGCGTTTTTATTGACGCGCGGGCAGGGCGCGCGCGTGCATTTTGATAATCAATCGGATTTTGAATTGCATGAAATGGATCGCGTCATGATTCGTCGCTACACCAATTCACTGCGTATTTTGCATCCACATGGTTATAGCTATTACGATATGCTGCGCGCCAAATTGCGTTGGGGTGAAAAGCTGCTGTAAGGCTATGCTTTGCAACGTCTTGCTGAGTTTGCATCATGGATTACACATTTGCGCGTAAATAATGGCGTAAAGCGCTAACAATTCAATATCCGTCGTCGCGATTCGAGTACGACTCTGGCGGATTTTCGTGCTTTACCGGTGAGTTTTAATGGCCAGCACTCGCCATTTTTATAGAACGAATGTACACTTTGATCTTGTTCTGAGCTTTTAACTTAGGTGAGACCATGCTGGCTGCGCTGCATTTACGTGATTTTGTCATTGTTCGTGAACTGGATTTAGATTTTCAAGCCGGCTTGACCGTACTCACCGGTGAAACCGGCGCCGGTAAATCCATTTTGATTGACGCGCTGGGTTTATTGCTTGGCGATCGCTCTGATGCTGGCGTTGTGCGCCACGGTGCTGAACGCGCTGAATTGTCGGCTGAATTTATGTGTGAAGCCTTAAGCGGCGTCACCGCATGGTTGATTGAACAAGGTTTAAGCGAAGACTGCGCACCGTTGATTATTCGCCGCGTTATTGATGCCAATGGCAAATCCAGATCATTTATCAATGGCAGCCCTGTGACACTGAGTCAGCTTAAAGGCATCGGTGAGTTCTTGGTCGACATCCACGGCCAACACGCCCACCAATCTTTATTGCGCCATGACGCGCAGCGTGATTTGCTCGATGCTTACGCTGGCACCACCCAAGTCGCGCGTGATACCGCCAAAAAATATCAAATTTGGCATACGCTAGCGCAGCAACTTAACGATGCCGAACAAAATGCCGAGCGCTTTGAAACCGAGCGCGAGCGCTTACAATGGCAAATTGACGAAGTCGCGGCGCTGAATATGCAAGACGGTGAATGGCCTGAATTGCAGCTCGATCACAAGCGTTTGCACCATGCGGCAGGCTTAATCGATGGTGTGCAAGAAGGGCTGATTGCATTGAGCGACGGTGATGACAATTGCCAAAGCTGGCTCGCGACAGCAGCGCACCGTCTAAGCCAATTGGCCGATTTTGATCCGTCGATTAACGATACTTTAGAGTTAATTGCTGGCGCCGAAGCGCAATTGGCCGAATCGGTGAGTGCTTTGCGCCTATATGCCGACCGACTGGAGCTCGATCCTGAACGCTTAAGCGAAGTTGAAAGTCGCTTGGACGCGATTTATAAAATGGGCCGTAAATATCGTATCGACCCGTCGCAACTATTGCCGCAATTACAAGAATGGCAAGCGCGCTTGGCAGAATTGGGCGGTGCCGAAGGGTTAGACGCACTGCGAAAACAAGTGTTAGCGGCAGAAAGTGGCTATCGCAAATTGGCCACGTCTTTAAGTAAATCTCGCGTTAGCGCCGCCAAAAAACTCTCTGAACTCGTGACCGAACAAATGCAAGTGCTCGCCTTGTCGGGTAGCCGCTGTGAAGTGGTTTTGCAGCCTTTAGCCCATCCTGCAGCTTACGGCTTGGAGCAAGTTGAATTGCAAGTGGCCAATCACCCCGCATCGCCACTGCGCGCGATGGCCAAAGTCGCCTCGGGTGGCGAGTTGTCGCGCATTAGTTTGGCCTTGCAAGTGGTGACCAGCCAAGTAGCGAATGTGCCGACGCTGATTTTTGACGAGGTGGACGTTGGTATTGGCGGCCGGGTGGCTGAGATTGTCGGTCGATTATTGTCTGAATTAGGCCAGTCGCGGCAAGTGTTGTGTATTACGCATTTGCCGCAAGTGGCAGCGTGCGGCGTGCAGCATTTGCAAGTGGCCAAGCAGCAAGGTAAAGAGGGCGTCGTGAGCTCAATTGAATTATTAAGCCACGAGGCCAGAATCGAAGAGATAGCGCGCATGTTGGGTGGTTTAGACATTACCGAAACCACGCGCCAGCATGCTGCTGAGATGTTGGCTTAGAGTATTGCTTTGTACGCAGTGCTGGTGATTGCTTGTAGCGGTATACCCAACGAAGGATTTGGATTTGAGTCACACCGATTTAGATTTTATGCAGGCGGCGTTACAAGAGGCCGAGCTGGCGTTTGCTTTGGGCGAGGTGCCAGTCGGCGCTGTCGTAGTCTATCGCGGGGAGATCATCGGCCGTGGGCATAATCAACCCATCCATCGTCACGACCCGAGTGCGCATGCCGAGATGCTGGCAATTCGCCAAGCTGCGCAGCATCTGGGCAATTACCGCCTACCCGAGTGTGAGCTGTTTATTACGCTTGAGCCGTGTTTAATGTGTAGTGGCGTTATTTTGCAATCGCGCATCGCGCGCGTGGTGTATGCACTCGCCGAGCCTAAAACTGGGGCAGCCGGTAGTGTGTGTAATCCCTATTTAGAGCCTCGTTTAAATCAGCATACGCGGATTGAACAAGGCGCAGGTGGCGAAGCGGCAAAGCAGCTATTACAAGCTTTCTTTAGCCAAAAACGGCTTGTACCAACACCCAAAAAAGCATTAACGCTGGCCGGCCTAGCAAATTTTCGTGATCTGGGTGGCATGAAAACCAGCGATGGGCGGGTGGTGAGATCTGTTCGCTTGTTTCGATCGGACCAACTGATTGGGCTGCAAGATCAAGCAGCATTTGCCGCGCTGCAGATTAAAACCATCTGGGATTTTCGCTCTGCCGCCGAAGTGGCGCGCTATCCCGATCCCAAATGGCCGCAAATTAACGTCTTAACGGGCGACGTGTTGGCCGAATCTTTACAACAATCGACCCTGCATTTAGATGCCTTATTGGCCGATCCTCAGCAATTGGACTTGCATCTAGGCAATGGGCAGGCGGCCATATTGATGGCCGGCCTATATCGCGATATGGTCAATAATGCACACGCTCAACAAGTCATGAGGCAGTGGCTGAGCTCACTTTGCGATGAACAGCAATATCCGGTGTTGTTTCATTGTACTGCAGGCAAAGATCGCACCGGTTGGGCTGCGGTTTTATTGTTGACGATTTTAGGCGTGCCGCACGAGCGGATTTTGCGCGACTATTTGGCGAGTAATGCCAATGTGTTGCGTAAATACCAGCCTATGATTGCGCGCTGCGTCGCTAATGGCGCTGATGTGGCCATTTTGAATGCAATCTTTGGGGTGGAAGCGACTTATCTAAAGGCCGCACTGCATGAAGTCAAAAAAATATCCGGCACGCTACCGCGCTATATTGAGCATGTCTTGGGCATCAATCAGCAGCAGCAAGCCGCAATACGCTCACATCTACTCGATTAAATTCTCTTCGCCTACCTTACGAAAACCTTTGAGCTGTTAAAGTCAATTTTTCTGGCTGGTATTCATTGTCTGCGCGCCATACTGAATCAGTATTGATTCTTATGTTGAGGAGCAAATGATGAAACGTTTATGGTTTATTTCGGCTTTAGCGCTCAGCTTTCCGGTATGGGCGGATCGTTTGGATGACAGCGCGCAGCAAACCAATCAACTGAGCCAGCAACAAGATTCAAAACAAGTTGCGGATGCCATGGCCAGTACCTACGCCACACTAGCAGGATCAAAAAGAAATGCCGCCCAACTGGCTGAAGCGCTGAGAGAAGGCCGCTCGACTACGTTGATTGCAGACAATGGTAGTCGTACAACGATTGTTGGTACTGGGCAAAGTATGGGCTGGGGCAATGTGAATGTCACGCTGGCTTTGGCTAGTGCGATGATGCAAAAAAACAGTAATCTCACATTATCGCAGGCGCTGAGCTCAGTGTCGTCAATGCGTACTTCAGGTATGGGTTGGGGCGCAATTTCAAATCGATTAGGGCTTAATTTAGGCTCTGTGGTGTCTAAAAGTCATGAATCGCAACATGCGCTGCATCAGCTTAATGAGCACCACTCGCGTGAAGGTGTCGAAATTGAACATGGCCGCGCGTTGCCAGAACAACAAGAGAGCCATCGCTCAGGCAATAAACCATCAGACCGATCTGGCGAGCTAGGGGATGATTCAGCAGGGAGAAGTCGCGCTGATCAAAGTCGTAGTGGCGAACATCAATCGACAGGCCATCAATCAAGTCATTCTAATTCCTCATCAAAAGGCTCGTCCGGCTCCGGTGAAAGTGGTAGCGGAGGAAGTAGCGGAGGTAGTAGTGGCGGTAGTGGTGGCGGTAGTGGTGGCGGTAGTGGTGGTAGTGGTAGTGGTAGTGGTGGTGGTGGTGGTGGTGGAAGTAGTGGCGGAAGTAGTGGTGGAAATAGCGGCGGCAGTGGCGGCGGCAAAAGCGGTGGTGGCGGCAAAGGGGGTGAAGGTGGCGGTCATAAATAATACGACCATGTCTTTGTCACTTAAACAGTCTAACGATGCAATGCTGCATCGTACTGTCAATCCTGGTCGCTAGCGACGCCTTGATGTTAATCGTATTGGGTATACAGCTCTAAGCGTTAACAACAATAACTTAGAGCTGTATACAGTATAATTTATTTATAAATTGGATTAAATAAATCACTTAAGCCTTGCCCCGGTGAGGCTTGGCGCATAAAGGCCTCACCCACCAAATAAGTATGTACCGCATGATCATGCATAAGTTGCACATCACCGGGCGCATGAATACCACTTTCACAGACGGCGATTCGGTTGCCACCAGCATCAATAATCCGTGGCAATAAGTCGATCGTCGTTTGTAAGCTGACTTCAAACGTACGCAAGTTGCGGTTATTCACGCCGACTAATGGCGTGGTTAATTGCAACGCCGCATCAAGCTCTTTGCCGTTATGTACCTCAACCAAGACCGCCATACCTAGGCTATGCGCTAGCGCTTCAAAATCGCGCATTTGCGCTAAATCGAGCTCGGCGGCAATCAGTAAAATACAATCGGCGCCCCAAGCGCGCGCTTCAAAAAACTGATACTCGTCGACCATAAAGTCTTTACGCAGCGCTGGTAAAGCGCAGGCCGCGCGCGCGGCTTTTAGGTAATCAGCGTGGCCTTGAAAATATTGCACATCGGTCAGTACCGACAAACACGCCGCACCATGGGCCGCATAATCGGCGGCAATCTCTGCCGGCACAAACGGATCGCGCATCACGCCTTTGCTTGGGCTGGCCTTTTTGATCTCCGCAATCACCCCCGCTTTGCCTGCCGCGTGTTTGGCACGAATCGCCGCAACAAAATCACGGTGCTCTTGATTGGCTTCCGCCTGCGCACGGATTTCGGCGAGCGGAAGGTGTTTTTTAGCCGCAGCGACTTCTTCAAACTTCGTCGCCCAGATTTTTTTTAGGATGTCGGACATGGCTTCACTCGTAGGGCGGGTTAGCCACAGGCGTAACCCGCCAATATTTAAATTTTTAAGGTGGTGGCTTACGCCGAAAAGCGGCTAACCCACCCTACGTCAAGCTATCGGCTTAGGCGAGCGCCTGTGTAAAACGAATTAATGCATCCAATTTCGCTTTCGCCGCGCCACTGGCAATCACTTCATGCGCCGCGTTAATGCCGTCTTCGAGGGTGACGGCTAAGTTGGCGGCGTAGATGGCAGCACCAGCATTCAGTAAGACGATGTCGCGGCAGGGGCCGGTTTCACCGTTAAGGACGCTGTCGATGATCGCTTTGGACTCAGCAGCATTGCTGGCGTGCAGTGTTTTAATGTCGGCAAGTTCAAATCCCAGCTGGCGTGGGTCAAATTCGTATTCGGTGATTTGTCCGTCTTTGAGTTCAGCAATCATCGTTGGGCCGCTGATTGAGATTTCATCCATGCCGTCTTTGCCATGGACGATGAGTATGTGCTTGGCGCCCAGCTTTTGTAATACTCGCACTTGAATACCCACAAGATCAGGGTGAAACACGCCCATCACTTGATTGTCAGCACCCGCAGGATTTGTGAGCGGGCCAAGGATATTAAAAATCGTCCGTACCCCAAGCTCTTTGCGCACTGGCGCGACGTATTTCATTGCGCTGTGGTGGTTGGGGGCAAACATAAAGCCCAAACCGACTTCGTCGATGCACTGGCCGACTTGTTCGGCAGTCAGATTGAGGTTCACGCCAAAGCTTTCGAGCACATCGGCCGAGCCAGAGCTCGATGATACTGATCGGCCGCCGTGTTTGGCGACTTTGGCGCCTGCTGCCGCAGCAACAAAAGCGGAGCAGGTGGAAATATTAAACGTATGCGCGCCATCGCCACCGGTGCCGCAGGTGTCAACGAGGTGGCGTTGATCTTGCACTGCCACTTTGGTCGAAAATTCGCGCATCACGGTGGCCGCAGCGGCGATTTCAGAGACAGTTTCGACCTTGGTACGCAGACCAATCAAGAGCGCTGCGATTTGCGCGGGTGTCATTTCGCCCGACATGATTTGCCGCATTAGATGCAGCATTTCATCGTAAAACAATTCGTTATTGTCGATCAGGCGATTGAGTGCGGCTTGTACGGTAATCATGTTGTTTCCACAGAAAACCTGACGCAGAGACGCAAAGGCGCAGAGAAATTCAAATCTTAAATGACATCGTTAGTGAATTGATTGTGATGAAAAAATCATCCCAATAAGACTGAGTAGTGACTTATTAACGATTAATGATTGATCTCTGTGCCTCTGCGTCTCTGCGTTGAAGGCTTGTTAAGAAAATTCGCGTAAGAAATTAGCCAGCATTTGATGGCCATGCTCGGTCAAAATCGATTCAGGGTGAAATTGCACGCCTTCGATGGCTAGCGTTTTATGGCGCACCCCCATGATTTCGCCGTCGGTGGTCCATGCTGTGACTTCAAGGCAATCGGGAAGTGTGTCGCGCTCAATGGCCAGTGAGTGATAACGCGTTACCGTAACCGGTGACGGTATATCTTTGAACATCCCGATATCGTTATGGATAACAGGCGATACCTTGCCATGCATCAGTGTTTTGGCGTGCAAAACCACACCGCCAAAAGCTTCACCAATCGCTTGATGCCCCAAGCACACGCCCATAATTGGCAGCTTGCCAGCAAAATGCTTGATCGCCGCTACCGAAATGCCCGCCTCGCTAGGTGAGCAAGGGCCGGGTGAAATCACCAGATATTTTGGCGCTAAAGCTTCGATTTGTTCGATGCTGATTTCATCGTTGCGATGTACTTGGACTTCTTGGCCGAGTTCACCAAAATATTGCACTAAGTTGTAAGTAAAACTGTCGTAGTTGTCGATCATCAGTAACATAGTAAAACCCTTTCAACGCAGAGACGCAGAGACGCAGAGAAAATCAAAGATGATTAACAATTCTATGCGTGCCTTCTATCAATCGTGCGCTGTTGAAATTAATGAGTAGCCCTAATGGTTTTTGAGCTAAACGTAAATAATTAATAATTGTGCTTTGTGTACCGGCAGAATAGTTTCTACCGCTTTTATTTCGACAATTAGCTTGTTTTCAATCAGTAAATCAATACGAAATGAAGTGGCTAGATCTTTTCCTTTGTAATGCAAAGGCAGTGCTAATTGGCTTTGTGTGTTTAGCTTTCGCAAGCTTAATTCATGCAACATTGCGGATTCATAAACACCCTCAAGAAGTCCTGGACCTAAATGCCGATGCACTTCAATAGCAGCTCCAATTACTTGTTCGCTGAGCTCATTGTATTGCATCGCTTATTCTCCGTGCCTCTGCGTCTTTGCGTCTTTGCGTCGGGTTTTAAGCGTCCAAGCCTTGTTCAGCGAGCTCGGCGGCGCGGAGCACTGCACGGGCTTTGTTGAGTGTTTCTTGCCATTCGCTTTGCGGTACTGAATCGGCCACAATGCCGGCGCCGGCTTGCATATACAGCGTTTGGTTTTTAACCACTGCGGTGCGCAGCGCAATGGCGACGTCCATATCGCCGTTAAAGCCCAGATAACCGACTGCGCCGGAATAAACACCGCGTTTAGTCGGTTCCAACTCGTCAATGATTTCCATCGCCCGTACTTTGGGCGCGCCAGAAACGGTGCCCGCAGGGAAGGTGGCTTTAAGTACGTCAACCGCGCTGAGTTTGGGTTTGAGCTTGGCTTCGACGCTCGACACAATGTGCATCACGTGGGAGTAGCGCTCAACAATCATTTTGTCGACGAGTTTGACCGAGCCAGTTTGTGCCACGCGACCTGCGTCATTGCGGCCCAAGTCAATCAGCATCACGTGTTCGGCGATTTCTTTTTCGTCAGCGAGTAGCTCTTGCTCGAGCGCGAGATCTTCTGCGCGATCTTTGCCCCGAGTTCGCGTACCAGCAATGGGGCGCACAGTCACGGTGTCGTCTTCAAGTCGCACCAAAATTTCTGGCGACGCGCCAACAATTTGCATATCGCCAAAATCGTAATAAAACATATACGGCGATGGATTAATACTGCGCAAAGAGCGATATAAGGACATCGCCGAGGCGTGCATTGGCGCACTCATGCGTTGCGCTAGCACCACCTGCATCACATCGCCATCTTTGATGTAATCTTTGGCTTTGAGTACGGCCGCTTTAAACGGCGCTTCACCAAATTCAGACACCGGTACGCCCACATTGCCAGTCGGTAAAGAGAGCGCCATATTGGCCGGCTCACGTAATTTCATTCTTAATTCATGAATGCGTGCGCTGGCAGTGTCAAATGCGCCCGCTTGCTGCGGATCGGCGTACACCACTAAATACAGTTTGCCGCTCAAGTTATCGACCACGACGATTTCTTCAGAGAGTAATAACTGAATATCGGGCGCGCCAATCGGGTCGTCTTTCTGGCATTGCGCGAGTTTGCGCTCGATATAACGAATCGTTTCATAGCCAAAATAACCGACCAAACCGCCCATAAAACGTGGCAAGCCTTTGCTTGGTGGTGCTTTAAAGCGGGCTTGGTAGCTTTCGATAAAATCCAGTGGATTGCCATCATGCGTTTCAATGACCAGATCATCATGAATCAGCTCGGTGCGCATGCCGCATACTTTGATTCGGGTGCGCGCGGGTAAGCCAATAAATGAATAGCGACCAAATCGCTCACCACCGACGACCGATTCTAATAAATAAGAATACGGGCGATTGGCGAGTTTAAGGTACACCGATAGCGGGGTATCTAAATCAGCAAATAATTCTTGAATCAGCGGAATGCGGTTAAAGCCTTGGCTGGCCAAGGCATCAAATTCGATGCGGGAAATCATGGGTGTTACTCCAAATAGAATAGAAGAAGGGCGTCTGCGCGCGAGATCAGCGACGCCATCGCCATTCAAAAATTTCGTATTGCTGCTGTGCGGAGTAAAAAGCCATGTGAATTGATATCTATTTAAATCGAGGAGTAAGCCCCAATTGTGCGTGAACTGAACAATACCGTCAAATTCACGCGCCATTGGTGTGACATTGCTTGATTGGTTTGCAAGCTACAGGCGTTAAATCCGCCAGTTATGCCCAATTCAGGCGGTAAGCAGGAACAATAGTCAGCGATTTAAGTTGTTCATCACCCTCGATGTTCAAACTTGAATTCGCTGACGCTAGTGATGTGCTTGCCCGCACGTTGATGCTTAAGCGAGATCGAGAAAGTCACATAAATCAGCAAAGCTATGAATTACCGCATCGGCATTGAGCGACTCAACGTCGCTGCCATAACCATAACTCACCGCTAAAACTGGACAACCTGCCGCTCGGGCAGAAAGTACATCGTTGATTGAGTCGCCGACCATCAGCAATTGACTGGTGGGGACGTTTAATCGGCTGGCGGCATACAGTAGCGGATCAGCCGATGGTTTTTTATTGCTGACGGTGTCGCCCGCGACCACCACATCAAAATGCGTGTCGATGCCCATCTCGCGTAGCAAGGGTAGGGTAAAACGCTCTGGCTTATTGGTGACCAGTGCTAATGGGATTTGCCGCTCGCGTAGTAAATGTAAGGTGGCAAGCACTTTTGGGTAAAAGCGCGTTGCGATATGTAGTCCGGCAAGGTAGTGCGCATTAAAGCTCAGCATACCCTCACGCTGTATATCGCTACCAGTGTATTCTGCATCATGGCTGTCGGCCAATACCCTTGCTACTAAACTCGCCGCGCCATCGCCAACAAAGCTCGCCACGCGGTCACTTTCCAGTGGGGACAGCCCCGCGTCGGCACGGGCTAAATTGGCGGCACGGGCCAAGTCATGGATTGAATCGACTAAAGTGCCGTCAAGGTCAAATGCACAAGCAATAATACTCATTGAAGCCTCATTCATGTCTGCAAAAATCTAAGTCAAAAATCTGAATTGATCGTATCGATTTACAAAATAGTGAGTAAACGCGCAAAAGGGCGGCCGATTGCTGCTTTGCCTTGGTGAATTAAGATCGGCCGCTCGATCAACTGTGGGTGCGCAGCTAAGTGCGCGATAATCTGCGCTGCGCTTAATGCTCGCCCTTGGCATAACTCAGCCCAGAGCGGTTCTTTTTGCCGCACCAAATCCAGCGCAGCGATGTCGAGCATCGCCAATAAAGCCGTGATTTCATCGACGCTCAGCGCGTTATCAAGGTAAAGACGAACGTCGGGTGTATACCCTAGTACACTTAGTTCGCTTAGGGCTTCGCGGCTTTTGCTACAGCGTGGATTGTGCAGCAGCTGCATTACGCCACCTTGGCCAGTTCGGCGCGCATTTGGTCAATGACGGTTTTGTAATCGGGCTGGCCATAAATGGCGGAACCCGCAACAAAGGTGTCGACCCCTGCGGCCGCACATGCGGCAATATTGTCAACTTTGACCCCGCCATCGATTTCCAGCCAAATTTCACGCCCTGTTTTGGCGGTATAGGCATCGATGAGTGCGCGGGCCTGCCGTGCTTTGACTAAAGTTTCGGCGATAAAGGATTGACCGCCATAACCGGGATTGACTGACATCAGCAAAATCATGTCAATTTTGTCCATTACGTAGTCAAGGTAATGCAGTGGGGTTGCCGGATTAAATACCAAGCCTGCTTTACAGCCCGACTCTTTAATTAAACCTAAAGAGCGATCAATATGCTCAGAGGCTTCGGGGTGAAAGGTAATGATGTTGGCGCCCGCTTTGGCAAAGTCAGGGATAATGCGATCTACTGGCTTTACCATTAAATGCACATCAATCGGCGCGTCGGTCCATGGCCGGATGGCATCGCAAACCAAAGGGCCTATGGTGAGATTAGGCACGTAATGGTTGTCCATCACATCAAAGTGAATGATGTCGGCGCCAGCAGCGATAACGTTTTTTACTTCTTCACCCAAACGGGCAAAGTCAGCCGATAAAATACTTGGGGCGATGCGATAAGTCATAAATCCGGCTCCTAAGAAGGCAAAAATAGGCACTAGTAGGCTCTAGTGTGCCAGTTTAACGCGAAAACAAGATGACTTTGCTCAATATGCGTTCGCCGCGCTGGTAAACTGCCACATCGACCCGAACTATTGCAGACATACGGAGAAAACAAATTGGAAGCCACTTACAAAATAAGCGTTACGGCTCGGCCGTTTTATCTCGCTGAGCAGTCCAATGAAAGCGCAGAGCAATACACTTTTGCGTATCAAATTACGATTACCAATGAAGGCAATGTACCCGCAAAATTAATGGCGCGGCATTGGGTGATTGAAGATGGCCAAGGTCAGAAACAAGAAGTTCGCGGTTTGGGTGTGGTCGGTGAACATCCTGAAATAGCACCCGGCGAGAGCTTTGAATACACCAGTGGCGTAACGCTCAATGCCCCGGTTGGCACCATGCGCGGTAGTTATCAAATGATGGCGGCTGATGGTACTGAATTTGAAGCCACGATTGCGCCATTTATTCTTTCTATGCCCCGGACACTGCATTAATGACATCAACAGTAGAAAAAAACTTAAAACCACCACGTAAAGATTGGCAAACCTTATCCACTTTATTGCCTTACTTGATGCAATATAAGTTTCGGGTTTTTGCTGCCCTTAGCCTGCTGATTGCCGCAAAACTCGCCAATGTGTCGGTGCCTTTGGTGCTCAAAGATATTGTCGACCATCTGGATGTGCAAAATCAGGCCTTGGTGCTGCCACTGACGTTGATTTTGGCGTATGGCGCACTGCGATTGAGTTCGGCGGTGTTTGGTGAAATGCGCGATGCAGTCTTTGCCAAAGTCACCCAAGGTGCAATTCGTCGAGTGGCCTTGCAGGTTTTTGAGCATTTGCATCGCTTGTCGTTGCGCTTTCATTTGGAGCGCCAAACTGGTGGCATGAGTCGCGATATCGATCGCGGCACCAAGGGGATTGCGTTTTTATTGAACTTTATGTTGTTCAATATTTTGCCAACCTTGGTTGAGATTGCTTTAGTCGCGGTGATTTTGCTTAAAAAATACGATTGGTGGTTTGCCGCAGTCACGTTTGCAACGGTGGCGATTTATATCGCATTCACGCTGGGCGTCACCGAATGGCGAATGCGCTATCGCCGTGAAATGAATACCTTAGATTCCAATGCCAATACCCGGGCCATTGATAGTTTAATTAACTATGAAACCGTCAAATACTTCGGCAATGAGCGCTGGGAAGCCGAGCGCTACGACGCCAGCATGCAGCAATGGGAAGGCGCGGCGGTGCGTAATCAGGTCTCTTTGTCGTTTTTAAACGCCGGGCAGGCGATCATTATTGCCGTAGGGGTGACGCTTTTGGTCGGTATGGCAGCCGACGGGGTGGTTAAAGGCACGATGACACTGGGCGATTTGGTTTTGGTGAATGCATTTTTATTGCAGTTGTATGCACCATTGAATTTTTTGGGCTTTGTTTACCGCGAAATTAAGAATTCTTTAGCCGATATGGAAAAAATGTTTGGCTTAATGAGTAAAGGCGCTGAAATCAAAGACAAACCCAATGCTCAAGCCTTACAAACCCCGAGCGCGGCCATTACCTTTTCACATGTTGATTTTGGCTATGAGCAAAATCGACAAATCTTGCAAGACATTAGTTTTAGCATCCCTGCAGGGAAAACAGTCGCAGTGGTTGGTGCCAGTGGTGCGGGTAAATCGACCTTGTCGCGCTTGTTATATCGTTTTTATGATGTGAATTCGGGTGCAATCGAAATAAATGGTGTTGATCTGCGTGATTTAACGCAGGCTAGTTTGCGCTCGCACATTGGCATTGTGCCGCAAGATACCGTTTTGTTTAACGATACAATTTACTACAACATTGCTTACGGAAAGCCAACGGCGAGTCGTGATGAAGTGATTGAGGCGGCAAAATCAGCGCATATTTACGATTTTATTATGGCTTTGCCCGAAGGTTTTGATACCACCGTCGGTGAGCGAGGTTTGAAATTGTCAGGTGGTGAAAAGCAAAGGGTAGCGATTGCGCGTACGGTGTTGAAAAACCCGCCAATCTTGATTTTTGATGAGGCCACCAGTGCGCTCGACTCTCATACCGAGAAGGCGATTCAGGCTGAATTAAAAGCGATTTCTCTAAATCGAACGACTTTAGTCGTAGCGCATCGCTTGTCGACGATTTCGGATGCTGATGAAATTTTGGTGATGCGTGATGGCTGCATTGTTGAGCGTGGCAATCATCGTAAATTGCTGGCTTTGGATGGTGTTTATGCCCAAATGTGGGCGTTGCAGTTGAGTGCAGAGTAAGCAACGCATTGTTTCTTACAAAATCATATACAGTAAAGCCCTAGCCATTTTGGGTTTGTTGTTAAAAATCAAACGCCAATCAGAATGTAAGGTTTTTATGTAAATTTGTCACAGTTTTATTTATGCGAATCACGTGTAATAGCGCCCACATCGACTACATACTGTACGTCAGTGTGTGGCGCTATTATTTTGGGGGTTGCATATGTCGTTAGATCGTAAAGATTGGGAATGGGTATTGACGTGCTTCGGAACAGCAGTAGGGGCTGGGATCTTATACCTCCCTATCCGAGCTGGTTTGGGTGGGATTTGGCCGATGTTGATTTTAACGGCAATTATTTTCCCAATTACGTTTGTTGCGCATCGTGGGATTACGCGGGTTGTGGCATCGTGCCCTAAGCCAACAGACATTATTGGCGCAGTTGAATATGACCTTGGTCGTAATGTCGGGTTTGCTGTTTCTATTCTTTACTTCTTGTCTATTGTGACCATCTGTGTGGGCTATGCCACAGGTGTGACCAATATCGTAGAGTCTTTCTTACACAATCAATTGGGCGTTGTCGGTACGTCACGCACCGTGCTGACTTTTTTGCTCTTGGCTGGTTTGACCGGTGTCATTTTGGCTGGTGAAAAATTCATGGTTCGCATTACGTCGATGATGACGTTTCCGTTGATCATTATGCTAGCTGGTTTGTCGATTTATATGATTCCACAATGGAATACAGCGATTTTAAGCGCGCCGTTTGAGGTGGGTGATGTGTTTAAAAATATGCTGTTATTGTTCCCAGTGTTAGTTTTTGCGATGAATTTTTCGCCAGTTTGCTCAACACTAGCAGCTTCGTATCGTTCGCAATATGCTGCTGATGAAGCCGTAAAACGCACCGATGGCATTATCAAATGGACTTCATTGATTTTGTTGGTTTTTGTGATGTTCTTTGTGTTTTCGATGGTGTTGGCGACGTCACCTGAAGTGTTGGCGGCATCACAAGCGAAAAACGTTGATATTTTGACAACGGTGTCTTTAATAGTTTCGCAGCCATTCTTGCAATATTTGATTCCACTGATTGCGTTTTTAGCCATTGCTAGCTCGTATTTTGGTCATTTTGTCGGTACCCGTGAAGGTTTGGTGGGGATTACGACTCGAGTGATGACTTGGAATAATCCAGCAGCAGAAGCAAATTTAAATCTTAAAAAAATCAATATGATCGTGACCATTGTCATGATGATTGGTCTTTGGTTCTTGGCGGTTTACAACCCACCAATTCTAAAAATCATCGGCGCTTTGTCGGCACCAATTATTGCGATTTATGCGTACTTGATGCCTGTGATGTTGATGAAACGAATTCCGCGTTTGTTTATCTATCAATCAAAAACCGCTGGATTTATCTTTGTGATGGGTTTGGTCGGTATTGTTGGTGATTTTGTCGGTAGTTATTTGTAATTTGTACCGATACTAAATCAGTTGGTTTTGATTTGCTGGATCAGTCGGGCTCATCGCTCGCCTGATCCATTTTATTTATCAGTTAGTGGCGATCCTGCTAACGGGAGTGAATGATGTTAAGTGTTTTTGATTTATTTAAAATTGGTATTGGCCCATCGAGTTCACATACAGTGGGGCCGATGGTCGCGGCAAAAACGTTTGTTGATGATTTGCTCGCGCAAGGAAAAATGCTACAAGTGCGTCGGGTATCCGTTGATTTTTACGGCTCTTTAGCCTTAACAGGCGAGGGGCATGGCTCTGTTAGTGCCGCTTTGGTTGGTCTAGAGGGTGATACCCCTAAGTTTGTTGAACCAGAACGCGTTGGTTTACGTTTTCAGCAACTTAAAGAAAGTGATGCGCAGTTGTTGATCGCGGGGACGCACCCGATTGCTTTTGATTTTCAGCGTGATGTTCAGTTGCATAAGCATCTGTTTTTAAAGCAGCATTCCAACGGTATTCGTTTCCGTGCTTTTGATGCCGATGATGTTGAGTTGGCCAATGATGTGTTCTTTTCGGTTGGTGGCGGCTTTGTAGTGAGCGAGGCTGAGTTTGGTCAGACTCGTGAATCTGCGACAGTGCCGTTTCCGTTTAAAAATGCCGCAGATCTATTGGTTCATTGCCGTACACAAGGCAAGTCCATTGCTCAAATCATGATGGCCAATGAGCTGGCGACTCAATCTGAAGTAACCGTACGCGCTCAGTTATTGGAAATCGCCAATGTGATGCAGCAGTGCATTCATAATGGCTGTACTCGTGAGGGTGAGTTGCCTGGCGGCTATCACGTAAAACGTCGAGCACCAGGCATTTTCCGCAAAATGGTTGGCATGCAGCTAACGGGTCGGGCTGATTTTATGTTGTGGCCAATGATTTATGCGATTGCCGTTTCAGAAGAAAACGCCAGTGGCGGGCGAATTGTAACGGCTCCGACTAATGGTGCCGCAGGGATTATCCCCGCAGTATTGCAGTATTATCGCAATTTTACGCCTAACGCTAATGATGCTGGTGTGGTGGATTTTTTGCTAACGGCCGCTGCGATTGGCATGTTGTATAAAATGAATGCATCTATTTCTGGCGCTGAAGTGGGGTGTCAAGGTGAAGTGGGCGTGGCGTGTTCCATGGCTGCTGGTGCATATTGTGCGGTACTGGGTGGCACTTTAGAGCAAGTTGAAAATGCCGCTGAAATTGGTATGGAGCATCATCTTGGACTGACGTGTGATCCTGTTGGTGGCTTGGTGCAAATTCCGTGTGTTGAGCGCAATGGGGTTGCTGCTGAAAAAGCGATTAAAGTCGCACAATTGGCGCTGATGGAAAACGGCGAGCATAAGGTGAGTTTGGACGAAGTCATTGCGACGATGTACCGCACGGGCATGGATATGCATAATATCTATAAGGAAACATCTTTGGGTGGTTTGGCGCTGACGGTGGGAGTGCCGGCGTGTTAAGCCAATAACAAGAGGCAAGCAGATGCAAAAAGTGCTGATGATTTGTACCGGTAATATTTGCCGCAGCCCGACGGCGGACGGTGTGTTGCGACATAAAGTGCTGTCGCAGCATTTGGCGGGGCAAATTGAAGTCGATTCCGCTGGAACGCAAAGTTATCATGTGGGTGAGGCGCCCGATCGTCGCGCGCAAAAACATGCTTTACACCGAGGTTATGATTTATCTTCTTTACGCGCTAGGCAAGTGAATGCCATGGATTTTGCTGAGTATGATTTGATTTTAGCGATGGATAAAAGTCACCTAGCTTACTTGAAACAGCATTGTCCAGTTGCTCATCAGCATAAGCTGCGCTTATTTATGACTTTTGCGACTCAATCGACTGAACGTGAGGTGCCTGATCCTTATTACGGTGGGGATGCGGGTTTTGAGTTGGTGCTTGATTTGATTGAAGATGCATGCGACGGTATTTTGCAATCTCTGCGTTAGCGGGTAAACCCCGATTTGCACTTAGGCCATAAAAAGCATTAAAATGCCGCCTTACCCTTCGGGGGAGTAGTCGCCTGCCTGAGTTTAGGTCTATTGCCTAAGCGTTTGAGCAGGGTCTGTGTCAACATATTTGCAGCTGAGCGCATGGCATAGATAGCGAGCTTTTTGCTTCGCCTGACGAGACCTGAAGTTATTGTCGCGTATTCCTGGATGGGCTACGCGCAATGACTTCTTGTTTCTGCCCATCCGGAGTGCTGTTTATGTTTGATACGTTGTTAGTTTCAACGGGTGTAGTGGCTATTGCCGAGATGGGCGATAAAACACAATTGCTGTCGTTGATTCTTGCTGCCCGTTTTCGTCGGCCGTTGCCGATTGTGGCGGGCATTTTTGTTGCAACTGTTTTGAATCACTTTGCTGCCGCATGGATAGGGCAGCAGGTGGCAGGTTTGATTTCTGCCGATATTTTGCGCTGGATTGTTGGGCTTGGTTTCTTGGCGATTGCGGCGTGGGCTTTGGTGCCAGATAAAATCAGCGAAGAAGAATCACAAGTAAAACCGTACGGGGCTTTTGTTGCGACAACAATAGCGTTCTTTTTTGCCGAAATTGGTGATAAAACGCAAATCGCAACGGTCGCGTTGGCTTTAAAGTACACCCCATTGTGGCAGGTGGTTATGGGAACAACGATAGGAATGATGCTAGCCAATGTGCCCGCTGTGTACTTGGGTAGTTGGATTGCAGCACGAATGCATTTATTGCAAATGATTCGATTTGTTGCGGCTGGCGTCTTTGCGATTCTAGGTGTCTTGGCCCTGATGGGTGTTGCGGGTTAAAAGTGTAGTTGAAAGAGAAGGCGAGCCTTGTGCTCGCTTTTGTTATTCGTTAATTAAAAAACATCTCAGGGAGTAGGTATGCTGGACTCGTTCTTTAAGCTAAAAGAAAACGGTACCGATGTAAGAACCGAAGTTATTGCAGGTTTTACTACATTTTTAACGATGGCTTACATCGTCTTTGTTAATCCGTCGATCTTAGCTAAAACTGGGATGGATTTTAATTCGGTGTTTGTCGCTACCTGTTTAGCTGCAGCATTGGGTACTGCAATTATGGCTTTAGTGGCCAATTATCCTATCGCTCTTGCGCCGGGCATGGGTTTAAATGCCTATTTCACCTATACCGTGGTTTTGGGGATGGGGGTTTCTTGGCAAGTGGCACTGGGTGCCGTATTTATCTCCGGGGTGATTTTTCTTTGCGTATCGCTATTTAAAATCCGTGAAGCGATCGTAAATGCGATTCCACATTCACTTAAATTAGCCATTTCTGCTGGTGTTGGTATGTTTTTAGCGATTGTTGCGCTGAAAAATGCCGGCGTTGTGACTGGTTCACCTGCGACCTTGGTTACGTTGGGCGATATTCATGCGCCGCAAACATTACTGGCGATTTTTGGCTTCTTTTTGATCGTTGCTTTGGAATACCGCAAGGTGCATGGCTCGATTATTATTTCAATTTTGGCAGTGACTTTACTGTCCATTGGCATGGGTCTGTCTGAATTTAAGGGCGTGTTTTCTGCCCCACCGTCAATGGCACCAACGTTCATGCAGATGGATTTGATGGGCGCATTAGATGTTGCCTTGTTGGGCGTGGTGTTTGTTTTGTTCTTTGTCGATTTGTTTGATACCACCGGCACTTTAGTGGGGGTTTCACACCGCGCTGGTTTGTTAGATAAAGATGGCAAGTTGCCCCGCTTGAAAAAAGCTTTGCTGGCTGATTCAGTTGCAATTACTGCCGGTGCTGTGATGGGTACCTCTTCAAGTACCGCTTATGGATTTATGCGGTAAAAGGGCTGTAATCCCGCTTTTGGTGCGTGTTGCAGCCATGGAGACATCATGGGCAGCAGCACCGATATCGTAGTTAAGCATTATCGACAAATTCTGATTTGGCCGTTGCAATTAATGCCTTTGCCCGAAGTTAGAGGGCGAAGCCGTGCGATGGGGCGTCATTGGGAAGTGATGTCGGCGATGTCAGCTGCCGGTTCGCCTTGGCAGCCCAGGCCAACGGAGTTTGATGGCGACCCAGCCGAATTTAAAGAGCGGCACTATCGAGAATTTGTCACTTTTTTGCCTTATGTACAGCGTTTTTTGTACGGGGAAGGGCGTAGCGAAGCAGGTGATGCCGCTAATTATGGGCACTCGCCTATGCATGTCTTTCGACGCAAAGATATTCAACAGGTCTTAATGGTCTTTAAAGATGGTAAAACACACCATTTTAAAGTGATTCATTTAGACCTGTATTTTTTTTACGATCTGGATGTCGTTATTTTGGCGCTGGAATTGGGCGGTGACAATTTATCGCTCAGACGTGTGCAAGATGCCATGTTTCGTTTTGGTCGTACCTTTCCCGCGCAGTGGGACGAAAACGAAACAGCAACGAGTTGCCTACGTAAAGTAGCTTGGCTCGATGCGGCCGGGGATGTGATAGCTTCTAGTGATTACGAAGATCGAGCAGGTTATTTGCAGCATATGGGGCAATTTTGTGCCCCCAAAATGGCTTCTCACTGGGAGTATTTACTCAGCCCATTGGTGATGCATCATTCTAATGCGGTAGGCGATTTACGCTACCGACAAATCGAATACCATCGAATGCCGATGTTGGCTTACTTGTCATTTGAGAACCCGTTTGTGCTGTCTGACGAAGATTTTTATCGTTTAGGGACGGTTAGTCGACCGAGTGACATGGATGCGCTACCTTTTTCTAGTAAGGTGTTTGCGGCTTTTGAAGCCAATTGTTGTTACGATCGATTTTGGATCCCTGAAAATAATAGCCCAATGGCCTCAACACGGTTGATGTGCAATGGCCAAGCATTTGTGATGGTGGGGATGGCGGGCAATCCATTTTTTGTTGATCCTTATACTGGCTCTCTAGGGCAATTTCGGCATCAATATTTTTTGTTGACATTGATCGCCCACTTTCACAAAGCTTCGTTATTGATGTTTTCTGATCGCCTAGCGGTGGCTCTGGCCAAGCTCAATGTGCAAGATGAAATCTCAATCCGCAATTTTAAGCGTGAAACGCGGCTGCTTCAGGCGGCTTTTTTGCGTTTTACACAGCGCTACTGGTTTCGCGAAGTTTCCAACCAAGCCATCAGCAGCCAATTGTTTTTGATGCTAAAACGCCAGCTAGATACCGAAACCTTGTATGCCGACGTACGAGAATCGGTGCAGGCAATGAGCCAATACCTTGAAAATGAAGACTTACGCCGACAAGCCGATACAGTGGTTCGATTGACCGTGGTGACGATTTTAGGTTTGGTGGGTACGACAATTACCGGTTTCTTGGGGATGAATCTATTTGCTTTGGCGGAAGAAAGTGGCTGGAATCGCTTGTGGTATTTCATTGGCGTGAGTATTCCAATTACGCTGTTGATTCTATTTACAGTCGCTAAATCAAAAAGTTTATCTGAGTTTTTGGATGTGTTATCGGATGATCGAGTGCTCTGGTTGAGTAAAATCAAGCAGTTTTTGCATATAAAAACCTGAGCATGAAAGGAATGCATGCTGATGTGAGCAGATGTTTTGTTGATCGGAGTGCTGTAAGTTGCTCATGTCGTGGTAGAATTGCGCATCTTTTAACGATGAATACGGATGCGTTAACTCATGTTCTCTAAGTCTCAAACCATTGCCCAGTATGATCCTGATCTCGCCGCTGCCATGGCGGCCGAAGTTGTTCGTCAGCACGAACACATCGAGCTGATCGCATCGGAAAACTACACTAGCCCAGCAGTGATGGAGGCTCAAGGCTCGCAACTGACAAATAAATACGCCGAAGGTTATCCTGGTAAGCGTTTTTATGGTGGCTGTGAATACGTTGACGTCATCGAACAACTCGCTATTGATCGTGTAAAAGCTTTGTTTGGCGCTGAATACGCCAATGTGCAGCCGCACTCTGGCTCACAAGCTAATCAAGCGGTGTATTTTTCTATCTTGAAACCGGGCGATACCATTATGGGTATGAATCTGGGTCATGGTGGTCATTTAACGCATGGTTCGCCAGCTAATTTATCAGGTAAATTATTCAATATCGTGGCTTACGGTTTGAATGAAAACGAAGAAATCGATTACGACGATATGGAGCGCGTTGCGCTAGAAACCAAGCCAAAATTGTTGATCGGTGGTGCATCAGCCTACGCACTGCGTTTTGACTGGGCGCGTATGCGTGAAATCGCCGACAAAGTTGGCGCTTACTTCATGGTTGATATGGCGCATTACGCTGGTTTGATCGCGGCAGGCGTTTATCCAAATCCAGTACCGCACGCTCACTTTGTAACATCGACTACGCACAAAACATTGCGTGGTCCACGTGGCGGGATTATCTTAGCTAAAGCTGAGTTTGAAAAATCAATCAATTCTAATGTGTTCCCAACATTGCAAGGCGGCCCGCTAATGCACGTGATCGCAGGTAAAGCGATTGCATTTAAAGAAGCGGCAACAGAAGAATTCAAAACTTACCAAAAACAAGTGTTGCTCAATGCACAAGCCATGGCGGCAACCTTGGCTGAACGTGGTTTGCGGATTATTTCTGGTCGTACCGAATCGCACGTATTCTTGGTTGACTTGCGCCCTAAAGGCTTGACTGGTAAAGCTGCGGATGCCGTTTTGGGCAAAGCACACATTACCGTTAATAAAAATGCGATCCCAAATGATCCAGAAAGCCCATTTGTAACCTCGGGGATTCGTATTGGTGCACCTGCCATTACCACTCGCGGCTTTAAAGAAGCAGAAGCCATTCAAGTTGCGCATTTAATTGCTGATGTATTAGACAACCCGAATGATGAAGCTAATTTGGCCGCGGTTGCCGAAAAAGTAAAAGCATTAACGGCGCGTTTCCCAGTTTACGAAGTATAATTTCACGCAATTAAAAAAGGTGGTGCACCTGCACCACCTTTTTGCATTTTGATGTACCAAGATTAGGTATATTAATCCAAGGCAATTCTCAGTTGACTTGGATTAATATACCAAGCGTATTACTACCAATGTGCCTTGGCTTGGCTGTTCAATATGAAATGAACAGCTTAAGATGCTCTTTATTCGTTCTTTTTAGGTTTTCGTGCTATGAAATGCCCATTTTGCGGTTCACCCGACACTCAAGTCGTGGATTCTCGCGTTTCTGACGAAGGGGATACTGTACGTCGTCGTCGTCGTTGTGCGATTTGCGATAAGCGTTTCACCACTTTTGAAACTGCTGAAGTACGTATGCCGCAAGTAGTGAAGCAAACTGGTCAGCGTGTTGAATTTGAAAGAGAAAAAATTCGCACCAGTTTTATGCGCGCCTTACACAAGCGCCCAGTGCCAACCCCTTTGGTTGATGAAGCCATTTCCCGAATTATTCAAAAAGTACTGACTGTTGGCGAACGAGAAATTATGTCGCGACAGATCGGTGAAATGGTGATCGCTGAGCTCGCCAAGCTCGATAAAGTCGCCTATATCCGCTTTGCCTCAGTGTATCGCTCATTTCAAGACGTTGAAGATTTTCGTGACGTCATTCGTGAAGTCAGCAAGGAATAGGCATGGCTTGGCGTTCGATCGACTACCTTATGATGGCTCAGGCGCTGCATCAGGCCAAATTGGGCCAAAATAACACCTCGCCCAATCCGAGTGTTGGCTGTGTTTTGACTAAAAACGATCAAATAATCAGCATGGGCCATACCCAAGCCGCCGGTGGCGCGCATGCCGAAGTGATGGCGCTGCGTGCTGCGGGTTCGGCCGCACAAGGTGCCACTGCGTATGTCACTTTAGAGCCATGTAGTCACTTTGGAAAAACGCCGCCCTGCGCCAACGCGCTGATTGCTGCTGGCGTGACACGAGTGATTGCCGCATTATTGGATCCAAATCCTCTGGTATCAGGGCAGGGCTTACAGCGACTGGCCGAGCATGGCATTGTCGTTGAGCATGGTTTAATGGCTGCCGAGGCATTGACGCACCATCAAGGTTTTTTTAGCCGGATGATCCGTCAACGGCCTTGGCTGCGCTGTAAAGTTGCCGCCAGTTTGGATGGGCAGATTGCACTTAGTAATGGGCAGTCCCAATGGATTACGGGGCCTGCTGCTCGTGCGGATGTACAACGAATTCGTGCCCGCTCATGTGCGATGATCACTGGCATTGCAACGATTTTGCATGACGACCCCCAGCTCAATGTGCGTGATTTCCCAGTTGAGCGTCAGCCGATTAAGGTGATTTTAGATAGTCAAATGCGCACGCCCGTATCGGCTAAAATTTTACAGCAGGGTCAAGTTTTGATTGTCGCGGCGCAAGAGACAGAGCGCCGATTGGCTTTGGAAGCAGCAGGTGCTGAAGTGATTTTGTGCCCTGATCAATCCGGCGTTCGGATTGATTTGGCTGCACTATGTGACGTATTGGCAGTACGCGGTTGCAATGAAGTGACGCTTGAGGCCGGTGGTACTTTAGTCGGCGCTTTTTTTGCGGCAGGTTTAATTGACGAATTGTGGCTGTATCAAGCGCCGGTATTGCTGGGGCAAGGGCAGGCGATGGCACAGTTTTGCTTGAGTGATTTAAGTCAAAAACAAGTCCCAACGCACATTGCTCGACGTATGGTGGGTGATGATCAGCGCATTATTCTGCGTTTTACTGATCCAGCAACCGAATGGTTAGGAAAATAAAAATGAATTCAAAACCCATCATTGTTTGCCCTGATTGCGGCAAGGAAATTGAAGTGTTAAAAGCATGTGGCGCGAGTAACTTTTTTTGCAATCATTGCAATGAATTAAAGTCGTCACAGCGCGTCAAGGCAGCCAATCCGCTGGTCTTTCCCGCTCAACCGGAAAAATAAGGACGTTTATGTTTACAGGCATTATTCAAGCGATCGGCCAGATTGAAGCCGTTACGCCTTTTGATGGCGGCGTACGCTTAACCATCGATGCGGGTGATTTAGATTTATCGAATGTCGGTTTAGGCGACAGTATTGCCCACAATGGCGCATGCATGACTGTTGTCGAGCAAATACCCAATGGCAAATATTTAATCGACGTCTCCGATGAGTCTTTGCGTTGCACCGTAGGATTAGATGCAATCGGCGCAGTGAATTTAGAAAAAGCCATGCGCTTGGGTGATATGCTTGGCGGTCATTTGGTTTCAGGACATGTGGATGGCGTTGGGCTGGTTCGCAGTTTTGATTCAGTGGGGGACAATCGCGAATTAATTATTTTGGCGCCGGCTGGCTTAGCAAAATATTTGGCAGTAAAGGGCTCGGTGGTCGTCAATGGCGTTTCGTTAACGACTAACTGGATTCGTGACGTGATCGATGGCTGTGAATTTTCGATTAACCTAATCCCACATACGCTGTCAGTGACGACGTTAGGGGCGATTGAGCCAGGTCAGCGCGTTAATTTAGAAATTGATTTGATCGCTCGCTATGTTGAACGTATGGTTTCTTTGGAGTCAAAATAATGAGCCAGATCGCACCTGTTAATGAAATTATTGCCGAATTAAAAGCCGGTCGCATGGTGGTTTTGGTCGACGAAGAAGACCGCGAAAACGAAGGTGATTTGGTGCTGGCCGCCGATTTTGTGACGCCTGAAGCCATTAACTTTATGGCTAAATTTGGGCGTGGCTTAATTTGCTTAACACTCGATCAAACGCGTTGCCAGCAGCTTAATTTACCAACGATGGTCAAAAACAATGGTTCTTCGTTTGGCACCAACTTTACCGCTTCAATCGAAGCGGCCGAAGGGGTCACTACCGGTATTTCAGCGCATGACCGCGCGCTGACGATTCAAAAAGCGGTTGCTTTTGGTGCTAAAGCCAGTGATTTAGTCTCACCTGGCCATGTATTTCCGATTATGGCGCAACCGGGCGGCGTTCTGGTTCGTGCCGGACACACCGAGGCAGGCTGTGATTTAGCGATGATGGCGGGTTTAACCCCAGCATCAGTCATTTGCGAAATCATGAATGAAGACGGCACTATGGCTCGTTTGCCAGAATTGCTTGAGTTTGCGAAAACGCATCAACTGAAGATTGGTACTATTGCCGATCTAATTCATTACCGTAGTCAAACAGAATCACTGGTCGAATGTGTGGGTCGGCGTATGATTCGCACCTTGGCCGGTGAGTTCGAATTGGCGGTTTATCGCGATAAATTAACCGCAGCAACGCACTTAGCGTTAATCAAAGGTCAGCCTGCAGTTGATCGTGAGGTTCTGGTTCGAGTGCATGAGCCATTATCGGTGATGGACTGGATTGATCTAGATTCATCTGCGCACTCTTGGTCTATTGAAGCGACGTTGAATGCCATCTCCGCCGCAGGTGAAGGCGTGGTGATTTTATTGCATCGCACCGAGCTGGGCTCCGATCTTTTGGGCCGTGCGCTACCTGAGTTAAAGCTCAATCCGCCGCAAAAATGGGATTTACGCACCTATGGGATTGGCGCGCAGATGTTAAAAGACTTAGGCGTTGGCCGGATGCGCCTAATGTCACCAGAGCGTAAAATCCCGAGCATGATGGGATTTGGATTAGAAATTACGGGCTTTATTGCCCCAGAAGGAAAATGAAAATGTCAAAAAATATTCCAACAATTGCACCCGTTTTGTCTGGTGCGGGATTGCGGATTGGTGTGGTAATGAGCCGATTTAACACCCCCGTTTGTGAAGGCCTACGTGATGTTTGCCTGACTGAGTTATTGGCGCTCGGTGTGGCCGAGCAAGATATCGTGCTGTGTTCGGTGGCCGGCGCTTTAGAAATTCCCGTGGTTTTACAAACCATGGCTGAAAGCGATCGTTTTGATGGCTTGATTGCACTTGGTGCGGTCATTCGAGGCGATACTTATCATTTTGAACTGGTGGCCAATGAGTCGGGCGCTGGGGTAACACGTGTGGGCTTGGATTTTGGGATTGCAATTGCGAATGCGATTTTAACTACCGACACGGATGAGCAAGCAGAAATTCGTATCAAAGAAAAGGGCCGTGATGCGGCTCGCACTGTCGTGGAAACGGCTAATTTAATTAAGGCATTACAAGTATGACTGAAGCCATCGTAGCACCTCGTCCAAAACCCAAATCGGCTCGTCGCCGTGCGCGTGAATTTGCCGTTCAAGGGACTTACCAATGGCTAATGACGCGGGATACGGTCAATAATATTGATCTTTTTATTCACAACAGTACTTCTTATTTTAACAAGTGCGATGAAGCTTTGTACCGTGGCATTTTGTTTGGCGTGATTAAAGACGCCGGTGCTTTAACCAAAGCACTTGAGCCACACGTTGAGCGCCCATTGGAAGAAGTTAGCATCGTTGAAATGGCGATTTTATATACTGGCGCTTTCGAAATTATTTCAATGCCAGAAACACCATATCCGGTCATTATCAATGAGTCGATTGAATTGGCCAAAACATTTGGTGGTTCAGACGGTCATCGTTTTGTGAATGGTGTACTCGACAAGTTGGCCGCTTTGGTGCGCGCCGAAGAGTTTGCTGCTGCGGCAGCAAAACGTCGTTAATTTAAAATCCCCCTTAACTGCCCAGTTGCTTGGGCAGGGTTAAATGTTGTGAATGAATTCGATTTAATCGCTAAATATTTTACCCGCCCAGCGGTCAATGCCGATTTAGGTATTGGTGATGATGCCGCATTAATGTCGATCACCGCTCAGCATCAATTGGCCATTTCGGTGGATATGCTGGTCGCGGGTCGGCATTTTTTTGCCGATGCCGATCCTGAGCGGTTAGGGCATAAATGCTTGGCCGTTAATTTGTCCGACATGGCGGCAATGGGGGCAAAACCGACTTGGTTTACGCTGTCGCTGGCCTTGCCAGCCATGGACGAAGCTTGGTTGGCAGCATTTAGTCGTGGACTATTTGCCTTGGCCGATCAACATGCGGTGTCTTTGGTTGGCGGTGACACGACCAAAGGGCCATTAACCATTTCAATTCAAATTGCCGGCGAGATTCCAAGCGGGCAAGCTTTGCTGCGTAGCGGCGCTCAAATCGGCGACGATGTGTGGGTGTCTGGCGCTTTAGGTGCCGCCGCTGCGGCCGTGATGCATCGTACGGGTCGCATTGCTTTACCTGCCGATATCGCCCAACGCTGTGATTTGCGCTTAGATCAGCCTACGCCTCGGCTGGCACTGGGTATGGCATTGCGCGGTATTGCAAGTGCGGCACTGGATTTGTCGGATGGCATTCTGGGCGATTTGGCGCATATTTGTGAGCAATCAAAATGCGCGGCACGGCTTGAACTCGATTTGATGCCATATGCCGCTGAACTCAAGGCGCTCCCGAGCACGCTGGCTTTAGAAGCCGTGCTCGCAGGAGGGGACGATTATGAGCTCTGTTTTACAGCATCGCCTTTGCAGCGCCAGCAAATTTTAGCCATTGGACAAAGCTTGGCGACACCCTTGTATCGGGTCGGGGAAATCATCACCCAGCAGCCTCAATCGCCCTTAGTGCAAGTATTTGATGCATCAGGGAACGTCATCGCGACCCCGTTTACTGGTTTTGATCACTTTAAATGAAAAAACAACCTCAGATCGCTGTTGATCTTCGCTTTCTTTTGGCGCACCCAGCGCATTTTATTGCGCTGGGCTTTGGAAGTGGTTTGCCTAAAGTTGCACCAGGCACTTGGGGTACTTTAGCGGCGCTTCCTTTGTTTGCGCTTTTGCAGTATTTTTTTACACCACTGACCATCGCGCTGCTGTGTATTCCCGCATTTATTATTGGCACTTGGGCCGCCGAGCTAACTGGCCGCAATTTGGGGGTGAGTGATTATGGCGGCATTGTGATCGATGAAATCGTCGCCATGTGGCTGGTTCTTTGCATTGCACCGCCGACCGTATTGGCATGGACGCTGGCTTTTGTTTTGTTTCGTGTGTTTGATATTCTGAAACCTTGGCCGATTCGTTGGTTGGATCAGTATGTTAAAGGCGGATTTGGTGTCATGATCGACGATATTTTGGCTGCTGTTTTTGCCATGATTCCGCTGTATTTGCTTCGTGCTTATTTATGATCGATTCGCCTGCTGAATTACCCGAATTGAACGAGGCGCAACTGCAAAGAGCGGCTTTAGTCGATACCGTACGTCTTTTGCCCGATTTGCCTGGCGTTTATCGTTATATCGCTGCCGATGGCACGGTGTTATATGTCGGTAAGGCTAAAAGCCTTAAAAAGCGGGTGTCGTCTTATTTTCAAAAAAATGATCAAAGCCCGCGAATTCGCTTAATGTTGGCGCAAGTGGCAACTGTTGAAACGACAGTGGTGCGTTCTGAAGCCGAAGCTTTGGTGCTAGAAAACAATTTAATTAAAGCCTTAAGTCCTCGTTACAATATTTTATTTCGGGATGATAAGTCTTATCCCTATGTGATGCTCAGCGGTCACGCTAGCCCACGCCTTGCGTATTACCGCGGTAGTTTAGATAAAAAAAACACTTATTTTGGCCCGTTTCCCAATGGCTATGTGGTCAAAGAAAGTATCCAGTTGTTGCAAAAAGTCTTTTTGCTGCGCACCTGTGAAGACTCCGTATTTGCCAATCGCTCTCGACCTTGTTTATTACACCAAATCAAACGCTGTTCAGCCCCTTGTGTTGGATTGATTACGCCTGAGGCGTATCAACAGGATGTGCATAACGCGGTGCTGTTTTTGTCTGGCAAAGAAAACGAAGTCCTCAATACCCTCGAAGAAAAAATGCAAGTGCTGGCAACAGAATGGCAATTTGAAGCCGCTGCTGCAGTGCGTGATCAAATCCAAGCGTTGTCACAGGTACAAGAGCGACAGTTTGTTTCGTCCAATACCAGTGAAATGGACGTGGATATTGTGGCCTGTGTTGAAAGCGAGGGCATGTTGTGTGTCAATTTGGCAATGGTCAGAGGCGGGCGCCATGTGGGGGACAAAAACCTATTCCCAAGTCATGCCGATGACTACACGCCTGCAGCTGCGATTCATGCATTTTTAGCGCAGCATTATCTAGACCGAATTACCCCCACGATGATTTTATGTTCGCCAGAGCCAGATGAGTGCGAGGTCTTGGCTGAATTGCTTAGCGCGCAGGCGGCGAGAAAAGTACTGCTCAATGTCAATCCCAATGGTGAGCGACGTATCTGGCTAGAAATGGCTAAGCGCAACGCTGAGCTGGCTATACTGCAGAAAAAAGGCCAACAAGCCGATCAGGCGAGTCGTTTGGCGGCCTTAGTTGAAGCGCTTGGCTTACCAGAGGAAACGCAACGTTTAGAATGCTTTGATATTTCGCATACCTTAGGCGAAGCCACTGTGGCATCGTGCGTGGTTTATGATCGACAAGCCATGCAACCCAAAGAGTATCGGCGCTACAACATTGGCACCGATAACTCCGGCTCAGCCAAAGATGGCTTTGCGTTAATTACGCCAGGTGACGATTACGCAGCTATGCGGCAAGTGTTGTTACGCCGCTACGAGAAGGTTGCAGCGGGTGAAGGCGTGATGCCCGATGTGATTTTGATTGATGGCGGAAAAGGACAGCTGGGCATTGCTATCGAGGTCATGAATGAAATTGGCTTGACCACGCCATGGTTAGTTGGCGTGGCCAAAGGCGAGACGCGCAAAGCCGGTTTAGAGCAATTGATCGTGCCCAAGTCAGGAAACACGGTACAATTACGCCGCGACCATCCTGGCTTACATCTGATTCAGCAGATTCGGGATGAAGCGCATCGCTTTGCGATTACCGGGCATCGCGCTCGGCGTGGCAAGGCTAGACTCGCTTCAACGCTTGAAGACGTTGAAGGCGTTGGCCCCAAACGCCGGCAAAAATTGCTGGCCCGCTTTGGTGGTTTGCAAGGAGTAAAAGCTGCAAGTGTCGATGAGTTAGTGCAAGTTGATGGCATTAACCAAGCGCTTGCTGAGAAAATTCACGCCGCTTTGCGCGGCTAATAAAGTGTCCTAATGCCATTTAATTTACCTATTTTCCTGACTTGGTTGCGCGTTGCGCTGATTCCCGTTTTTGTGGGTGTGTTTTCATTGCCGCACGCTGAATATCCTTTGGCTTGGCAAAATATGGTTGGCGCCAGCCTCTTTATGTTGGCGGCAGTGACCGATTGGTTTGATGGATTTTTAGCGCGGCGCTGGAATCAAACCTCGCAATTTGGCGCGTTTTTGGATCCGGTGGCCGATAAATTGATGGTGGCAGCGGCATTAATCTTGTTGGTGCAACTAGATCGAACCGAAAGTTGGCTGGCGGTGATTATTATTGGCCGCGAAATCACCATTTCTGCCTTGCGCGAATGGATGGCGCAATTGGGTAAGGCCAAAAGTGTTGCGGTGAATTTGATTGGTAAACTAAAAACCACGGCGCAAATGATTGCGATCGTGTTGTTGCTTTGGTCTGAGCCGCTGATTCCGGGGGTGTCGACGCAGCTATTGGGCACTTTGGCGCTGTATATTGCTGCGATCTTAACCATTTGGTCGATGTTTTATTACCTACGCGTCGCTGCGGAGCAATTTCGTGAGCATGGATAAGCCATACGGCGTTTGCGTAACGTCAACGCTTAACGCCGTATAGTTGATTTCAAGGGTATTGCTCGCTAGTTATCTGTATTACTCCTCTCTATTTACATACCCCATCTAAGACATGCAAAAGTCAAAAGCATTACTGCTGATCGCCGGGTTTTATTTTTGTTATTTTGCTTTTAACGGCCTGTTCTCTCCGTACTGGGGTTTGTATCTGGCCGAGCTGTCGTTTCCTGCTTGGCAAATTGGCATTCTGACTTCTCTAACGCAAATCAATCGAATTTATGCGCCAGCACTATGGGGCTGGTTGGCCGATCGCAGTGGGCAAAGGCAAAAAATATTACGTTTGGCGGGCGTCATGGGTTTGGTTTTTTTCTTGCCGCTGCTGTTAACGCATTCGTTTTGGCCCTTATTGATTACGGTCTGGATCGCGAGTTTTTTCTGGAGTTCGGCGCTGCCCTTGGTGGAAGCGACCAGCATGACTTTACTTGCCGGCAATAGTGGGGCGTATGCTCGACTGCGCGTGTGGGGCTCAATTGGTTTTGTTGTTGCCGCTTTGCTCGCTGGCTATTTGATCGAGGCTTTCGGAGTAGGCGTGTTGCCAATGGCCGTCGTTTCCGTAATGGCAGGTCTGGCGATTTATTCTTTTTACGTCCCCGAAGCGCCTGTAGTCATTAAAAACCAGCTAGCCAATGTGAAATTTTTTGATGTTTTAGCCAAAAAAGAAGTTAGAGCCTTGCTATTGGCGTGTTTTTTAATGGCGCTGGCCCACGGGGCGTATTACAGTTTTTATTCCATTTATATGGTGGAGCACGGTTATAGCAAGCGAGTTGTTGCTTGGTTATGGACTTTAGGTGTGATTGCAGAGATTGCGGTTTTTTGGTTAATGCCGTCGATTACGCAGCGTTTTACGCTTAAAAAAATATTTTTATGCGGTTTAATGCTGGCAGTGTTGCGCTTTATGCTGATTGGCTTGGCCGCTGACTTTATTGTGCTATTAATTGTGGCGCAATTGGCGCATGGCTTCACATTTGGTAGCCATCATGCGGTGACGATGAGTTATATTCATCGGCATTTTTCTGGCGCGCATCAAGCCAAAGGGCAGGCATTAAATATTGCCGTGTCATTTGGTCTTGGTGGTAGTTTAGGCGGTATTTTGGCCGGTGTGTTGTGGCCGCAAGGCGGGGCGCTGGTGTTTATGTTATCCGCTGGCATGGCTTTGCTGGGTTTTGTCGTGGCTTGGGCCGGCATCAATAAAAACGAGACTTAATTTGCGCTTTAGCTGTGGCTTAGCTTGGATTTTGCTAAGCGCCAAGGCGTGAAACTTCAATCTTAGCGTTGAGTATTTAATATTCAATGCATAGAGGTATTGCCAGTGAATGCTTGCTGAGCATAGCCTTGCTTTAAATACATCCGCGTGAGGCTTGCATGA
The DNA here is from genome assembly GCF_019665785.1 of Deefgea piscis. NCBI lineage: Bacteria > Pseudomonadati > Pseudomonadota > Betaproteobacteria > Neisseriales > Chitinibacteraceae > Deefgea > Deefgea piscis. Next base: position 2,043,167 of record NZ_CP081149.1, read on the forward strand.
TTATTGTGATGAAGTTTAATGCCAGTGAGGCTGAGGTGACGGCAGTTATTGCCTATATTCGCAGCGCCGGTTTGACTGAACATGTTTCGCGGGGTGCGGAACTGGTGATTATTGGCGCGATCGGTGACGAAGACGCGCTCAATCCGGCGCGTTTTGAAATGCTACCTGGCGTTGATCGGGTGTCCCGCGTTACCAAGCAGTACCGTATCGTTGCACGTGATACCCATCCAGCGGGCTCTGTAGTTAAAATCCGAGGCGTTCCTTTGGGCGGCCAGCAGATTCAAGTCTTTGCCGGTAGTAGTTCAATCGAAAATACCGCGCAAATGAGTGCTTTGGCGCAAGGTATTGTGGACTTGGGTTGTCCGTTTTTATGGGGCGATATTGCCCAAACGCTCGATGGTCCTTATCAATTTCAAGGCAATGAGCACGACAATTTATCTTTGCTAGAGTCGGTGGCCAGTCAGTTCAAATTGCCCTTTGCGGCTGAATTAGTTGATTTGCAAATGCTCGATGATTTGATGGCGCACGATGTGGATTTGATTCAAGTGGGCGCCGGACAAATGCAAAACCGGATTTTACTCAAAGAATTAGGCCGGATTAATAAGCCAATTTTATTGCGACGCGGTCATGCCGCAACACAGGCCGAATGGCTGATGGCGGCGGAATATATTGCGGCGGGTGGCAATCATCATATTGTTTTTTGTGAGCACGGCGCGCGGGCCTTGGGTAGTGAAGGGCGTAATGTATTAGACGTGGCAACGATTGCATGGCTAAAGCATGAAACCCATTTGCCGGTGGTGGTTGATGCCAGTAGTGCCGCTGGCAAGTCTTGGTTGGTGCCACCTTTGGCGCAGGCGGCGGTGGCAGCTGGCGCTGATGGCATCTGGCTAGATGTGCATCCTAATCCGAATTCCGCTTGGCGCAATGCAGATCAGTCGCTTGATTTGTGCCAACTCACGACTTTGCTGTCGACCTTGCGCGCAATTGCTCCCGCGCTCAATCGTACGATTTAAACTTTGGCGTTTTTAAATTATGCAGGCAGTAAAAAAATTGGTTTTACTGGGTACGGGCTTGATTTCTGGCTCGTTTGCCTTGGCATTAAAACGCGCCCGTTTGGTTGAGCACGTGGTTGGCGTTGGGCGAAATTTAGACAATCTGCAGCGTGCGCTCGATTTAAATGTGGTTGATGCCATCAGCGATGATGCAGCGCATGCGGTCGTAGGTGCAGATTTGGTGTTTATCGGTACGCCAGTAGGACAAATGGGCGCTTTAATGCAAAAAATCGCCCCGCATTTGTCTTCCGATTGTATCGTGACCGATGGTGGCTCCACCAAGCAAGATGTCGCTGATTTATATCAAGCCTATTTACCTGAGCAGTTGGCATACTGTGTGCCAGGGCATCCAATTGCAGGTTCAGATTTGTCGGGTGCGGCAGCGGCGCAATTTGGTTTGTATGAAGGGCGCCGGGTGGTGTTAACGCCGTTACCTGAGTCGGATGCTGTTGTGATTGAACGAGTCCGCAACTGGTGGCTGGCCTGTGGTGCTCAGGTGTATCAAATGAGCGCTTTGGCGCATGATGAGATTTTTTCTTCAGTTAGCCATGTGCCGCATTTGTTGTCGTTTGCGTATATGAATTCAGTGCTCGATCGTTACAATGCGGCTGAATGTTTGGATTTTGCGGCTAGTGGCTTTCGCGACTTTACTCGCATTGCCGGTTCGCATCCGGATATGTGGCGTGATATTGCGCTGGCCAATCAAAGCGCAATTTTGAATGATTTGCGCGCCAATATGCAGCAATTGCAGTCTTTAATCGAGTTGGTTGAGTCGAGCGACGGTGTCGCTTTAACCAATTACATTCAACGCGCAAGCTTGGCTCGAATTGAGTGGGGTAAGCCGTTAAAGGGTAAAAAATGACTTATCAAGCTGCAGGGAATCGCTATACCTCAATGCCTTATCGCCGCTGCGGTCATAGCGGCCTAAAGTTGCCGGCAATTTCTTTGGGATTGTGGCATAACTTTGGCGACAACAAGCCCTTTGACAATAGTCGGTCAATGTTGTTACGCGCCTTTGATTTGGGTATTACGCATTTTGATTTGGCCAACAATTACGGCCCACGTCCTGGTGCCGCCGAAGAAACCTTTGGCCGAGTTTTAAAGCGAGATTTACGTCCATATCGTGATGAAATGATTGTGAGCACTAAGGCCGGCTGGGAAATGTGGCCCGGTCCTTATGGTGAGTGGGGTAGTCGTAAATATTTGATGGCGAGTTTGGATCAAAGCTTGCAGCGTATGGGCTTAGATTATGTCGACATTTTTTATTCACATCGACCAGACCCCGAAACGCCAATGGCGGAAACGATGGGCGCGTTAGATGCGATCGTTCGACAAGGCAAGGCGCTTTATGTCGGGATTTCATCCTATTCGCCAGCGCAAACCTTAGAGGCCGCCAGTATTTTAAAAGCACTGGGTACACCATGCCTGATTCATCAGCCTAAGTATTCAATGTTCGAGCGTGAAATTGAGCAAGGGTTAACGCAAGTGCTCAGTGAGTCCGGAATGGGAAGTATTGCATTTTGTCCTTTAGCGCAAGGCTTGTTAACGAGCCGTTATTTGAATGAGATTCCTGCAGACTCTAGGGCTGCGGCTCTCGACAATCATTTTTTAAATGGCGATGCGGTTACACCACGCCTTGCCCAGTTGCGCCAATTAAATGAATTGGCCATGCAGCGCGAGCAAACTTTGGCGCAAATGGCTTTGGCGTGGGCATTGCTTACGGTTACTTCCGTCATTATTGGCGCGAGTCGTGTTTCACAGTTAGACGAAAACGTTGGCGCGATTGCTAATTTAGCTTTTTCTTCGGCAGAGTTGCAGGAAATAGAGCGTATTTTAGCGTCGACGTAAGGCGTGGCGAGTCCGTATAATTAAAAAACCAGCGTGTTTATCGCTGGTTTTTTAATTTAAGGAACAATATGAATCATTTTCCAGTGATTGCAATTGATGGCCCATCCGCATCAGGCAAGGGTACGGTCGCGCAAAAGGTCGCCAATCAACTTGGTTTTGCTTATCTTGATTCGGGAGCGTTATATCGCCTAACGGCATTGGCGGCGCAACGCGCTGGATTGTTGTGGACTGATGAGGCGGCAGTGGCTGAGTTGGCCGCGAAACTGGATGTGGTCTTTGTTGGTGAGTCTATTTTATTGTCGGGAGACGACGTTTCAGTCGAGATTCGTTCGGAATTAATTGGCTCTGGCGCTTCTCAAGTTGCTGCCTTGCCTGCAGTCCGCGTGGCCTTATTGCAAAGACAGCGTGCGTTTTCTAGCGAACAGGGACTAGTTGCTGATGGTCGAGATATGGCGTCGGTCGTTTTTCCTCATGCGCAATTAAAAATATTTTTATCAGCAACACCTGAAGTTCGTGCAGAGCGCCGATTTAAGCAATTGCTTACTCGCAACGAACCGGCCGATTTAGCGGTGATCACTGCCGATTTGCAAGCCAGAGATGAGCGCGATCGTTTACGAAGTGTTGCGCCGCTAGTTCAAGCGGCGGATGCTTACTTACTAGAAACGTCGAATTTATCGATTGATGCAGCAGTAAATCAAGTCTTGCTTTGGTGGCGTGATAAATCGACTAAAACGCTCTAAGCACTTGATAGAGCAAGAAGATTTCCGTATAATCGCCAGATTCGTTTTTGGCATGTGCTGATTTTGAATGCTCGCCCCATATTCGTGGGTCGGGATTGATTAACTAACCTGCTGGTGTATTCCACACTAGCTAATGGAATTTTCCACTAAATATGACTATTGATACTATGGAAAGCTTTGCCGCCCTATTTGAGGAAAGCTTAACCCGTCAAGAAATGCGTTCGGGTGAAGTGATTACTGCTGAAGTGGTCGGTATCGACAACAACTTCGTAACTGTGAATGCAGGTTTGAAGTCTGAATCGCTGATCCCGTTGGAAGAGTTCAAAAACGACAACGGCGAAATCGACGTTAAGATCGGTGATTTTGTTCCTGTTGCGATCGACAGCCTTGAAAATGGTTACGGCGAAACTAAGCTTTCTCGCGAAAAGGCCAAGCGCCTCGCGTCTTGGATCGAGTTGGAAGACTGCCTCGAACGCGGCGAGATCATGTCTGGCGTTATTTCTGGCAAAGTAAAAGGCGGTTTGACTGTTATGGTCAACGGCTTGCGCGCTTTCTTGCCAGGTTCATTGGTTGACATTCGTCCGGTTAAAGATACTACGCCGTACGAAGGTAAAATGGTTGAGTTTAAAGTTATTAAACTTGATCGTAAACGCAACAACGTCGTTGTTTCACGTCGTGCAGTCCTCGAAGACTCATTGGGTGAAGAACGTCAGAAATTGCTAGAAACCTTGAAAGAAGGTTCGATTGTTAAGGGTATCGTTAAAAATATCACTGACTACGGCGCGTTCGTTGATCTGGGCGGTATTGATGGCTTGCTCCATATTACTGACTTGGCATGGCGTCGTGTTAAGCACCCATCTGAAGTATTGGCAGTGGGTGATGAACTTGAAGCTAAGGTTCTCAAGTTCGATCAAGACAAAAACCGTGTATCTCTTGGCTTGAAACAATTGGGCGAAGATCCATGGGTGGGTCTGTCACGTCGTTACCCATCGGGCACTCGCATGTTCGGTAAAGTAACTAACTTGACTGACTACGGTTCATTCGTTGAAATCGAACAAGGCATTGAAGGCCTGGTTCACGTTTCTGAAATGGATTGGACTAACAAGAACGTTCACCCATCTAAAGTTGTTTCTTTAGGTGATGAAGTTGAAGTGATGATCTTGGATATTGACGAAGACAAACGTCGCATCAGCCTCGGCATGAAACAATGCATGGCTAATCCATGGGATGATTTCGCAGAAAACTTCAAGAAAGGCGACAAACTGAAAGGCGCGATCAAATCGATCACTGACTTCGGTGTGTTTGTTGGCTTGGCTGGCGGTATCGACGGTCTGGTTCACTTGTCTGACTTGTCTTGGCACGTTGCTGGTGAAGAAGCCGTTCGCAACTTCAAGAAAGGCGACGAAGTTGAAGCAATGGTTCTTTCTATTGATGTTGAAAAAGAGCGCATCAGCCTCGGCATCAAACAAATGGAAGGTGATCCATTTAACAACTACGTTTCTACGTCTGACAAAGGCGCGATCGTTAAGGGAACTGTTAAATCACTCGACGCTAAAGGCGCAACAATTGCCTTGTCGGATGATGTAGAAGGCTACTTGCGTTCGACTGAAGTTTCGCGTGACCGTGTTGAAGATATCCGCACTGTTCTGAAAGAAGGCGACGAAGTTGAAGCTGTCATCATCAATGTTGACCGCAAAAACCGTTCGATCAACTTGTCGATCAAAGCGAAAGATCAAGCTGAACAAAGCGAAGCAATGAGCAAATTGTCTTCTAGTGATGACAATGCAGGCACGACTAACCTCGGTGCATTGTTAAAAGCTAAATTGTCAGGCTCTGCTGAGTAAGGGTATTAGCTAGAATGACCAAATCAGAACTCATTGCGAAACTTGCTGCTCGTTATCCGCAGTTGGTAGCAAAAGACGCAGAGTTAGCCGTAAAAACGATACTTGATGCGATGGCACGCAGCCTTTCGCAAGGCCAACGTATCGAAATTCGTGGATTTGGCAGCTTTGACCTGAACTACCGCCCGCCAAGGACTGGACGAAATCCAAAGTCGGGCACGAAAGTATCCGTACCGGAGAAATTTGTTCCGCACTTTAAAGCGGGCAAAGAATTACGAGAACGTGTTGATATTGATGCGTAATTCTTAATTCATTGTGGCATAAAAAAGGCGACACTTTCGAGTGTCGCCTTTTTGTTGGGTACTTAAACCAAAAAAATAATGTGTAATTAAGCTACAATATCAAAAACAGGAGGTTTTAATATAATGCGATATTTATTTTGGGCAGTTAAATTTATAGCCTTTGTTATGCTATTTGGCTTTGCAATGCACAATGCAAATCCAGTGACATTGAATTTTTTCTTTAATTATACTTGGCACGCACCACTGGCATTGATTCTATTAGTATTTTTTGTTTCTGGCGCAGTGATTGGCCTTTTAGCAAGCCTAGGTCAGGTTATTCGCTTGCGACGAGAACTCGTTGCTTTACGTAAAGAAAAGCGTCAACCCATAAATAGTATTGCTACCGCTCCTCCTACCGTCGCATTCGAACCGCCGCGTGATGCCCTTTAATTTTTAAAGCGTTTATACATGATTGAAATCCAATTTTGGTGGCTAGCCATCCTACCTATTTTCTTTGGTGCTGGTTGGCTAGCCGCTCGCGTCGACATTAAACACGTTATTGCCGAAAGCCATTCTTTGCCAATAGCTTACTTCAAAGCGGTTAATCATTTATTAGCCGGCGAGATGAATAAAGCAATTGATATCTATATAGAAATTGCAAAGAATCATTCCGAAACCATTGAACTCCAAGTGACACTCGGACATTTATTTCGTCGCAGAGGGGAGCTTGAACGTGCAATTCGTATGCATCAAAAAATCCTATCTCGTCGCGACTTAAGTGAGTCACAAAGACAGCAAACACAATTAGATTTGGCCATTGATTTTATTAAATCGGGTTTATTCGATCGCGCTGAGAAAATTTTGCATGATTTATCCAATACCGACTCTGCGCGGTTAGCGCGCGTAGAGTTATTGGCGATTTATCAGCAAGAGCATGAGTGGCAAAAAGCCATTGCAACCGCCGAACTACTGCGTGATGAAAGCAATAGCTTTCAGCATGAGATTGCCCAATTTTATTGTGAGCTGGCATCAGAAAGCCTGATTCGAAATCAGAATGAAAAAGCCATTAACGAACTTAATCTTGCTTTAAAAGAGCATCGGCATAGTGCGCGCGCACGCCTGATGCTGGGTGAAATTGCGCTTTCAGAAGCGCGGCCAGATGAAGCAATTGAACATTGGCTTAAAATGCCAGCACAAGATATTCATTATTTAGCGCTCGCAGCAAGGCATCTTATTGCTGCCTACCATAGCAAAAATCAACTTGCAGATGGGATTGCGCTTTTAATTCGTTATGTTCAGCAATATCCAGAATTAGATGTTGTTGATCTGATCTATGAACAATTACTAGCGACAGCAGGCATTGATGCTGCTTATGACTTTGTTCGCGAACGGTTGCGTGAACATCCAAGCATGCCTGGGCTAAAAAAACTATTAGATGCTCATTTATTGGTCGCACCAGCGGATCAAAAGTCTGAGCTAGAAGTCATTGGTAAACTACTGCACGACAATACCCGCAGTTACAGTATGTATTACTGTAGTGAATGCGGCTTTAAAACCCGGCAATTTTTCTGGCATTGTCCAGGCTGCAATCAGTGGGAAACATACGCCCCAGTTCGCGGAAAAAGCCGTTCAGTCGTGTAGTTTATTTATTGCATTGGTACTTATTAGATATAAAGCTTGATAGGAATAATTATGAATTTTGATCCACGTGTTATTGTCGCTCTCGATTTTTCAAGTGCTGCTGCTGCCTTAGCTTTTGCTGATCGCGTCAATCCAAGCTTATGCCGATTAAAAGTAGGTAAAGAATTATTTACCGCAACTGGGCCCGCTTTGGTTGAACAGTTGGTTGCTCGTGGGTTTGATGTATTTTTAGATTTGAAATTTCACGACATTCCACACACTGTTGCTCAGGCCTGTAAAGTAGCGGCCAGTTTGGGGGTGTGGATGGTCAATGTGCATGCATCTGGTGGTCGTAAAATGCTAGAAACGACTCGAGATACACTAGAGGCTTTGCCACAAAGACCACTTCTCATTGCTGTCACAGTGTTGACTAGTATGGGTACAGAAGAATTGGCAGAAATGGGTTTGCCTGCGCCAGCCGTACAAGTTGAACGTCTGGCTAAGTTAGCACAATCATGCGGCTTAGATGGCGTGGTTTGTTCTGCACAAGAAGCTAATCAACTCAAGCAAATTTGTGGTGCAGACTTTAAGCTTATTACGCCCGGCATTCGCCCTGTAGGCAGTGATAGCAATGACCAAACACGGATCATGACGCCAAAATCTGCAATGCAAGCAGGTTCAGATTATTTAGTGATTGGACGCCCAATTACCCAGAGTATTGATCCAATTTTAACTTTGCAGCAAATTAACGCAGAGTTGGTTTAAGTTATGCAAACGTTGATTGAACGAATTAAAAATGCCAAGGTGCTTGTGGTTGGCGATGTGATGCTAGATCGCTACTGGTTTGGTGATGTCGAGCGAATTTCACCAGAAGCACCAGTACCTGTTGCTCGGATCACCAAAACGGATGAGCGAGCGGGTGGTGCGGCGAATGTTGCACGTAATGTGGTCGCCTTAGGCGGGAAAGCAAAATTACTATCCGTCGTTGGGGATGATGAAGCGGGCACCAGCCTTGAGCGCTTACTTATTGCACAAGGGGTTGAAACTGTATTGCATCGGGACGCTGAAATCTCGACCACGGTTAAATTGCGTGTATTGGCCAGACAACAGCAATTACTTCGTATCGACTTTGAAAATAGCCCGAGCCATGAAATTTTGGCCGCCAAACTAGATGATTTTAAAGCCTCTTTACTTGATTGCGATGTGGTCATTTTATCGGATTACGGTAAAGGCAGTTTAGTTCATGTGCAGCAAATGATTTTGGCCGCACGCGCGATGAATAAGCCGGTTTTAGTGGACCCTAAAGGGGATGAGTACGAAGCGTATCGTGGCGCAACATTACTTACACCTAATCGTAGTGAATTCAAACAAGTCGCTGGAAAGTGGAGTAATGAAGCCGACTTGATCGAAAAAGCCAATCAATTGCGAACCCAATTTAACTTAGATGCCTTGCTCGTTACGCGCAGCGAAGAGGGAATGACGTTATTTCGAGAAGGGCAAGTGGTACATAAGCCAACCCAAGCACGAGAAGTTTTTGATGTTTCGGGCGCTGGCGACACTGTGATTGCCACGATGGGACTGATGCTGGCCGCGGGATTGGACTTACCAGAAGCAATGGATTGGTCAAATCGCGCAGCAGGGATTGTTGTTGCTAAATTAGGAACAGCGGTCGCAACAAACGCAGAACTATTTGCGTAGTTCTATGTGGGGTATTGCTTGCTAAGCCGTAATTTAAAAGCATTTGCAAGCAATACCTTCTTAGTCCATGATCTCCACTCGATTTTTTCCTGATTTTTTTGCGATATACATTGCTTGATCGGCGCGTTCGATAACCGCATCACGACTATCTTCTGCATGGAAAAGCGCCACGCCTGCACTAAAAGTAATCAATACCTTTTCATTATTGTGCGTAAAAAAGCGTCGTGTTAGCTCACGCTGCACTCTTTGCATCACTTGCACCCCAGCCTCTAAATCCGTATCAGGCATCAGCACAATAAATTCTTCACCACCATAACGAGCGACGCTATCGGTCGGACGCACTAAATCTTTTACGACTTGTACTAAATGCACCAGTGCTTTATCACCAACGGCATGACCTTGTAAATCATTGAGCTTTTTGAAATTGTCGATATCTAACAGTGCGATCGCCAGAGATGATGAATTGCGTACCGCTCTTGCCGCCTCAACTTCAAAAGCTTCTTCTAAGCCACGACGATTTAAAGCGCCAGTGAGCTGATCAGACCTTACTTTATCGCTCAGCGAGCTGAGTTCTTGCTCCAATTCAATCACGCGACTGTGGGCTTCGTCGGCTTGTTTTCGAGCATTAAATAAATCATCTCTAGAGCGCTGCACATCCAATTGCATGCTTCGTGTGTCCAGCAGCAAATCTTCCATGACATGGCGGATACTAGTTAAATCATTCGCCGAGTCGATTTTTTCCGCATATTGATTGATTTTGTCGTGATATTTATCCGTGCTTTCTGACATCACGCCGAGTCGATCAATAAATGAAGTCAACATGGTTTTGAGTACGGTTTGTGCTTCGACTAAACTGTGCTTCACCTGACTTTGTTTAAACAAAACTTCTTTAAGCCCCATCTCCGCATCATAAATTACTCGCATATCGAGTGGCTGAGCCATGATGTGCTGCACAACTGCAATTTGCCCTCGCACCCAATCATCATCAATGACAATTGAGGCAATATTGTCAGTTAGCAGTCTAAGTAAACCCATTAGACCGTCGCATAAACGCTGCTCATTATCGTTTTCTAACTCCAACTTGAGCCAAAATTTTCTTAAACGAGGCAGCCACTTCTCCATGGATGCTGAGTTATCTACACTTTTTGCTTCTTGAGCAATGGCATTGGTTTCAGCTTGTAAATCGGGGTTATGTAATAAACGTGCTGATAGCCCGAACTCTAAGGCCTGCGTAAATGCATCACGCCACTCTTGCCAACGGATATCTACATTATCAGTGCTGCTGTTTGCGGTATTTTCTGCATTGGCAGTTGGCTCGATCACTGAGCCCAAACCAGCAACGCCAGTTTCCGCCCAAGAATTCACTAAGCCACTGAGTTTTTCATTGAGAACATTGCTGTCTTGCTTAAAATTGAGCAACACTTTTTCAAGCGCATCTTTTTTTCGACTTGGCGGATAGCTTGGATTGCGTAAATCCCACTGCAGGATCAATTCACGAATCAAATCAGACCAAGTTTTGGTCAGTTCGGTTTGGCCACTTTGGCTATTAATAATGCGAAATATTTGTTCTGGCAGCTCACCCCATTTTTCGGTGCTAATCGAAGTACGAATTTGGCTGATCTGCCGACTTAATGCAGGAGATTGAATCGGTAAGGCCTCAAACGCAGCCACCAATTCTTTAAACCCTGGGTGTAGGCGGGCATCGTCTGGAGTTTGTGCTATTTCATGATAAATCGCTTCATAATGATCTGGCGAAGGCAAAATACGCCGGACAGCCAGTTGTTTCAGCGTTTCACGCGCGATTTCTGTGGGATTGGTGAGCTTGGTCATTTGTCGATTCTAGCCACGAAAGGTAAGCGCATTATAGTTGAGCCAAAGTGATGCTCCGCAATTTAAATAACAAAACGCCACGAAAATCGCGGCGTTTTGCATTTTAAGTACCAAAACCAGCCTATGACAGCAAACCTTTTGGCAAAGAGAAAATAACATTTTCCTCAATACCGTCCATTGCAACGACTGAATCTGCACCAAAACTTTTAATTTTAGCGATGACTTGTTGCACTAAAACGTCTGGAGCAGAAGCGCCAGCGGTAATGCCGACTTTCATTTTTTGCTCAAACCAGGCTGCATTGAGTTCAGTTTCATTATCAACCATGTAGGCATCAATCCCCAAGCTAGCGCCTACTTCACGCAGGCGATTTGAGTTTGAGCTATTCGGCGAGCCAACCACAATTAAAATATCAACATCACGCGCCAGTTGTTTCACTGCATCTTGGCGGTTTTGTGTCGCGTAACAAATATCGTCTTTTTTAGGACCAACGATATCTGCAAAACGCGCTCGTAATGCTTCAATAACTACTTGGGCATCATCAACTGACAATGTCGTTTGAGTGACATAAGCCAATTTGCTGGCATCGTTCACTTGCAAATGAGCTACATCGCTAGGTTCTTCGACTAAATACATGCCCGATTGCGCTTGGCCCATTGTCCCTTCAACTTCGGGGTGGCCTTTATGGCCAATCATTACGATTTCAAAACCTTGTTCGCGCAAACGTTTCACTTCCAAATGGACTTTGGTCACTAAAGGGCAGGTTGCATCATAAATATTTAAACCGCGCTCAGCCGCTTCAGCGCGCACCGCTTGCGAAACGCCGTGCGCAGAAAAAATCAGCGTATTGCCACTCGGCACATCGCATAAATCTTCAATAAAAATCGCGCCTTTGGCTTTTAGATCTTCAATCACAAATTTATTGTGCACCACCTCATGGCGCACATAAATCGGTGCGCCATATTTCTCTAAGGCTTTTTCAACAATGGCAATCGCGCGATCAACGCCAGCGCAAAATCCACGTGGCTGCGCCAAAATGATATTCATACTCATGTGGTTTTCTCGGGTTTTTTAAAACTATCAATCACCATTAGCACCGCACCGACACAGATGGCTGAATCGGCAAGATTAAACGCGGGGTAATACCATTGATTTTTCCAATGAAACAGCAAAAAATCAATCACATGACCAAACACCATACGGTCAATGGCATTGCCTAAGGCGCCGCCCAAAATCAATGACAAGGCCAACGCATATCGCGTTTCGGCGTGATGTTTTTTGATTAAAAAAACCAAAACCACCGAAACAATGAGTGCTAAGCCGGTAAAAAAGTAGCGCTGCCATCCCCCTGCGTCAGCTAAAAATGAGAAGGCTGCACCGGGGTTATACCTCAACGTTAAATCAAAAAAACCAGGAATAACGGTTAATATCTCAGCATATTGAAACGCAGCCTCGGCAGCATGTTTGGTGATTTGATCTAAGAATAAAACCACCAAAGCCAGCAATATAAATTGCACAAAACGCTTAGGCATATTGACGAGTCTCTCCGGCACCATGCAAATTGCAATCGCAACGAGTACACAGCGTTGGATGTGCTGCAATCGAGCCTACACTTGGGTGGTAGTGCCAGCAGCGTTCACACTTTTCTGCTGTTGCCGCAGCCACTTCAATCGCCAGCGTGCCGGGCTGGATGTGCGCTTGCGAGGTAATCATGATGAATTTCAGTTCATCGCCCAAAGACTCAAGCGCTTGAAATACTTCGCCTTGCGCATGAATGGTTACTTCCGCTTGTAAGCTTGAACCAAGAACGCCTTCAGCGCGCTGCAGTTCGATGTCTTTTTGCGCATTCGCACGCACTTCACGAATCAAAGCAAAAGCCGCTTGCAAGGTGTCAGCATCATGAATTTCAGGCAGAGTTAACCATTCACCCACAAAAACATTGCCTTCATTTTTCAGGACATCCCATGCTTCATGGGCGGTAAAAGACAAGATCGGTGAGAGCAAACGCACCAACGCTTGTGTGATATACCATAGGGTGGTTTGTGCTGAGCGGCGGCCATGTGAGCCAGCTGCCATCGTATACAGGCGATCTTTAATAATATCGAGATAGAAAGCACCCAATTCATCGGCGCAATAGCGATGAATTTCTTGTACGCCCAAATGAAACTCATACTTGTCATAAAATGCGGTCAGGTTGTGCTGGAATTTGGCCAATTCAACCAAAGCATAACGATCTAATGTCAGTAGTTCATTCACTGGCAGTTTATCTTCGGGTGTAAAGTCAGATAAATTAGCCAACAAGAAGCGCAAGGTATTGCGAACACGACGATATGAGTCGGTGGTACGTTTTAAGATTTCATCTGAAATCGACACCTCGCCCGAATAATCGGTACTCGCCGTCCACAGGCGCAACATATCGGCGCCCATTTGATTAATCACTTGCTGCGGCGCAACCACATTGCCTTTGGATTTTGACATTTTCATGCCTTTGCCATCGACCACAAAACCATGCGTTAACAATTGCTTGTACGGTGCATGGCCCACTGTTGCGCAAGCGGTTTTTAACGACGATTGGAACCAACCACGGTGCTGATCTGAACCTTCCAAATACAAATCGGCAGCAGGGCGACTTGCGTCGCCATGGTTGAGTTCTTCACGTTGCGCAATGACGGCAAAGTGCGTTGAACCCGAGTCAAACCAAACATCGATGGTGTCTTTTAGTTTTTCATAATGCGCAGCTTCATCACCCAGCAATTCGATCGCATCGAGCTTAAACCAAGCTTCAATACCTTCTTTTTCAATGCGCTTAGCGACTTCCTCAAGCAACTCAGTCGAGCGTGGATGCAACTCGGCCGTTTCTTTATGAATAAAGAACGTCATCGGTACGCCCCACGTGCGTTGCCGTGACACACACCAATCAGGGCTGTTTTTAATCATCGCCTCAAGGCGTGCTCGACCCCAAGCAGGGAAGAACTCAGTGGCATCGACCGCACGATTGGCTTTGTCGCGTAAGGTTTCAGCGCCGACTTTTTTATCCATGCCAATAAACCATTGCGTTGTCGCACGGAAAATCAGCGGTGTTTTGTGGCGCCAGCAATGTGGGTAGCTATGCTCTAGTTTTTTGTTGGCCAGCAGTGCGCTGCGATCTTCCAGCAAGGCAACGACTTTAGGGTTGGCTTTCCAAACGGTTTCACCGGCAAAAAATTCTGCCGTTGAGATGTAACGACCATCGTTAGCCACCGGATTATCAACCGCTAATTTATATTTAAGACCGACTTGGTAGTCTTCTAGACCATGCGCTGGCGCAGTGTGCACTAAGCCAGTACCCGCATCCGCCGTCACATGCTCACCGCAGATGATCGGCACTTGGCGGGCTAGGAATGGATGTTGTAATAACAAACCATTGAGCGCTTCACCTTTGGCTTGCGCAATCACTTCATTGGCATCAATGTCATAACGTTTTAAGGCCGCTTCAGCCAACTCACGCACTAAGATGAGCAAGCCTTTTTCAGTTGCGATCAAATCGTAAGTGAATTCTGGGTGCACCGAAACCGCTTGATTGGCAGGCAAAGTCCAAGGCGTAGTGGTCCAAATCACTGCGCTAGCAGTTTGTTCGCCCACATTAACGCCACCAAAGGCGGCAGACAAAGCGGCCATATCGACCACTTGGAAGGCCACATCAATCGCTGCGGATACTTTGTCTTCATATTCCACTTCAGCTTCAGCCAAAGCCGAGCCGCAGTCGACACACCAATGCACCGGTTTTTGACCTTTGACCAAATAACCATTGTGATGAATTTTGCCCATCGTACGCACGATGTCGGCTTCAGTTTTGAAATTCATCGTCAGATATGGGTTTTCCCAATCAGCAAGTACGCCCAAACGAATAAAATCAACTTTTTGTCGTTCAATTTGAATTGCCGCGTATTCACGGCACAATTCGCGAATGAAAGAACTTGGCAAATGGATTTCTTTTTCATCCAATTGATTGGCTTTACGATACGCCACAATTTGTGCGTGAATTGCTGGATTGGCTTTAATGGCGTCTTTATCTGACTTTACCAATTTTTCAATTTGGTGCTCAATTGGCATGCCGTGACAATCCCAGCCGGGAACGTAAGGCGTATCAAAACCGCTGAGTGATTTCGATTTTAAAATAATGTCTTTTAAAACTTTATTCATTGCATGGCCAATATGAATATCCCCATTGGCGTAAGGAGGGCCATCATGCAAAATAAATTTTGGACGATTTTGTTCTTTGGCTGCTAAACGCAATTGCTGGTAGATCTTGGCATCTTGCCATTGCTTTAAAAATCCGGGCTCGCGTTTAGCTAAATCGCCACGCATTGGAAACGGCGTATCCAATAAATTGACTGGATATTTGTTAGCAGGTTTATTGCTCATAGTCGTCTCTTTGTACTCAATGGGTTAACGCGCGGCGAACCAAGCGCGGGCATGATCGCAATCTTTTTGAATCTGGGCGATCAGCGTATCAAAATCAGGGTATTTTTCTTCATCGCGTAACTTGGCAAGAAAGTTAACACGTAAATGCTGGCGATAAATATCGCGATTAAAATCAAATAAATGCACTTCTAATTTGGGCTTGATATCGCCACCGTGAATCGTGGGCCGAAAACCAAGACTAGCCACCCCTTGATAGGTGCGATCTAAGCCTAAAACTTCAACGATAAAAATACCAAATAACGGTGGTTTATTGTGCTTGAGCTGGATATTGGCCGTAGGAAAGCCAAATTCTCGGCCTAAACGATCGCCGCCCACCACTCGGCCCGCAATTGAATACGGTCGATCAAGCAACTTGGCCGCATGCGCCATTTGTCCAGATTGTAGCGCCAAACGCACCGCGGTTGATGAAACGCGTTCACCATCTTGCTTGAGCGTCGGTAAGCTATAGGTTTCAAAGTCGCTCGAGGCCGCGAGTAAATTAAAGTCACCACTGCGCTTAGCACCGAATTGAAAATCATCCCCCACTAACACCAATTGCGCATTCAGTTGCCGAGCAACGATATGGTCACGGAAGGTAAGGGCGTCAATACTGGCAAAGGCACGATTAAAATGCTGCACAATCAGGTAATCAATACCCGCCTCGCGTAATAACTCGATTTTTTCGCGCAAACTTGTTAAACGAGCCGGAGCCGAATCAGGCGTAAATAGCTCACGCGGATGCGGCTCAAACGTCATGACGACACTCACCAGATGACGTGCTTTCGCTTCGGCTTTCAGCCGCGCCAGCATGGCACTATGTCCACAATGCAGGCCATCAAAATTGCCAATCGTGAGTGCAGAACGAGGAAGTGGAGTGTGCGGAGTGCCGCGTAATACATGCATTGAGCGTATCGTGGCCGCGCTGGGCGGCAAATCATAAAACCTAAGATTCTAACGCCTAGCGTGAAAATTGTCAGAATAACCTTTAGCTTACTGATTAACCATCACGATCGCGCCTTGCTGCGCCGTGCCACTAATGATTTTGTTTTTGTCGATACGTACTCGTACCGGCTGCCCTTCGGCTGCCGCACTCATGGCAATACCCTCGTTGGTGATCTCAATGCCGTCTTGTCGATAAATGATTTTTACTTTTTGATTTTGCAAAATCGCCATAGAAGCGCGCAATTGCTCTTGCCGCAATGCTTGCCCAGCCGAAACGGGGCTATTGAGTGTTCGCCCTAAGATGGGGGTCGGATCTAAAAATACCGACCCCGGTAACACACCAAGATCACCTTGTTGCATGGCAATGTCACCAACATCCAAAATTTGATTGGCCGCCAAAGGCCGAGCAGCGACTGCATAGCTGACGGCAATACTAATTTTGGTCGGTAAATTAAAGCTCCAGTTAGCGCCATCAACACATTTAACCCGCAACATGGTATTACCCAGCAAACGATAGCCCGCAGGCAGACTAATCTCACGGCGTTCGCATGCTGCTAATTTGAGGCGGGTATCCACTGGACGCACTTCAAATGACGCAGTGCCTGGGCTATTGGCTAATTCAGCATTGAGCCATTGATTGACTTCATGAGTAATGACTTTCAAATCTTGCGTCGTCGGCGCCGCAAATAGCGGCGTTAGCAAACTTGAAAGCAGAGCAAAGCTCGAGATTAATATTTTTCGCATTCGCAAATTATAGTCGCATCGGATGCCTTAGCCTACAATCGTCGTTTTCTTGGATTGGGAAGCATCACATTATGCTAGAACTGCTGTTTGGCGTAACAACCCTGGTGGTTTTATTGGCGGGCATCTTGGTGGTGAGTCGCTTACATCAATTAGCAAGCGCGCAGCGTGAGGTGCTCGACACCTTAACGCAAGATTTTGAGAATAAGCATCGTGAGATGCTCAATGATTTGCATCAGGGCATGAGTAAGCAAACCGAATCAATGCAACAGGGGCTGATTCAACATGGCAGCTTACTCAATGAAACCGTCAATCGGACTAGCGAGCGCTTACGTGACAGCATGAGTGAATCATTTGAGCGTTTGCGTCATGGTGTCAATCATGAAATGAAAGAAAGCCGCGAAACCATAGTGCGCATGCAAACAGTGCAAAGCGAAGCGCTATCGACGTTGCGACTGACCTTGGTCGCCAGCCTTGGCGAATCTCGCGAACAAATGCTCAAGCAACTTAGTGATATTTCAGCCGCACTACAAGGCAAGCAAGACGCTTTACGCGAAGACATGCTACTCAAACTCTCCACCATGCTGGCTGAACAATCCAAACGCGAAATGGAACAGCTACAGGCGGCTCTGTTGCAGTCGAGCCAAACACTAACTGCCAGCGTAGGTGAGCTGACCAAAGCGACAGATTTACGTTTGGCTGAGATTTCTGGCAAGGTCACCGAGCGCCTTGATGAAGGCTTTAAAAAGACCAATGAAACTTTTGCCAATGTGATGGCGCGCCTCGCCACAATTGATGAAGCACAAAAGAAAATCGACGGTTTGACCACCAATGTGGTCAGTTTACAAGAGCTACTGGGTGACAAACGTTCACGCGGTGCTTTTGGGGAGGTGCAACTGGATCATTTGGTCAGTAATGTGCTGCCAGCGCAAACGTACGAACTGCAAGCCACGCTACCGGGCGGCGCTCGAGTCGATTGCCTACTTAAACTGCCAGAGCCGACCGGCACCATTGCAGTGGATTCGAAATTTCCATTAGAAAACTATCATCGGATGTTTGGTGGTGATATGGACAAGTTAACCGCAACCCGATTTTTTAAAGCTGACGTTAAAAAACATGTGGATGACATTGCCAATAAATACATCATTCCGAATGTCACCGCCGACGGCGCGGTAATGTTTATTCCGGCAGAGGCCGTGTTTGCTGAAATTCACGCTTATCACCCCGAATTGGTCGAATATGCAATGCAACGCCGCGTGTGGATTGTGTCGCCAACTACCCTAATGGCAGTGCTAAATACGGCGCGCGCGGTGATTAAAGACGTCGAAACACGTAAGCAAGTACATATTATCAAAGAGGCGCTTGGCAAGTTGGGACAAGAATTTGGGCGCTTTGATAAACGAATGAAAAACCTAGCCACACATATTCGTCAAGCCCATGAAGACGCGCTGGAAGTGAGTATTACCAGTGAAAAAATTTCCCGCCAGTTTGTCAATATTGAGCAAGTTCGACTTGAAGGAGAGTCGGCGCCAGTGCTAGTTGCCGTTGAAACCGAGTGAAATAAGGCGCTGATGGCGCATCATTGGCTTAAAACGGATAAAATTGCGCTTCAAGTGTTTCTTTCTTCGCAAGAAATCGATTTATTGGGGAATATCCCGAGGCTTGAGTAACGGCGGTCAGTAAAAATAAAAATACGCGTTTTTTTGACTGATCGCCGTTTAGGTGATTGCGGTTAATCCACAAAAGTCTATTTGCTAGGTATATGCGTGTGGCGCTTAATATACAAAGTTTGGCTTTGTATACCCCGTATATCCAGCGGTATTGTCACGCCAAACATTGCATTAAACTCACACGCTATCTATTTGATTCCACTCAGAGTGTTACTCAAATTTTTCATTTTTTGACAAGCAACGATCAGCTAATCAATGACTAGCTGTAAATGTAGTCGGCAAAATTCGGCTACTGATCAGTTCACAGCGTGCGGCACTACAGGTAAAATGAGCTGGATTTGTTTTTGATCAAGTTTTACTCCCCTTAAAATTCAAAAAAAGGTATCGCCGTGCTAGTAGCCTACCGTCAACATGTTGCTGAGCGTGCCGCGCAAGGCATTGCTCCATTGCCACTGTCTGTTCAGCAAACCGTCGATTTAATTGCTTTGCTGCAAAACCCACCAGCAGGCGAAGAAGCCTTTTTGCTTGATTTAATTACGCACCGCGTTCCAGCTGGCGTGGATGATGCTGCAAAAGTAAAAGCAGCATTTTTAGCCGCCGTGGCACAAGGCAGCGAAAGCTGTGCTTTAATCTCTCGCGCCAAGGCTACTGAATTACTCGGCACCATGCTAGGTGGCTTTAATATTAAGCCGCAGATCGACTTATTAGGCGATGCCGAAGTGGGTGAAATCGCTGCAGCGGGTTTAAAAAACACCTTGCTGATGTTCGATTACTTCCATGATGTTAAAGAGCTAGCCGACGCTGGCAATGCCAATGCTAAATCTGTGTTGCAATCATGGGCGGATGCAGAATGGTTTACTAGCCGCCCAGAAGTGCCGGCCAAAGTGACGTTGACTGTATTTAAAGTTACCGGCGAAACCAATACCGATGATTTGTCGCCAGCACCAGATGCTTGGTCGCGCCCAGATATCCCATTGCACGCATTGGCGATGCTAAAAAACCCACGCGAAGGCATCAATCCAGATGTGCCAGGCGCTGTTGGTCCAATGAAACAAATCGTTGAGCTGCAACAAAAAGGTCACCCAATTGCTTACGTTGGGGATGTTGTCGGCACGGGTTCAAGCCGCAAATCAGCCACAAACTCGGTATTGTGGTGGACGGGTGAAGACATTCCATTCGTTCCAAACAAACGTTTTGGCGGTTATTGCATCGGCGGTAAAATTGCCCCGATTTTCTTCAATACCATGGAAGATGCAGGTGCACTGCCAATCGAATTTGATGTAACGAATTTGAATATGGGCGACGTAATCACAATTTACCCATTTGAAGGCAAAGTCGAAAAAGACGGTCAAGTCATCACCACTTTCGCGCTAAAAACCGATGTATTACTCGATGAAGTTCGCGCCGGCGGCCGCATTAACTTGATTATTGGTCGTGGCTTAACATCAAAAGCGCGTGAAGCATTGGGCTTGCCTGCGTCAACAATCTTCCGTCTACCGCAAGATCCAGCAGTATCAAACAAAGGCTTTACGCAAGCGCAAAAAATGGTTGGTCGCGCCTGTGGTTTACCAGAAGGCAAGGGCGTTCGCCCAGGCACTTATTGCGAACCAAAAATGACTTCGGTTGGCTCGCAAGATACCACCGGACCAATGACGCGTGACGAGCTAAAAGACTTGGCATGCTTGGGTTTCTCAGCTGATTTGGTGATGCAATCGTTCTGCCACACTGCGGCTTATCCAAAACCAGTTGACGTTAAAACGCACCACACTTTGCCAGAATTTATTCGCAATCGTGGCGGCGTTTCTCTACGCCCAGGTGATGGTGTAATTCACTCTTGGCTTAACCGTATGTTATTGCCAGATACCGTTGGTACTGGTGGCGATTCACATACACGCTTCCCAATCGGCATTTCATTCCCAGCGGGCTCAGGCTTGGTCGCATTTGCAGCAGCAACCGGTGTTATGCCGCTGGATATGCCGGAATCGGTATTGGTGCGCTTTAAAGGCGAATTGCAACCCGGCATCACCTTGCGTGATCTGGTGAATGCCATTCCTTTGTATGCCATCAAAGCGGGTTTGTTGACCGTAGCGAAAGCGGGCAAGAAAAACATTTTCTCGGGTCGCATTCTTGAGATCGAAGGCTTGCCAAATCTTAAGGTTGAGCAAGCATTTGAATTGACTGACGCGTCAGCAGAGCGTTCGGCTGCCGGTTGCTCGGTTCGCCTGAATGAAGAGCCAATTGCTGAATACCTTAAATCGAACATCGTTTTACTTAAATCGATGATCGCTAACGGTTATGGCGACGCTAAAACTCTTGCGCGCCGTGTGGCAAGCATGGAAAACTGGTTGGCCAATCCAAGTTTGATCGAACCGGATGCAGATGCTGAATATGCTGCTGTAATCGAGATTGATTTAGCGGATGTGAAAGAGCCAATCTTGGCCTGCCCAAATGATCCAGACGATGTGAAAATTTTGTCTGAAGTGGCCGGCACCAAGATTGATGAAGTGTTTATCGGCTCTTGCATGACCAATATTGGCCACTTCCGCGCGGCGGGTAAATTGCTTGAAGGTAAGCGCGATTTGCCAACCAAATTGTGGATTGCACCCCCAACCAAAATGGATGCGGAGCAACTGACTGAAGAAGGCTACTACGGCACGTTTGGCGCTGCCGGTGCGCGCACTGAAATGCCAGGCTGCTCATTATGCATGGGCAATCAAGCGCAGGTTCGCGAAGGCGCAACGGTGGTTTCAACCTCAACGCGTAACTTCCCAAATCGCTTAGGCAAAAACACCAATGTGTTTTTATCTTCTGCTGAATTGGCGGCGATTGCATCTCGCTTGGGCCGTATTCCAACCGTGGCTGAATACATGGCGGACGTGGCTATTTTGGCGCCAAAATCAGCTGAAGTTTATAAATACCTCAACTTCAATCAAATCGAGTCGTATCAAGCCGAAGCAGATCAAGTTAAGGTTTAATTTGCTAACAACTCAAAAGACCCGCATTGCGGGTCTTTTTTTTGCTAAGCACTTCATTGCACACTGCTTTTTCTTGCCTGGCACATGAATATCGGGCAAAATTAGCGCCTTTTTTCGCATCAAACTCATGGGTTTGATTTTTCTCATTTGATGGCTTGCCCACCCATCGGGCGTCGGTAATATTGGCGAACAAAGTGGCAAGACCTTCTAGCCCAGGGGGTATTGGACATGTCCAATCTGGCTACAGTAACCACGCCACAAGAATCAAGCTCAGCACTTGATTTAACGACACCACTACCAGTGGCGGCCTATTTTGATGAAGCACTCTATCAGCAAGAAATCAAACAGCTTTTCAATCAAGGCCCACGCTACATTGGCCATGAACTCATGGTGCCAGCAGCAGGGGATTACCATGTTCTTGAGTCGAGTCAGGGCGCGCGTTATTTAAAACGTACCGATGAGGGCGTCAAGCTGTTTTCCAATATTTGCCGCCATCGCCAAGCCACAATGCTTGAAGGCCGAGGCAATGCTGCGCACACAGTTTGCCCTTTGCATCGCTGGACTTATGATCAGCACGGCAAACTATTAGGCGCACCGCACTTTGCTGAAAAACCATGCTTGCATTTGCCTGAAACAGAGCTGCAATCTTGGAATGGTATGTTGTTTGAGTCTGGTCGGGACATTGAACGCGACCTAAAGAACTTGGGTGTGCGTGAAGATTTAGATTTTTCAAAGTATGTTTTTCATAACGTGATGATCGATGAATACCAAGGTAATTGGAAAACTTTCATCGAGGTCTATCTCGAAGACTATCACGTTGTGCCGTTTCACCCCGGATTGGGGCGTTTTGTTGATTGCAATCAGCTCAAATGGGAGTTTGGCGACTGGTATTCAGTGCAAACCGTTGGCGTACATCATGATTTGGCACGACCAGGCTCTAAGGTTTACCAAGATTGGCATCGCCAAGTAAAACGGTATTCTGAAGACAAAACACCAAAATATGGTGCAATTTGGCTGACTTATTACCCCAATATTACGGTCGAATGGTATCCGCATACACTGGTGATTTCGACCATTATCCCTACTGGGCCACGCAGTTACAAAAATGTGGTCGAATTTTATTATCCCGAAGACATCGCGTATTTTGAGCCTGAATTTATTGCGGCTGAGCAGGCAGCTTACGCAGAAACTGCGGTCGAAGATGTAGAAATCATTAATCGAATGGAAGCTGGGCGACAAGTTCTGTATGCCGAAGGCCGAAATGAAGTCGGCCCGTATCAAAGTCCTATGGAAGATGGTATGCGGCATTTTCATCAGTTTTTACGACGAGAACTCGCTGAATACATTCCTACTCACGATACTGAATAACACTAAGGCTGCTTCGGCGGCCTTTGTTTTTATTCAACAGTTTTTTGCATTAAGCTAATGTATACTTTGCTAGCCCTTTAAAATTATCGTTCACATTGACATACCCAAGGATTTAATGAAGCAAATTATTGCATTCTGCCGTGAATCAGCATCGTTTTGGATGGTCATGGCCAGCCTCTCTTTTGCCGCCATGGGGGTATTCGTTAAACTAGGGTCAACGCATTTTAGCACCGCAGAACTGGTCTTTTATCGCTGCGCAGCGGGATTGGTTTTTATCGCGTTAATGATTCTGCCTCAGGGTAAAACGCTAAAAGTCAGCTATCCGATCTTCAAATTGCATTTTTCACGCAGCATCGCTGGGTTTATCGCGCTGATGCTGTATTTTTATGCGATTAGTCAGCTCACGCTACCTATGGCAGTGACACTCAATTACACTTCTCCGCTATTTTTTGTATTAATTACCATCGTTCGACAAAAGAAATGGCCTCAATGGCAATTATTGGGCAGTATTGCATTAGGATTTTTAGGTGTCGTTACCTTATTGCAGCCCACGTTTGCTGCCGAGCAGTGGTTAGGCGGTTTAATGGGTTTGTTATCCGGCCTGTTGGCGAGTGTGGCCTATATGAATGTCAGCGAGTTAGGTAAACATGGTGAGCCGGAATGGCGAACTGTATTTTACTTTTCATTGATTTCAACACTGGGCGCTGGTTTATTTATGCTACTTCAAGCCGAGCCTTTACTTCGGCCGAGTTTGTATGATGTATTAGTTGTTTTTGGCATGGGGAGCTGTGCAACAGTAGCGCAGCTGGCCATGACGCGAGCCTACCGCAAAGGTCGTTCTCTGGTTATTGTCAGCTTGGCGTATTTGACTGTATTGTTTTCTACCTTATTGAGCTGGATAGTCTGGGGGAGTGCGCCAACTTCACTGGCTTTCGTCGCCATGCTGATGATTGTACTGGCGGGAATCGGCGCCAGATCAAGCCGACCTTCATAGTAAAGTCGATATTTTTTCGTACCATGATAAGCAATTAAAATCCCCAGCAAAAGGGCGTCAAATATGCGTTTTTTAATCAGCAATGATGATGGTTATTTTTCACCTGGCTTAGCCGCTTTAGCGATGTCCTTAGGTGGGCTAGGTGATACTTTTGTTTGTGCCCCTGAGCGTGATCGAAGTGGCTCAAGCAACTCACTTACGCTGGATCGACCACTTTCTGTCAATCAGTCTGCATCTGGGTTTTTTTACGTCAATGGTACGCCGACCGACTGCGTGCACTTGGCCGCAACCGGCTTAATGCCTAACTTGCCTGACATGGTCGTAGCCGGAATTAATCACGGCCCGAATATGGGCGACGACACGATTTATTCCGGTACGGTTGCCGCCGCAACGGAAGGTTTTTTACTAGGTATTCCTGCAATTGCAATTTCATTGGCGTCGCACAATCCAGTGCATTTTGAAACTGCAGCGCAAGTGGCGAATGATTTAGTGCAGCGGTTTATTCAAAATCCATTTCGTGGCGCAGTACTACTCAACGTGA
This sequence comes from Deefgea piscis, assembly GCF_019665785.1. Lineage (NCBI taxonomy): Bacteria > Pseudomonadati > Pseudomonadota > Betaproteobacteria > Neisseriales > Chitinibacteraceae > Deefgea > Deefgea piscis. The sequence goes on from NZ_CP081149.1 coordinate 2,067,749, forward strand.
ACGTGCCCGATATCGCATATGAATCATTATCAGGCACAAAAATCACTCGACTAGGGCGCCGTCACAAGTCAGCCCCCGTTATTCGTGATGAAAATCCGCGCGGTGAGCCGATCTGGTGGGTGGGCCCTATTGGCAAAGTCGCCGACGCCAGTAGTGGCACTGATTTTGATGCCATTGCGAATGGTTACGTATCGATCACACCGCTTTCTATTGATTTAACAGCGCATCAACAAATTGATTTTATGACTGAATGGGTAAACTCATAATGCTGCAACAAGGTAGTGGCATGACCTCTGTTCGCACCCGTACCAGAATGATAGAGCGGCTGCGTGCACAGGGCATTTCTAACGAAAGCATCCTCACCATCATGGGACAAATCCCGAGGCACGCCTTTGTCGATGAAGCTCTTGCGCATAAGGCCTACGATGATTTCTCATTGCCGATTGGCTTTGCGCAAACCATTTCCCAGCCCTATATCGTCGCTAGAATGTCAGAGCTGCTCTATGCCGTACCCAAACACAATAAAGTTTTGGAAATCGGTACGGGTTGCGGTTATCAAACGGCAATTCTGGCTAAGATTTTCAAAACAGTGCATACCATTGAGCGGATCGCTGGCTTAGTGCGTAATACCCGCGATCGACTTAATTCTCTGGGTGTGCATAATGCTCGATTGCGTCATGCCGATGGCAGCAAAGGCCTACCCGAACTTGCACCATTTGACGCCATTATTATTACTGCTGCAGCGCCCATTGTGCCAGAGCACCTTATGGACCAACTCAATATTGGCGGTCGTTTGGTCTTTCCAGTTGGCGATGTTGATCAAGAATTAAGAATGATTGAGCGACTAGATGAAGGTTTTACTGAAACCCGGCTGGAAAAAGTAAAATTTGTCCCATTGCTACCGGGCATTTCGTAATTCATCATCCGACTTTACTCAAATAAAAGGAGAACGCGCGTGAGTGCTATTCGTTACAGCGCCATTTGTTCAACCCTCGTCTTATGCGCCTGCTCCAGTACGCCTAACACCCCAGCACCGATTGTTGATCGCAGCAATTCACCGGTTGCGGCGCCTGTATCAGCGGCACCTACTAGCCAAGCCGCGATCAACACCTACACGGTTAAAGCTGGCGATGGCCTTTATCGTATTGCGCTTGAAAATGGCGTTGCTTACAAAGATTTAGTCGCCTGGAATCAAATTGAAGATGTAAATGGCCTAAAAATTGGCCAAGTTTTACGTCTTGGACCTGCCAACTCGACCATTGCCTCGTCGGGCGTGGAGATAAGGCCCTTACTCTCAGATGAAGCAAGCAGCGATGCGCCAATCAAGCCAGCCAGCAAGCAGCAGTATCCTCGAGCAATTAAAGAGCCGTATTCAAACCAAACAGCAAGTAGCATTGCGATGCGCGCCGAAGGGCAAGCTGTTGTTGCAAAACAACAAAATATTTCAAGCCCGAACAAAGCAACGATTAGCAAACCAGCCAGCGCAGCTGCATCGGCCGCCAAGACTGCAAACCTAGAGAAATCAGGCGCTACAGTGGACTTAAATTCGGCAGACAGTAACACCACTACAGGGACCTGGGCGCCACCAACAGCAGGCAAGGTGAGCTCTACTTTCTCCCCTGAAAGTAAAGGCATTGATATCAAAGGACAAATGGGGCAATCTATAGTTGCGTCAAGCAGTGGTAAGGTTGTTTACGCAGGGTCCGGATTGAAAGGGTATGGAAAAATGCTCATCATTCAACATAGTGATGGCTTTTTATCCGCGTATGCGCACAACAGCAAACTACTCGTTAAAGAAAATGACTTAGTAAAAAAAGGCGAAAAAATCGCCGAAATGGGGAATAGCGATAGCGATCAGGTCAAGCTGCACTTCGAATTACGCAAGTTTGGCAAGCCGGTCGATCCGAGCAACTACATCAAGTTGAATTAGAGGCTGTATGAGCGATCAAATCGATATTTTAGAAGAAGATCTTGCTGACGAAGATGATGAACTCATTGAGGCAGATTCGGATGATGCTGAAGTCGATACCGAAGCCAAAGAAGAAACGGACCGTTATACCGCTGAGAGCACCGGCGATGTAACGCAAATCTATCTCAATGAGATCGGGCAAAGTAAATTACTCACTCCTGATGAAGAGCGCGCACTATCCCGACGCGTGGTGCAGGGCGATTTTTCTGCACGACAGAAAATGATTGAGCACAACCTACGCCTGGTAGTGAACATCGCTAAGCACTACATCAATCGCGGCATGACTTTGCTCGATTTGATCGAAGAGGGCAATATTGGCTTAATGCATGCCTTAGAAAAATTCGATCCAGAGCGTGGATTTCGTTTTTCGACCTACGCCACATGGTGGATTCGCCAAAGTATTGAGCGCTCGATCATGAATCAATCGCGCACGATTCGACTACCGGTGCATGTTATTAAAGAGTTGAATGTTTATTTACGTGCGCAGCGACATTTAGAAGCCAGCTTGGGACATGAGCCTGCGATTGAAGACATTGCGCATTTAGTTGGCAAAGATGTAGAAGAAGTCCGCCGAGTAATGAGTCTAAATGAACGCGTCGCTTCATTGGATGCGCCACTCGATATCGATCCAATGCTGTCGATTGGCGAGTCGATTCCTGATGAGCAGCATGATGGACCAGAAGCCATTCTGCAAAATGCCGAAGTCGAACGCTATGTTAAAGAGTGGCTCAAGCAGCTAAATGACAAGCAGCGCATGGTGATCGAGCGGCGCTACGGCTTAAACGGTTACGAAATCTGTACTTTAGAAGACTTAGCGGCCAACCTTAACTTAACGCGAGAGCGAGTACGACAAATCCAAATCGAAGCGCTAGATCAATTGCGCAGAATTTTGCGTCGCTATGGCGTAGCTCGTGACGTTGTCCTCTAATTCATCATTTTAAAGCCACCCTTAGCTGGGCGCTACAAACCCCTTATCCCGCACCTAATGACATAACAAAAACCCCGAGTAGCAAAGCTAACTCGGGGTTTGATGTTAAGCCACAGTAAGCGAACTTAAATTCCGCGCAACAACTCGTTAATACCTACTTTTGAGCGCGTTTTAGCATCTACTTTTTTAACGATCACTGCACAATACAAGCTGTATTTGCCATCGGCAGACGGCAAGTTGCCAGAAACAACCACGGATCCAGCAGGGATACGGCCATAGCTCACTTCGCCGGTTTCACGATCATAAATGCGCGTAGATTGTCCAATATAAACACCCATTGAAATCACCGAACCTTCTTCAACGATAACGCCTTCAACCACTTCTGAGCGCGCACCGATAAAGCAATTGTCTTCAATAATGGTTGGGCCGGCTTGCAATGGCTCGAGCACACCACCAATACCAACACCACCAGAAAGATGCACATTTTTACCAATCTGCGCGCATGAACCTACAGTTGCCCATGTATCCACCATGGTGCCTTCGTCAACAAAAGCACCGATATTGACGTAAGACGGCATCAATACGACATTTTTGCCAATATAAGCGCCTTTGCGAGCAATGGCATTAGGTACTACACGAAATCCACCAGCGCGAAAATCTTCTTCAGTGTAATCGGCAAATTTGCTTGGCACTTTATCAAAAAACTGCGTGCAACCGCCATCTAACACCACATTGTCGTTGATGCGAAATGACAGCAAAACCGCCTTTTTAATCCATTGATGAGTCAGCCAGTTGCCGTCAATTTTTTCTGCCACGCGCAATTGGCCTTGATCCAAAGCGGCAATTACTTCATTCACCGCCACGCGTAAATCGGCCGAGACGTTGCTTGGCGTAATGTCAGCACGGTTTTCGAATGCTGTTTCAATAATGGCTTGCAAATGATTCATCTTAATTAGTCCTCGGGTTGGCAGATCAATAGAAATTCAATAGTCACATCGATATTCAAACCAACCTTAATGGCTTATTTGAATATCAGCCCCAAAACCAGGGCACAAGCATTAGCGATGTTTATTTTTTTGATGCTTTGCAGTAATTCACAATACGCTCAGCGGCCGCAACACATTCGTCAAGTGGGGCGACCAATGCAATGCGAACATAGCCAAGTCCGGGATTCACGCCGTGCGCTTCACGCGCCAAATAAGAGCCCGGTAAAACGGTCACGTGTTGCTGCTCAAACAACTCACGCGTAAATTGCTCATCATCCATCGGCACTTTAGCCCAAAGATAAAAGGCCGCATCAGGCAGCGAAACATCGAGCACTTCTTGCAAAATAGGCGTTACAGCAGCAAATTTTTCGGCATAGAGTTTACGGTTTTCGATCACATGCGTTTCATCACGCCACGCCGCAGCGCTAGCCGCCATGACCATCGGGCTCATAGCGCAACCGTGGTAGGTACGATACAGCAAAAATTGCGCCAAAACCTGCGCGTCGCCGGCCACAAAGCCTGAGCGCATCCCCGGCACATTCGATCGCTTTGATAGTGAAGAAAAAACCACCAGCCGAGTATAATCGCGGCCCAGCAAACGAGCCGCCTCAAGCCCACCTAAGGGCTTACTGTCGCCAAAATAGATTTCCGAATAGCATTCATCAGATGCAATCACAAAGCCGTATTGATCAGACAGGGCAAACAAACGACGCCAATCATCTAATGATGCCACGGCACCAGTGGGGTTGCCGGGTGAGCAGGCAAAAACCAATTGCACGCGCTCCCAAACGGCTTCTGGCACACTATCCCAATCAGGCTGAAAACGCTGCGAGGCGGTGCAATTGACAAACCATGGCTCAGCCCCAGCCAACAATGCCGCGCCTTCATAAATTTGATAAAACGGATTGGGCGACAGCACTACGGGACGATCCTTTGTTGGATCAACAACCGCCTGAACGAAAGCAAAGAGCGCTTCGCGACTGCCATTTACTGGCAAAATTTCAGTGCTTATATCAAGAGCTGGGATATTGTAACGACGAGCCAGCCATTCACTAATACTGGCGCGCAAGTCGTCCGAGCCCAAAGTGGCAGGATAACTAGATAGCCCAGATAAATTATTAAGCAATGCGGCTTTAATGAGCTCGGGAGCAGCATGCTTGGGCTCGCCAATCGACAAATTAATCGGCTTTAAATCTTTGTTCGGCGTCAGCATAGCAAAAAGCTGACGCAGCTTTTGGAAAGGGTAGGGCTGAAGTAAATTTAGTCGCGGCGACATTGCGCGGCTCTTTGGCTGTTAGGGAAGACGGCAATTATAACCTCTTGCGCGCGCCCTGCGCCACGCTAGATACAGCAAAAGCAAGGCTTAGCGTACTTTTTCTGCAAAATAGAGCATAAATTTCTGAAGCTTAGGTTCAACAACTGCCATGCAATAAGGCTGATTTGGATTTGAGCGATAGTAATTATGGTGAATGACTTCTGCTGGCCAAAAATCGGCAGCCATTGCAAGCTCGGTAACAATAGGGGCGTCACCCAGCTTGTTTAACGCAATGATTTTGTCTTTCGCTATGATCAGTTGCTCGTGGCTACTAGCAAAAATAGCCGAGCGATACTGCGTTCCCACATCATGCCCTTGGCGATTGAGGGTGCGTGGATTATGAATTGCAAAGAAAATATCAAGCAAGTCAGACGCACTAACTACTGCACTGTCGAACCCAATTTGGACCACCTCGGCATGGCCGGTATTGCCCTGGCAGACTTGTTCGTACGTGGGTTGATCGATATACCCACCCATATAACCGGAAGTCACCGATTCAACACCACGCACACGCTGAAACACCGCCTCTACACACCAGAAGCAACCGCCTGCCAAAGTAATCGTCTCACGCATGGCACTTCCTTATTGACGCGCCGTTCTCGCATTACTGGGCTGAGCGGCATTAAAATTTGTTCTAAAAGGGTTGATATCCAAACCACCACGACGGGTATACCGCGCATAAACCGCCAACTTAAGCGGCGCACAGTCGCGCATAATATCAACAAAAATTCGCTCAACACATTGCTCGTGAAATTCATTGTGATTGCGAAACGAAATCAAGTAGCGCAGCAGACTTTCCCGATTAATCGCCTTGCCGGTGTATTGAATTTGCACACTAGCCCAATCGGGCTGACCTGTAACGAGGCAGTTAGACTTTAATAAATCCGAAGTCAGCGTTTCAGTCGTGGTCGCCTCAGTGTTTTCACAGCGCAAAATACCGGCTTGAGGCGAATACAGATCAACATCAATATCTAAATTATCAATATTGTAGCCACTGAGCTCGGCCATTTGTTGCTGTGCAAATAAGACTGGCTCAGTTAACTTCACCAGAACGGGTGCGCCAACGCCCGCCGAAATATCTTGCTGCAATAATTCGCCCAGCTGAGCAAAACCATCAACCTTGGTTTGATTGAAGCTATTTAAATACAATTTAAACGACTTGGATTCAATAATGTTTGGGCTATTGGCTGGAATATGAAAACTTGCAATCGCCACTTGTGGCTTACCCTTGGCATTCAACCAAGAAAGCTCATAGGCATTCCAGATATCCACCCCAAAAAAAGGCAGATTTTCACTAACCCCAATTTCTAGCCGCTTTTGCTCGCGGGCAATAGGAAATAACAAACTTGGGTCGTACTCTGTAATATATTCGCTCGTTTTTCCTAGCGGCGAAAACTCAACTTCACTCATTGCTTTGCATCCATAAATCGTTAACAGCCATTACCGTGGGCAATAATCTACTGCATTTTATCGGTACTTACGCACCAAACCTACCATAACACCAAATATTTCCAAACTCGCCTCTGGGCGGATAATGTTGTAGTCGGCATTGTGCGGAATCAAAAAATATCCCGCCTTGTCCTTACCCAGTTCTTTTAGTGTGTATTCATTATCCACAATCGCGACAACAATATCACCAACCAAGGCGGCATGGCGCTTTTCGACGACAGCAATATCACCATCAAAAATACCTGCTTCCATCATCGAATCGCCTTTGATTTTCACCAAAATCGACGAAGCAGGGCGTGGCATCAAAAATTCATCCAGCGAAATAGCCTCACTCATCGCGTCGTTAGCAGCCGCAGGCAAGCCTGCGGGCAAGTTAAAATCTGCTAATTCACGTTCAAAAAACCGTTTCGTCGGTGCCAAGCGCTTGTCTGGCGTCACCTCAATAAAACCAGCCAAAGTCAGTCGCTTCACCAGAGCTGATACCGCCGACTTTGAAGCCATACCTAATAGCTCACCAATGGCTGAGTACGATGGGATATTGCGATAATCAGCGTAGTAGTCTTGCAGCTTGCCTAGGTATTCTGCATCACGATTGGGATTGGCCATCGCGCACCTCGTAGTAACAATTATATCTCTATAGCGTATTGAACGTTCGTTCTGCTGTCAAGCAAGAAAGGGCATATAACTTAGCCATACAAGCGGCGCACAGTCGATTACAATGGCGCTTTATTTTATTGCTTGAGTTTGCCGTGCGGATTTTATTAGCACCCATGGAAGGGTTACTCGATTGCGTGTTGCGCGACGTATTAACGCGTGCAGGCGGAATTGACTTGTGCGTCACTGAATTTGTTCGTGTCAGTGGCAGTGTATTACCGTATCGCACCTTCCAAAGAATTGCCCCCGAACTCAACAATCAGAGCCATACCAGTAGTGGCGTGCCGGTTCGTGTACAGCTCTTAGGCTCTGACGCGCAATGCCTAGCGGACAACGCCGCCAAACTGGCCGAACTCAATCCACACGGCATTGATTTAAATTTTGGCTGCCCAGCCAAAACAGTCAATCGGCATCGCGGCGGGGCGATTTTACTCAAAGAGCCCGAGGTGATTTATCAGATTGTTAGTGCGGTTCGCCAAGCTACGCCGGGGCATATTCCTGTAACCGCCAAAATGCGCCTTGGCTATGAAGATACCACCCAAGCGATTGATTGCGCCCAAGCAATTGCCAGTGCCGGCGCCGCCGAGGTTGTGGTTCACGCCCGAACAAAAGTCGATGGCTACAAACCACCTGCCTACTGGGAATGGATTGCAGAAATAAAATCAAACATCAGCATTCCGGTAGTGGCAAATGGTGAAATCTGGACCTTGGAAGATTTTAAACGTTGCCAGCAGATTTCAGGTTGTGACGACATCATGCTGGGACGAGGGATTGTCGCCAATCCAGGTTTGGCCTTAGAAGCAAAAATGGGGAGAACGCTGAGCTGGTCAGAGTTGCAGCCCTTATTTCTGGTTTTTTGGCAGCAAGTTTTAACGCATTGCTATCCAAAATACCAGGCGGGCAGGGTAAAGCAGTGGCTTAATTATCTTCGCAAGCATTACCCAGAGGCAGAGACTTTATTTCAGCAAATTCGCACTTTGAATTTGCCCGAAGAAATCGAGCAAGCGTGCCCAGCGCTGGTTCGAATGACTGACTAAACCTCAGGCAGAGTCTGAATTAATTGCTCTAAGGCTTCGATCTGCGTCATGCCATTGGCTTCGCAGTAACGCTTTAGGCGCTGATGCAGGCTGGCATCAATTTCCACTGAAAGCGCCTTGGGTAGTCGTTGATTATGGTCGCGCGTCGCACGGCCAACTTGCATTGAGCGCGAGCGGCGCTTGCGCTCAGCGGCACTCATCGGCTTGCCATGAATTGCAGGGCGACCGCGTTTTTTTAACAAGGGGATTTCAGGTAGTTCAAGCGTATGCTGATCGCCAGGGTGCTTCATAGTGTGACATGTCGCGAATTTATGGCGCTCTATTATCCTGCAGAACGCGCATTCAGACAATAGGTGACGACCTTAGATTGACTTTAACTAAAAAATTACCAACCCGTAACACCAACTTTTAGCGCATCACTTTTAAAATCACAAACTTTGCATTTTGTGCCATGACATTGACTCGCCGAAATTGCTTTTTTAAATCTGCTTGATAATTCAAGTGTCGATTTGCCACCACCCATAATTCACTATCGGCACGCATGCATTGCTTGGCTTGGGTAAACATACTAATGGCGATGTCGGTAGTGATGGTGTTTTGCTGATGAAATGGCGGATTAATCAAAATCAAATCAAACTGTTGGGCCACATTCACCAATCCATCACAATGCAAAATCTCTACCGCCGCCTGCGGGCAATTGACCGCAAAACTGAACTGCGCTGATTCAACCGCAGCTTTAGATTCGTCATATAAATACAAAGCCGCATCAGGGTGGTGCTGATGATAAGCCAAAGACAATAAGCCATTACCGCAACCCACGTCGGCGACTGTTTTTGCCGAAGGTAGCTGCGAAAAATGTTCGATAAAAAAACGTGACCCGATGTCCATTTTTTGCTCGGCAAAAACCCCAGCCACATTTTGCAATGTCAAACCAAGCTCAGGCACTGACTGACGGAAGGGCTGTATACGCTGCTGATTCGGTCGCAAATTAGCACGATACATTCTGGCTTTGCGCTGTGTTGGCAAGTATTCAACGTCATCACAATACTGCTTGATTAACGCCAAATGTCCATTGCTCACGTGCTTTTGCATGCCCGAAAAATACACCTCGACGGGCGTTGTCACCCCATTGGCCAGCTCAAGCAACTGCGCCTCAAGCATCGACAATGATTTTGGCAGCTTAACAAGCGCGCAAGTCGTCATTTGCCCCGCATAGTCAATCAATTCAGATTGCGTATTTTTTTCGATTGCATGCCGTGAACACCACGAATCATTAATATGAAAGACTGCGGCAACGCCACATTGAATTGCCATTGCATGCAAAGCGCCAAAACTATCATTTAGCAAGACCAGTGCAGCGTCTTTGCGGATAAAACTGGCTAAATACGCATCTGCAGCATCCCAAGCCTGCAAATCTTTGGCGTGTTTAACGGGATAGCGTTGCAAATTAAGCGCAGCAAATGGCGCAGAGGGCAATAAATCAGCGGACATCAAATTTTCTTTATAAAAGCTACAGATCGAGCGATCTTGTTCGAGGCGCAATTCTAGCAGCTCAGCACAAAACCTGCCGCACCACGATTCTGCAGCCCGTCAATTTTACGGTTAACAGTGGTTTTGTTCGCGTGATTATGTCAGCCTATGCCGAACTTCATGCTTTTCAGGGCAAATCAATCTTGAACTACACCGACGACAGAATGGGCAATGAACCAGTCAAATCCAATCGAATCTTACCGATTTTTGTATTTTCCTGCGTATTGAGTATCGCGCTTTTTGTAGGTTATCGGTCGGGCTTTTTGCCGCATTACACATTCTTAATTGACAGCAATAAGATTGAGCTCATTCGTGATGATGCCAAATATCTGGCCGAGCAAGAACAACAGGATGAAGCAATTGATGACGCCAACCGTAAAATCATCGCAGCCAATCGCCAAGCCTTAAGCGCTTACACTGAAAATACACCGAACTCAGAATCAACATTAGAAATTCAGCACTCGGACCCGTCTGATCGCACAATAGTGACCAACGGCTACCAGTCAGAAGCCGCAACCTCGGCACAGGTGGTGAAATGCCTTTCCGCCGAAGGCCGTGTTGTTTATCAAGCAAGCAATTGTTCAAATAACGGGCTAACGCCGATCAAGGTTTTAACCCAGTCCGAATTGCAGCACTCTAGGGCCGACGCATTCCAAACCAACGCAGTCAGCTCATCGCCAGAAACCTACAGTCCAGTGATTGCACGCATCAATAACGAATCCAAGCGCAACTCGCCGTACTGTAAAAACATCGAATCCGAACGAGAACGCATCCGCGCGCAGCAGCGAGCGAACTCAACCCAATATTTGCGTGATCAATACAATCAACTCAGTAAAATCTGGCATGACGATTGTTTTAATACTTCTTAAGCTGCACGAGGAGGGGATTGATGCGTGCTAAATCAGGTCCATACCAACAAAGGAATACACGCCAAAACAAGGGAAACCTAGCACTTGCGCGGCGTAGATGAATCTCACCCACTTAGCTTTACATAATATACATTATGCGAACATATACTGCCGTACAGTAAAAAACATGACAAATATCAAATAACGTCGCTCAGTAGACGTTTAATCTAGCGGCATAGAAATTCAAGTCGCAGCAAGCTATAGAGATTTTATTAAGCCAGCAACGCTTATAGTTACGCTAATTTACCAGGCAAAGCTTTAGTGCCTAGTAAATAAAATCAGTGCATAATTTATAGATATACCAACACAACTGAAATACTACGGAGATCCCCATGACAGTTACCAACGTACAAGAACTTGACGCACTGGTCGCTCGGGTTAAAAAAGCCCAGCAACTTTTTGCCACGTACTCACAAGAGCAAGTCGACGAAATCTTCCGTGTTGCCGCTTTAGCTGCTGCCGATGCTCGCTTACCACTTTCTAAAATGGCCGTCGCCGAAACTGGCATGGGCATTGTTGAAGACAAAGTTATCAAAAATCACTTTGCTTCTGAATACATCTACAACGCTTATAAAGACGAAAAAACATGCGGTATTTTGTCTGTTGATGATGCTTTCGGCACAATGACAATTGCTGAGCCAATCGGGATTATCTGCGGCATCGTTCCTACGACCAACCCAACTTCAACGGCTATTTTCAAAGCTTTGATTTCTCTGAAAACTCGCAACGGCATCGTATTTAGCCCACACCCACGTGCTCGCAAATCAACTTGCGCAGCTGCACGCATCGTCCTAGAAGCGGCGATTGCTGCTGGCGCACCGCGCGACATTATTGGCTGGATCGACGAGCCAACGGTTGAATTGTCAAACCACTTAATGAAACACCCAGACTTGAACTTAATCTTGGCTACTGGTGGCCCAGGCATGGTTAAGGCAGCGTATAGCTCTGGCAAACCGGCTATTGGTGTTGGTGCAGGCAATACCCCAGTTGTTATTGATGAAACTGCCGACATCAAACGTGCAGTCGCTTCAATCTTGATGTCAAAAACATTCGACAACGGCGTGGTTTGCGCTTCAGAACAGTCGGTTATCGTTGTGGATAGCATCTACGAACAAGTTAAAGAGCGCTTTAACCAAAACGGCGGCTACATCTTAAGCAAAAAAGAAACCGAAGCAGTTCGTAAAGTGATCTTGGTTAACGGTGGCTTAAACGCCAATATCGTTGGTCAATCCGCAATCAAAATCGCCGAAATGGCCGGCATTAAAGTGCCTGCCTACACCAAAGTATTGATCGGTGAAGTGACTTCTGTTGGCGAAGAAGAAGAATTCGCTCACGAGAAGCTCTCCCCTACTTTGGCAATGTATCGCGCTAAAGACTTCTTTGATGCAGTAACTAAAGCCGAAGCCTTGGTGGCTTTAGGCGGCATTGGCCACACTTCATCGCTCTACACCGACCAAGATTTGCAAGCTGAACGCATCGCCTACTTTGGCGACAAAATGAAAACAGCGCGTATTTTGATCAACACCCCTTCTTCACAAGGTGGTATTGGTGACTTGTACAACTTTAAATTGGCACCATCACTCACTTTGGGTTGTGGTTCATGGGGCGGCAATTCGATCTCTGAAAACGTAGGCCCAAAACACTTACTCAACAAAAAAACTGTTGCGAAGCGAGCTGAAAATATGTTGTGGCACAAACTTCCAAAAAGCATTTACTTCCGTCGTGGCAGCTTGTCGATTGCACTTAAAGAATTGGGCGGCAGCAAAAAACGCGCAGCGATCGTTACCGACCATTTCTTGTTCAATAACGGCATGTGTGATGAAACCATCCGCGTTCTGAAACAACAAGGTTTAGAAGTTGAAGTATTCCACGAAGTCGAAGCCGACCCAACCTTGGCCGTTGTTCGCAAAGGTGTGGCGATGCTCAATAGCTTTAAACCTGATGTCATTATTGCGCTCGGTGGCGGTTCGCCAATGGATGCAGCAAAAATCATGTGGGTAATGTACGAGCACCCAGAAGTTCATTTTGAAGATTTGGCGCTGCGTTTTATGGATATCCGTAAACGTATCTACACTTTCCCAAAAATGGGCATTAAAGCTGAATTGATTGCCATCCCAACCACGTCAGGCACTGGCTCAGAAGTTACGCCATTTGCAGTGGTCACTGACGAAGTAACTGGCATGAAATACCCAATCGCCGATTACGAACTTACGCCAAACATGGCCATCATCGACTCAAACTTGGTCATGAACATGCCAAAATCGTTGACTGCTTTTGGTGGTATTGATGCGGTTACCCATGCACTTGAAGCGTATGTATCGGTATTGGCCAATGAGTTCTCTGATCCGCATGCTCTGCAAGCGCTCAAATTACTCAAGCAATACCTGCCATCGTCATACATCAATGGCGCGAACGACCCTAAAGCACGTGAACAAGTTCACAATGCGGCAACGATCGCCGGCATGTCGTTTGCCAATGCATTCTTGGGTGTTTGTCACTCAATGGCGCACAAATTGGGTGCTGAATTCCACCTTGCGCACGGCCTAGCTAACGCTTTGTTGATCAGCAACGTGATTCGTTACAATGCAGTCGATATTCCGACCAAACAAACTGCATTTAGCCAATACGATCGCCCACAAGCCAAGTGCCGTTACGCTGATATCGCTGAGCATTTGGGTCTGGCTGGTAAAAATGACGACCAGAAATTGGAAAGCTTGATTGCTTGGGTTGATGAACTCAAACAAGTATTGAACATCCCAATGTCGATCAAAGATGCTGGTGTTAATGAAGCCGACTTTATGGCGCGTGTTGATCGCATTGCTGAAGAAGCGTTTGATGACCAATGCACCGGCGCCAACCCACGCTTCCCATTGATTAGCGAACTCAAACAACTGCTTATCGACAGCTTCCACGGCCGCGCCTACAAAGAAACTTACGGCGTTGTCGCAGAAGTTAAAGCCAGCAAATAAGAAATAACTCGTTTTAACCTTAAAAAGCCCGCAAAAGCGGGCTTTTTGCTGTCGGAGGATTGTGCATCCACATGGTAAACTGCCCACCCACACCAAAAAACCGGTCGCTTGTGCATGTATGAATTATTAATTGGCCTTCGCTACACCCGCGCCAAGCGGCGCAATGGCTTTATTTCGTTTATTTCTTTGGTTTCAATCCTAGGGATTGCCCTTGGCGTTGCGGCGCTGATTATTGTTTTGTCGGTCATGAATGGTTTTCAAGAAGAAGTCCGTAACCGCATGCTCGGCATGACTTCGCACATTACGATCTCTAGCCCCGAAAACAGCTTGCAAGACTGGCATGCAGCAGCACAAATCAGCGCGCAAAATCCGCACGTTAAAGGCGCAGCCCCCTATGTGATGGGACAAGGCTTATTCACCAATGGCAGCCAAGTCAAAGGCGTTTTGGTGCGCGGCATCAACCCCGAGCTCGAACCCAAAGTCAGCGAATTGGCCGACAAAATCGTTAGTGGCCGGCTAGACACCTTACAACAAGGGCAATTTAATGTGGTGTTAGGCTGGGCCTTAGCGCAAGAGCTAGGCGTGGGCGTGGGCGACAAAGTCACCCTCATCACCCCGCAAGGACAAGTTACGCCTGCTGGTTTGCTGCCGCGCATGCGGCAATTTACCGTTGGCGGCATTTTTAAGGCCGACTACTACCCGTATGACGCCAATCTGGCGATGATTCATCTGGTGGACGCACAAAAACTGTATCGCACTGGCGAAGCGGTGAGCGGCGTGCGACTCAAAATCGATGATTTATTTAAAGCCCGCGAAGTCGCGCGAGAAATCAATCGCACCTTACCCGAGTTGATTGTTGCTGATTGGAGCCAAGAAAACCCAACGTATTTTCGCGCAGTCGAAATCGAAAAACGCATGATGTTTATTATCTTGACGTTGATTGTCGCCGTTGCCGCGTTTAACCTCGTATCGACCTTGGTAATGCTGGTGACTGACAAACAAGCCGACATTGCGATCTTGCGAACACTGGGCGCATCCCCTGCTTCGATTATGAAAATCTTTTTGGTCAACGGCGCAATTTCGGGCTTTATCGGCACTGCGGCCGGCGTCGCAGGTGGCGTATTGGTTGCGGCCAATATTGGCACCATCGTGCCTTTTATTGAAAAAATCATTGGCGCACAAATTCTGTCTGCTGATGTGTATTTAATTACCGAGTTGCCATCCAAAATCATCGCCAACGACGTCATTAGCATCGGTGTTATTTCATTGCTATTGGCGCTATTGGCAACGCTTTACCCAAGCTGGCGTGCATCGCGTGTTAATCCGGCGGAGGCGCTACGCTATGAGTAACATCATTCTTTCAGCAAAAAACCTGAGCAAAACCTACCTTTCTGGTCAACTACAGACCCCAGTATTAAGTGCGGTGAATTTCGAACTCAGTCGCGGCGAAATTGTGGCGATTGTTGGTGCTTCGGGCTCGGGCAAATCCACCCTATTACACTGCCTTGGCGCGCTTGACTCGCCAACGAGCGGCGAAGTTCGCCTACTAGAGCAGGATCCATTCTTGCTCAACGAAACCGAACGCGGTTTATTGCGCAACCATCAATTGGGCTTTGTGTATCAGTTTCACCATTTATTGCCCGAGTTTACCGCCGCCGAAAATGTGGCGATGCCGCTATTCATTCGCCGAATGAATAAAGCTGCCGCACTAACACAAGCGCAGGCCATGCTCGACAAAGTCGGTCTTGGCCATCGAAGTCAGCACAAGCCGAGCGAATTATCGGGCGGCGAGCGCCAACGCGCTGCTATTGCGCGGGCACTGGTCACCAATCCAGCTTGCGTATTGGCGGACGAGCCGACCGGTAATTTGGATCGTAAAAATGCCGGCGTGGTGTTTGACTTGATGCTAGAGCTGGCCCGGGACAGTGGCACTGGCTTTGTGATTGTGACGCATGATACTGACTTGGCCGCGCGCTGCGATCGCTCGCTGCGTTTAGACTTTGGGGTATTGAGCTAGCCATAGCAAAAATGATTGCCTAGCAGCATATACCCATAATTATTGTGATTAAGAAGGAACCCAAATGACTCAATTTAACCTATTGGCCGACTTAGAACAGCGCGGCCTGATCGCCCAACAAACTGATGCCGTCGCACTGGGCAAACTAATGGAAGAAAACAAAATCACTTTGTATTGTGGTTTTGACCCAACGGCAGACAGCCTGCACATCGGCAGTCTGGTACCGATTTTGGTACTAAAGCGCTTTCAACAAGCCGGCCACAAGCCCATCGCCTTGGTCGGCGGTGCCACCGGCATGATTGGTGACCCATCATTTAAAGCGGCTGAGCGCAAACTCAACACGCTGGATGTGATTGAAGGCTGGGTCGGCAAAATCCGCGCCCAAGTTTCACCGTTTTTAAGCTTTGAAGGCAACAATGCTGCCATTATGGCCAACAACCATGACTGGTACGCCAAGATGGACATCTTGGCTTTTTTGCGCGATATCGGTAAGCATTTTTCCGTTAACAATATGATTAACAAAGAATCAGTAAAACAACGGATTAACCGCGACGGCGACGGCATTTCGTTTACCGAATTCACGTACAGCCTGCTGCAAGGTTACGATTTTGTGGTGCTCAACGAGCAATATGGTTGCCAATTGCAAATCGGCGGTTCAGATCAATGGGGCAATATCACCGCCGGCACGGATTTAACCCGCCGCATGCGTCAGCAAGCGGTGCATGGCTTGACGATGCCTTTGGTAACCAAGTCAGACGGCACCAAATTTGGCAAAACCGAAAGCGGCACCATTTGGCTTGATCGTAAAAAAACCTCGCCGTACAAGTTCTACCAATTCTGGTTGTCGACGGCCGATGCCGACGTGTACAAATTCCTGCGTTACTTCACCTTTTTGAGCGTGAATGACATCGCCGCGATTGAAGCGGCCGATTTGGCGTCCGGCAAAAAACCCGAAGGCCAGCGCATTTTGGCCGAACAAGTGACTGAGCTGGTGCACGGCAAAGACGCGGTCATCGCCGCCGAGCGCATCAGCCAATCACTATTTGCCGAAGACCAAAACGCGCTCACTGAACTCGACTTTGAGCAACTCGCGCTTGATGGTCTACCAACGTTTAAATTGGCACGCGACGCCAATGGCTTGATTGATGTCTTGGCTGCGACTGAGCTTGCCACGTCAAAAAGCCAAGCCCGTGGCTTTATCGAAAGCGGCGCAGCGATTGTCAATGGCGCGAAAATCACTGATTTAACCGCAACCATTACTGAAGCCGACTACAAATTCGGCCGCTACACCCTACTTCGTCGCGGCAAGAAAAACCACGCTTTGGTAGTTTGGCAGTAATTAAAGGTATTGCGCCGCAGCCTAATTGTTTTGAGATCTGCAATTGAATACACAACAAAAAGCCCAGCATCAATGCTGGGCTTTTTGTTGTCAATGCGAGTCGGCAGTGTAAATCTTGCCTCCCACACACTGCGCCTTGCTTTTGCTCGCTGAATACGAATATTTTCGTGCTCTAGTTTTATTAATACAAAAACCGCCCCGTCATATCACCCAAATTCGTTTCAGCGAGAATCTGCGCTATTTTTTCTCGGGCTTGTTTGCGCGGGGCATCTTTGCTTTGGCTGGCGATGATGAGCTCGTTTTTCATCGAGTGCTCCCAGCCGACCAGCTCGGTAACGGTCACTTGATAGCCATTAGCCTGCAGTTGCAAGCAGCGCAGTACATTGGTTAGCTGACTGCCAAATTCGCGGGTATGGATGGGGTGGCGCCACATTTCCGCCAGTGGTGTACTAGCTAAGGCTTTGCTTTTGTGTTTGCGCAGCACGCTGGCGACTTCGGCTTGGCAACACGGCACTAGCACCATATGACGGGCGTTTTTTTCTAGGCCGAATTTGATGGCATCGTCGGTGGCGGTATCGCAAGCGTGCAAGGCCGTCACGATGTCGATTTGTGCCGGCATTTCTTTGGCGCTGGCGGCGTCTTCAACCAGCATATCCAAAAAAGTCATGCGCTCAAAACCACAGAGCGTGGCTAGTTCACGCGATTTTTGTACTAATTCAGCCCGAAACTCGGTACCGTAAATATGCCCTGCCGGTTTATCTTTAAAAAACAAATCATAAATAATAAAGCCCAAGTAAGACTTACCTGCGCCATGATCAACCAGCGTGACATTCTCATGATCAGCCAGTGTTGATTTGAGCAAGGGCTCAATAAAATTAAACAGGTGGTAAACCTGTTTAAGCTTACGTCGGCTGTCTTGATTTAGTTTGCCATCGCGCGTGAGAATATGCAGCGCTTTTAATAGCTCAATGGATTGGCCAGCGCGAATTTCTGGAATGGCGTTCATATTAAATCCTATCTAAGTAATTCTTTCGGTATTGCTCCATCTGCAAGGCATTTCAAAGCCTTCTTACAGATACATATCATTCAAATTTAAGCGCCAATGTGACTATTTACACTTACCAGAAGTGCCACTAGCCGCAATTGGTTTCGATGCTACAGTAGCGAACTAAAAATTGACTTCAGTGTCTGTTTAGTGACGCTATTTTCTTGTTAGGCTTTTACCCCGCCCAATCGCTACCAATACGGGCATGCGCTAGCGACAAGTTATATCAATCATGATCGGTGCGCCTTAGCGCGCCATGCGGTTTGGACTAGGAACATTATGAAACGGATTTTACCGCAATCATTCACCAAGGTGCGCGCCACTAGTGCGCTTTCGACGCAAGCATCTTGGCAAAAAAGACATTTAGCATGGTTGACAGCAGCCGTGTTTTTACCACTTAGCTTGATGGTGACCGCTTACGGTGTGGTTGAATACGGCCCGATCGAGCCGGTCAATGTGCGCCAAGTCACACAACAACTCATCACCCCTAAAATTATTTCAGCGCAGAGTGATACGCCATTCTGGCGTGAAGAAATCATTCAAACCGGCGACGGGCTGGGCAAGTTGTTTAATAAACTATCGATCAACGATAACCAAGCATGGGAATTCATTCGCACCGACCCCAGCGCAAAAGTATTGTATGAGTTGTCGGCTGGGCGTTTAATTCGCGCCCAAACCACGCCCGACGGTCGTTTATTACAAATGAGCTACCTCAATAAAGCCGGCAATTTGATTCAAGTGATTCGCAATGGCGAGCAACTTAGCACCCAAATTGCGCCCGCCGTATCGGAGAAATACACCCAGCAAAAATCTGGCACGATTAGCAGCTCTTTTTATGGCGCAACCGATGCAATCGGCCTACCCGATGAAGTCGCCCAACAGTTAATCGAAGCTTTTGAGCAAAAAGTCGACTTTCATAACAGCCTTAAAGCCGGGGATCACTTCTCGGTGATTTACGAAGTTGAGAAAAGTGGCGGCGAAGACTTACGTACCGGCCGGATTTTAGCCGCACAATTTACCAATAACGGCCAAACACACGAGATTTACTGGTTTGCTGGCGCAGGAATTGAAGGCGCTTATTTTGATCAAAATGGCGAAACTTCAGGACAGAGCTTTATGTCTTCGCCAGTGAAGTTCTCACGGATTAGCTCAGGATTTTCACGCCGTTACCATCCGGTATTATTTAAATGGAAATCACACAAAGGCGTTGATTACGCTGCACCAACAGGCACACCCATCTACAGCGCAGCCGACGGTGTAGTAACACGCGTAACTCGTGATGCGGGCTATGGTAAGTTTGTTGAAATCAAACATGGCGACCAATACAGCACGTTGTACGCACATATGTCGGCCTTTGCCAAAGGCTTGAAAGCTGGGCAAAGCATTAAAAAGGGCGAGGTGATTGGTGCCGTGGGCCGCACGGGCCGTGTCACCGGACCACATTTGCATTACGAATTCAAAGTCAAAGGCACGCAAGTTAATCCATTGACGCTCAAGCTACCCAATAGCAAACCGCTCAATGCCACGCAATTGGCGCAATTTAAACCACAAATGATGCGAACAAAGCAACAATTAGCACTACTGAGCAAGGTAGAATTGGCCAAATTGGATTAATTCACAGGATGTAGCGGCAATGGCGCAGAGCAATCTTTATATTGGGCTCATGACAGGCACCAGCTTGGATGGTATCGATGCAGTCATCGTCGACATGCAAGGCACAACGCCACGCTTGGTCGCCAGCTTGGGCGCGCCACTGCCGCCACTACTGCGCGCGCAATTATTGCAATTACAAAGCGCGTCGCACGATGAAATTCATTTGGCGCAACTCGCGGCCAATGCGCATAGCCTGGCCTCTGCCGATGTGGTGGCGATGCTGCTCGAAAAAGCGCAACTCAAACCCGATGCTATTCGGGCCATTGGCAATCATGGGCAAACCATTCGTCACCGCCCGGAGCTAGGGTATACCCTGCAAATCGGCAATCATGCTCTGCTTGCTGAACATACAGGCATTACCGTAGTCGGTGACTTTCGATCTCGGGACGTTGCTGCGGGCGGGCAAGGCGCGCCGCTAGTGCCCGCATTTCATCAAGCTGTGTTTGCTAGCCCTCATCAAAATCGGGTGGTGCTGAATATTGGTGGTATTGCTAATTTGAGCTGGCTAGGTCAAAACCAGGCCATTACAGGCTTTGATAGCGGCCCGGGCAATGTGCTAATGGATTTGTGGATCCACCAACATCTAGGGGTCAATTACGATGCCGATGGTGCTTGGGCGGCCAGCGGTCAAATCTTGCCTGATTTACTGACGCGCATGCTCAACGAGCCATTTTTTGCCCTTAGTGCCCCCAAAAGCACCGGTCGTGATTTATTTCATCATGCATGGTTAGAGCAACACTTGCTAGGTCGGAACGATAAACCAGCTGACGTGCAAGCGACTTTATGTGCACTCAGCGCTTACAGTATGAGCCAAGCCATTTTAAGCCAAGGGCGACCAGATAAAGTACTGGTCTGTGGTGGTGGCGCACACAATCAGCAGTTGATGCGTCTTTTGGCCCAGCAACTCCCTGGCCCGGTAAGCAGCACTGCCAGCGTTGGCGTTCATCCCGACTGGGTTGAAGCATTTGCTTTTGCATGGCTGGCCGAGCGCTGCATAAACGGGCTAAGCGCCAACCTACCTGCTGTTACCGGCGCGCAAGGCCCACGCATTTTAGGGGCCATCTGGCCAAACTAAGTTCAGTAAAATCAAAACACTGACACGACCAATCAATTCAAAACACGGCCGCAGACAGCATATGAGTATTAAAATCGACAAATCGCTACACCCACAATTACAACACGCCATTCAGCGCTATTGCCAAGAAGAACTCGATACCGATATTGGCGAACTGCAAGCGACGTTGGTGCTGGATTTTGTACTGCGTGAAATCGGCCCGCATATCTACAACCAAGCGATTCGCGACGCGCAAAACCACCTGGCACAACAAGTGGAGTCGCTTCCGGAGCATTGCTTTGAAGTCGCTACAGGGTATTGGAATAAAAAAGCCCAGCGCTGATGGGTATATCAATCTAAATCTTATTTAACAAAGACTAGATCAACATACCCCAATACATTTCTTAATTTCAATCCATCCATTGTTGCCGCAAAAAAATCAAGACGCGGCTAAGCTCTTGCGCCGTGTCTAGCGCCGAATAGCCGCGCTAATGACCGCCCTGCGCTTTTTCAAAAAACAGCACGTTGCGCCCAAAATCGTGCAACTTGGCAACCATTTTTCTTGCGTGCCCCGGATGAACTAGATCATCATGACTGACGCAACTTAGTAATACAGCAGAATTAACCATCACCTTCAAGTCATTAGGATGAAAGCATGTCAAGTGTACGCGCGTCTTTATTGGGTTTGGGCATCAGTATTGCAGTGGGTTTGGTGCTGTCTGCTGCAATTGTCAGTTATACCGCCAACCGCATCGGTAACAACAAGCAATCAGTCTCGGTAAAAGGTTTAGCCGAAAAAGCAGTCAGTGCCGATCAAGCGCGCTGGACGATCACTGTAAACGGGGTTGGGGCTAGCTTGCCAGAGGCCTTTGCCCATTTGCGCGCCAACCAACCCATGCTGCTGACGTTTTTAAAGCAACAGGGTTTTAAAGATCAACAGATTTCAAGCAGCCGCGAAGCGCATCAAATTGTCTATAAGCAAGACGCTGTAGGCCGCCCGACCCGCGAGATTGAGCAATACATTGCCAGCCAAAACGTCATGCTCGCAAGCAATGATGTGCAAGCGGTGGATAAAGCCGCTGGCAAAATCGTACAGCTGACTGAAAGTGGTTTGCCAATTCAAGTGAACGACCCAGAGTTTTTAGTCAGCACCCTCGAAGCCGTCAAAATGTCGCTAATTGCCAACGCAACCCGCAATGCGCATGATCGTGCCACTGAATTTGCCAAAACTGGTGGCGCACAAGTCGGCGCAATGAAATCAGCCACCCAAGGTGCATTTTATATCCTGCCTGCCCAAGGCGGCGGCAGCAACGATGATTACGGTGGCGCTTACGACAAATCCACTATCGCCAAACTCGCCCGAGTCGTCGTAACGGTGGAGTATGCGATTAGTCAATAGTGCTCATGCCAATCAGGGCGCAAACAACGAGTGGCATCGTCAGACTATCATCAAGTTTAAATTCAACTATATTTATCTTGTCAACTTATTGTTTTACTAGAGGCTGACTTTTTGTGGATAAATCCGGAACTTGCGCAAAGGCTTCCGCTTCTTTGCGCCCGGTGGTCAAAATTCAGGTGGCGAACAGGAGGCACAATGATGGTTAGCAATAATGGCAAAGTGGCACTGATTACGGGTGGCAACAAGGGCTTGGGCAAGGAAATTGGACGGCAGCTCGGGGCACTGGGTTACACGGTGGTGCTTGCTGCGCGGGATGTGACAGCGGGGGCAGCCGCAGCGGCAGAATTAGTGGCTGCTGGCTACGATGCGCACACCGTGCGCCTTGAGGTCACGCAGGCTGACGACATCCATCATTTGGTGAGTTATATCGAATCTACTTTCGGCAAACTCGATGTACTCGTAAATAATGCAGGGATCGCGCTTGAGTTTGACGGCAATCCGACCAATGCCGACAAAGTTCGCCGCACCCTTGAGGTTAATCTGATTGCGCCTTACGCGATCACTGAGGCGCTGGTTCCTCTACTAGCGCGTAGTACAGATGCGCGGGTGATTAACCAATCGTCGATACTCGGCTCGATTAGCAACGCAGAAGCTGCTTGGGAGCAAGTGGCCGGATTTACTGCGGCAGGTTACTCGTGTTCCAAGGCCGGTTTAAATATGCTGACCTTGATCCAATCAAAGACGCTGAGCGACCAAGGAATTGCAGTCGCTGCGGCTCACCCCGGCTGGGTCAAAACCGATCTTGGCTCACAAGCTGCGCCGATGGAGGTGGATGAGGGAGCCAGCACGGTCGTGACTCTGCTTACCATAGACCGTGCGCAATTTCCGCACGGCCAGCTGCGGCATAATGACGATCGCTTGCCTTGGTAGGGTAAGAAGGCGGGCAGCGCCTGCCCTGCAGACGTTCGATGTTACGTATTTCAGGGGCACAGCCCCCTGAAATACATTTTTCTTTGAGCGTTCTTAAAAAACCAAACGCTTATTTTTGTTTCTGATTGGTTTTGCCTTTCCACGAATCAGCACGTCCTGTGGTTCACGATTTAAGTTTTTTCGTTACCTTACTGCATTAGTTTATTTGCCCCAGCAAGATGAGCAGCTCATCCAAAGCCGCATCAAAATCGAATTCATTCACTGCAGCGCATACTTTGCGCGCCGCCTTTTCAAGCTCGCTGCCTTTGACTAAATCGCCTATCTCCTCAGCCAGATCGGCGGCCTCTGCGTCGTTATCCTCCAGTAAGGCTTTTAGCCGCTTTAAAAGTGGTCTCAAGGCCTCTAGCGCTAGAGGTGCAGCAGGCGCCGCCCAAGGTACAGTCGCATCAGCTGAAGCGGGTTTATCCAGTGCATCTAGTCCCACAATCACCGGCACTAGCTCGGCGAGCACCTTGGCCAATAGCTCATCGAGCACTGCATCGGCAGCACCTAACTCGCAAGCCGACTCTAATTGACCGGCCGCCGCCTGCAGCGCTTTGGCACCAATGGTGCCCGCAGTACCTTTTAAAGTGTGTGCTGCTCGCTCTGCCGCCCTTGCATCAGTTCCCTGACGCGCAGCAGCAAATAAGCTGGCAAAGTCGCGCTGCCCTTCCCTGAATTTAGCCAGTATTTTGCGATATAGATTGATGTTGTTTTGCGTCGTTGCCAGTCCTGCGCTCACCTCGACCCCAGGCAGATTCGGCAGACCCGACTCATCTTTGGCCGCCAAACTTGTCACAACGCTCGCAACTGGCGGCTTAGCCGACGAAAACCATTTGGCGATAGTGGTAAACATATTACCGACGTTGAGCGGTTTGGCGATGTGATCGAGCATGCCCGCTTCAATCACTTTGTCTCGGTCGCCCGCCATCGCGTTGGCCGTCATCGCGACAATCGGCAAATGGCGGGTGAGCGGATTCTGGCGAATCGCCCGCGTCGCCGCGTAGCCGTCCATGACCGGCATTTGGCAATCCATGAGCACGCCATCAAATTGCTGATCGAGCGCTAGAATATCTAGCGCTTCTTGACCATGATTGGCCACGACTACGATCATTCCGGCTTGCCCTAGTAACTCCTTCGCCAGTTCCTGATTCATATCATTGTCTTCAACCAGCAACACCCTAGCTCCAGCTAGTTTGGCCATGGCCTCTTGATAAGTGTGATCTTTTTGGTCGGTTCGGGTTTCTGTGACCACGTCTTTGCCAAGCGCTTGACTTATCGCGACCAGCAAAGTCGACGCCGTGACTGGCTTGCTCAGTACCGAGTTCAGCGCCAGTCCCGTAGCGCCACTAACGGCCTCATCACCACCATAGGCGGTCACCATAATGACCGCAGGGGATTTGGTGTAGGGCCGGCTTTGTAATTGCATAACCGTTTCCACTCCGTTCATGACGGGCATTTTCCAGTCCATGAGTACCAGATCGTAGTTCTGCGTACTCCTTTGTGCCTCATCTAGCATTTTCAGCGCCTCATGACCGCCATCGGCCACATCGGCCACCATGCCAAAACTGCGTGACATGGACGATAAAATTTCACGCGCCGACGGATTATCATCGACCACCAGCACCTTGATACCTCGCAACTCATCGGCGCGGAACATCCGACGTTGCACAGGGCTGGCCTGCAAACCAAAACGGGCATGAAAGTGAAACACCGATCCTTTGCCAACCTCACTTTCAACCCAAATCCGGCCATGCATTAACTCGACTAGCGTTTTTGAAATGGCCAGTCCCAAGCCAGTGCCGCCGTATTTGCGCGTCGTTGATGCGTCTGCTTGGCTAAACGATTGGAACATCTTGCCGCATTGCTCTGGCGTCATGCCGATGCCAGAGTCTTTGACCGAAAAGTGCAGCTCGACCCCGTCGTCGTCTTCAAACACCTTTTCGATGCTAACAATCACTTCACCGTACTCAGTGAATTTCACCGCATTATTGCCAAGGTTGATCAACACCTGGCCAAGCCGCAAGGAATCTCCGACCAAGGTGGTCGGCACATCAGGTGCAGTATTAAATAACAACTCCAAGCCCTTGTCTTCCGCCTTCATGCCGACTAAATGCCCCAGGTTGTCCATTACATCTTCGAGCCGGAAATCAGTTTGCTCCATCGACATCTTGCCGGCTTCTATTTTCGAAAAATCGAGAATGTCATTGATAATCCCCAATAGGTTTTCACCCGAACGGTGCACCTTCTCGATGTAATTGCGTTGCTTTTTGTCGAGTTGCGTTTGCAGTGCTAGATGCGACATGCCGATGATCGCGTTCATAGGGGTGCGAATTTCATGACTCATATTGGCTAGGAAGTTGCTCTTGGTTTGAGTCGCCTCTTCGGCGATCTGCTTCGCGTCGCGAATGGCGTCTTCAGCCAACTTGCTCTCGGTGATATCCACCGTGACACCGTACATATCGGTGGCCGTGCCATGCTCATCGCGCACCACTTGCCCCATGGCGCGCACCCAGATTACGCGGCCATCACTTGGCCGTTGATAGGCATAAGTCGCATCGTAACGCGGCACGGTTCCTGCCAACGCTGCGGCGTAGTTTTGATACATCAACTCAGCAGCCTCTTTATTGGCTTTTTCAGCATTAGCAAAGCACTCTTTGCCAAGGTGATACAAGCAATCTGGCCGTGGCGGATCACCTAAGATGGTGGCGTTACGCTCTGAAGAGATGTAATACTCGCTGCCTTGATTCAGCGGGATATGCCAGTGCCCAGCGCGTGTCAGTTCAAGCGCTTGTTCGTTGAGGAAATTGGCGTGCTGTAAGGCTTTTTCGGCCTGCTTACGCTCGGTGATATCGGTGGCAATACCACACATGCCATATACCTCGCCTTGCTCATTAATCAGTGGCAATTTGGTGGTGATATAGTCGCGTGGCCCTAGCTCAAGATGCGGTACACGTTCTTCATAGGTTTGCCGCTCACGACTCACCATTACTAGCCTGTCTTGCGTTGTAATTGCGTTAGCAACTTCGAGTGGCATGACGTCTAAGTCGGTCTTGCCAATAATTTCTGTTTTGGAGATGCCAGTCGCTCGTTGATATTCGTCGTTAACCAACAAATGACGCCCCTGCAGGTCCTTCATAAAAACCACTGAATTGATACTGTCAACCAGTGTGCGCGTTTGTGCTTGGCTAGTACGGATAGACTCTTCAAATTGCTTGCGCTCAGTGATGTCCTGATGGATACCCGCCATCCGCAGTACTTTACCGTTCTCATCTCGCGATACAGCATCGCCGACGGCCAAAATCCAGCGAGGCTCACCGGATTTTGTTTTCATGCGTATCTCTAATCGATGCACGGGGATTTCATTATTTACAAACTGGGTAAATTTTTGCACAGCGTCGTCTACATCGTCCGGATGAACCATATTTATCCAGCGCTCGGCCGTATTGCCGTACAAGGCATCGAGCTCCTCACGCTGATAGCCGAGCATTTCCGACCAGATATTATTGGTAATCAGTTCATTGATATCCGACTGCCAGTCCCACAGGGCCAGATTGGCAGAGTTCAATGCCAGCTCCAAGCGCTCTTCGCTGACTGCGCGGGCATTTTCGGCGGCCTTGCGCTCAGTGATGTCGCGAAAAACCACCACGCTACCGACCAAAACCTCATTCTTATAGACTGGCGTAGTTGAATATTCGACGGGAACTGGGCTGCCATCCTTGCGCCACAACACTTCGTTATCCACGGTGCGCGGTTGTCCATCGACCGTAGTCAGATACATCGCACATTCACTGCGTGGATATTCGCGACCATCGGGATAATGATGATGTACCAAGGCGTGCATTCGATTGCTAATCAATTCTTCTTCGGTAAACCCAAGCATGTCTAACACCGCCGAATTCACGAACGTCATGTATCCGTCCATATCCATACCGACAATGCCGTCGCCGACCGCGCCTAGAATCAGCCGACTACGCTCTTCAAGCGCCACCATTCGATCTTCAGCGGCTTTACGATCAGAAATATTACGCACAGTAAAGCAAACGCAGCCTCCGCGGCCGCCCAACGCCGGTAATGGCGATAACCCCACTTCAACTGGGAACTCACGCCCACCGTTGCAAATACCTTGCAACTCAAGACTTTTAATGGCCAATGAGTTGGCATTGACTTCGCTGGAATGGCTATCGAGCAAGGCGACGTGCAGCTCTTGAGCGGCGGGCAGCAAGGCATCGATGCTCAATGCTGCTAATTGCGCTTTGCTGTAGTCAAACATGGCTTCAACTTGGGCGTTTGCCAACACGATCACACAGCGCTCATCAACCACCAGCATGCCATCTGGCGCGGATTCGATAATGCCACGAAACCAAGCATCAGTTGCCCTGAACTCCTCTTGCTGAGCCTCAAGCGCAGACGTTTGCAACTCTAGGCGCATTGCTTGTTGCTGCATTTGTTCGGCCTGTTGTTGCGTTTCCTTGAGTAACTGCTGAGTCTTGCCGTTACGTGCCAAGATTTCCAAACTCATCGCCAACATGGGCATCACATCATCAAGCAATGACTGTTGTTCAGCGTCGATCAAATCAAAAGTTGCCAGTTCAACCACCGCCAGCAGGCGATCATTTCGCAATACGGGTAGCACAGCAATACAGCGCGGGACAGTTTCGCAAAAGCTGGAGCCAATGCGAATATAATCAGCAGGCGGTTGAGTGATGATGATTGGCGTGCGCTCTAATGCGCACTGCCCCACCAAGCCTTGCCCCATATTGAAACACTGGTCTAGATGCTTGCGCTCAAAGTTGGCATAGCCACCAAACAAGCGCAAGTGCTGCTGCTCTGCTTCGTACACATAAAAAGCGCCGTGCCCAAGCTTGAGTAAAGGCGCAATGGTAGACAGCAATTTTTGCCCTAATTCGCTGAATGAATTGGCCGTTTGCAACTCACTAGACAGTGAAGCTAGATGCGTCTTGTTCCAGCGCTGCGCAGCCAATTGCTTGGCTTCGGCCTGTAGCACTGCGATGGCCCTAGCAAGCTCACCCACATCATTAGGGTAGTCAGTGTGTGGCACCAGCAGATTAAGCCTCCCTGCAGCCAGCTGCTCAACTGCATCGCGCACTCGGCCAATAGGCCTGCTGATCGATCGGCTGAGCAGCCACGAAAACAAGACCCCAATCAACAAACCACCGATCAACAACTGAATGACCAGCCGCTCGTTTGCTTCGGCCAATGCTTTGATATATTGCTCTGCAGTCAGTGCTGAAACTTCTTTCACCTTCACAATATTGGCTAAGGCATCGTCAGCACCCCACGCTACTTTTTGATAGTCAGGCGATGCCACAAATGCGAGTGGTTCATTTTGTCCGACTTTTGATGCTTCAATGGCACGCGCCAAATTACGGTGGTACTGCACAAAATAGTCATCAAACTGTTGTAAATACTGCTTAGCTTCTGGCGTATTAATATTTTTACGCGCGGCTTCAATCGCGCTGTGAAGGCCAGCCTCGGAGTCCGTAATTTTTTTTAACGCCTTCTCGCGGTCAGTCTGATTGCTGGAGATCAAAAACTGGCGCAAAGAGAGTCCCATGCGGCCATAGTGAATTCGGGCCTCTTTAATATCGGATATACCCTGAAAATCACGGATTGCGACCGCTGCAAATTCGGTCGAAATTTGGCGCTGCGCCTGCAGGCCGAACACCCCAACCAGTAGCGCCACCAGCAAGATGGCGCCAAACCCCAATGCCAACTTGCGACTTAAGGCCGCGCGCTCAAAAAAAGTCATTAGCCTTTTCATACTTTATGCTCCACCTCATCAATCCGCACTACTCAACTTGGGTCAGTGACGGCGGCGGGTTGCGACTAATTACGGCTCTAGAACTGCTTGCCAAATTGCTTTAACTCGCCGATTGCACGCAGCCTTTATTCACTCAAAACTTGGTCAAGAAAACGAATCCACTGGGCGGCTGGCAAATACCACCGCTTGCGGCGACAGCAACAGGCGGATACTGGCGCCGTCGCGCAACATAGCTCGACTTTGTTCATTCCGGTGCGGCCACCACGGAACCCCTTACGATGGCGCTCTTGATATTACCCAGATACACCGGCGCCACCGAACAGGGGCCGATGCCCGCTATTGGGCGAGCGCCTGCTTTATGTATTCGCCCTTTTTCTGTATATCCTCATCTGAATCAGCAAAACGCAAGGCAATGGCACGAAATTCATCCTGAATTTCCAGAAAAGCATCAACCATATCGGGGTCAAAATGGCGGCCTTTGCCATCGAAAATGATGTGTATGGCTTTTTCATGCGGCATACCCGTTTTGTAAACACGGCGACTAATTAATGCGTCGTAGACATCGGCCACCGCCATCAAGCGGGCCGAAACCGGAATTTGATCGCCAGCAAGTGCCTGCGGGTAGCCAGAACCATCCCATTTTTCTTGGTGTGATAAAGCGATTTCCTTGGCCATACTTAGAAAATCAACCTGCGTGCCGAGCGATTTTTCTGCATGGGCAATCGCCTCATATCCCAGCGTGGTGTGGTGTTTCATAATCTCGAACTCATACGGCTCGAAACGCCCCGGTTTGAGCAAGATGCGATCAGGAATGCCCACCTTGCCAATATCGTGTAACGGAGCCGATCTAAACAACATATTGATATTGCTGGGCGTGAGGTAATCGACAAAACGCGGGGGGTTTTGCAGCTTTTCGGCCAAGGCGCGTACATAGTATTGCGTGCGGCGAATGTGGTTGCCGGTATCCAAATCACGCGTTTCGGCCAGCGTCGCCATCGCCAAAATGGTGACATCCTGAATCGCAATGACTTCTCGCGTGCGCTTGGCGACCTCTTGTTCGAGGTAGGCATTCTGATCCAGCAGAAAATCAGCAGCCGCTTTGACCTGCAATTGGGCATGCACCCGAGCCAATACAATCGGCGGGCTGATCGGCTTGGTGATGTAATCGGCACCGCCCAGTTCCAGACCTTTTTTTTCATCCTCGGTACTGGTCATTGCGGTAAGAAAAATGATCGGAATATGTCGTGTTGCCGGATCTTTTTTAAGTACCTCGCAAACTTGATAGCCATCCATACCGGGCATCATGATGTCGAGCAAGATCAAATCTGGCGGGTTTTCACTCTGCACAATCTTGAGCGCTTTCTCACCGCCAGTGGCCACTTTCACCTTGTAAATATCTTGCAGCAAGGCCGACAGCAGCGAAACATTAACCGGCGTGTCATCGACAACTAATATTGTGGCTTTTTCTGTTAAGTCGAGCGCATCCATTGTCATTCCCGAGTCGATAGAAGTAAGTATGTAGTCAGCAATCGAATAAACACTACTTTGTTATAGCCGCTCCAGGGATTTATTGCATAACATCGAAAGTCAAAAAATGCATTCACGTAAATAAGGATCAGCAAGGCGTCAATATACTATCTGGTGATCGGCTTGGCGCAGCAAGTGAGTTCGCTAATAATAATGGGTATTGCCATCTAGCCATTATTTAATCAGTGGGGCTTTGTTGCACAAATCAACTAGAGGGTAAGTCACCCCTAACCCCAGACGGATTTATCCCACTCTTACCGTCATTGGCGTACCCAGTTGCGTGAAGCGATTTAAGATCGCTGCACGCACTTGCAACTCAGCCACCTGACGATCAAAGTCCCGCGCCATCACTCGTTCACCCAATAGTTTGAAGCATTGCATTTTGGTTTCTACCAAGCTACGTCGATGATACCCAGACCATTTTTTCCAGATGGCCCTACCCAAGTATTTGGTCGCCCGTAAGATGTCATTCCGCGCTCTCGCTCCGGCCGTATTTTCTTTCCGAAATTGTGCATTTTTCCGTGTAGGAATAATCGCTGCCGCACCTCTTGCCGCAATGGCATTGTGGCATTCTTTGGTGTCGTAAGCGCCATCACCGTAAATCGCCGCAATCTGTTCAGACTCGGGAATCTGATTCATCAATTCCGGCAAAATGGGCGCATCACCTGTTTTGTTATCGGTGACCTCGATGGCACGAATTTCAAGGGTTTCGGCATCAATGCCGAGGTGAACTTTACGCCACTGCCTACGATATTCAGCGCCGTGTTTTTTGGTTTTCCATTCACCTTCACCGAGCATTTTGATGCCTGTGCTATCGACGAGTAAATGCAGTCCACCCTGACTTTGACGGGCCGGAATCGTGACTTTCAGCGTTTTTTGTCGACGAGAGATCGTGCTCGAATCAGGAACGTTCCAATCTAAGTTGGCGAGCCGAAGTAGGCTTTCAACCATGCCGGTTGCTTGGCGCAATGCGAGGCCAAACAGGCATTTGATGGTGAGGCAGAATTGAATGGCAGCATCGCTAAAAGTGGGGTTTCGTCCGCGCTTGCCAGTGGGCTCAGCAGCCCATTTCAGCGCTGGATCAAGCCAAATCATTAATGCGCCACGCGATTTCAAAGCTGCGTGATAGCTTGGCCAGTTGGTGGTTTTGTATTTGTGGGGTGCTGGTTTGCTCATATCGCTATTCTATATCGCTATTCTACCAGCAGCATTGCGCCGCTGATTTGTGCAACAAAGCCAATCAGTGGCAGATGGCAATACCTATCTAATCCATCAATCGCTGCTGCAAAAACACCAGCGTTCGGGCGAGTTCTTTAGCGGTTTCGGTGGCGTTTTGGCCGGTTTGATGGCCGCCGTGGGCTTTTTCAAAAAACAGCACTTCGTGCCCTGCTGCGGCCAGTTTTGCAGCCATTTTTCTGGCGTGAGCGGGGTGAACTCGGTCGTCACTACTGGCGCAACTGAGGAGTATTTTTGGGTAGCGGCTCGTGGCTGCACTGGCGATATGCTGATATGGTGAATACGCGGCTAACACAGCGTGCTGGTCCGGAATTTTTGGGTCGCCGTATTCGCTTAACCAGCTAGCACCTGCGCCCAGCTCGGTGTAGCGCAGCATATCTAGCAACGGCGCTTCGCACACCACAGCTTCAAATAGCTCGGGGCGCTGCGTGAGACAAGCGCCAACCAATAGGCCGCCGTGGCTACCACCCTGTATCGCTAATTTAGCTGCCGAGGTATAGCCCTTGACCATCAAATCCTCAGCAATGGCAATAAAGTCATCAAAACTCACTTGCCGCCCAGCGCCTTGCGCCGCTTGATGCCAAGCTGGGCCAAATTCTCCGCCGCCGCGAATATTGGCGACAACAAAAGCCCCGCCTTTAGCCAACCATTGCGGGCCCAAATTGTCGACGTAATACGGCAACAAAGACTGCGCAAAACCGCCGTAACCATAAAGAATGGTCGGTGTTTGTCCATCCAAAGCCAAAGACTGATGATGCACGATAAAATAAGGAATTAGCGTGCCATCTTTGGCGCTGGCAAAACGTTGCTGTTGAATAAAATGTTGGCTATCAAACGCCGCCACTTGTTGGCGCAGCATTTCTGGCGCTTGCTGGCCGAGTAAATCGTAACGATACAGCGTGGCTGGATGTAAAAAATCGCTGTAATTGAAATACAAAATATCGGTTTGCCAAGGCTGATCAACAAACTCGATCACACCGCCCTCAGGCAACAAATTGGGCTGCTGCTGCCACTCCCCTTGCTGCCAAACAAAGCCATGCACCCGACTTTTAACGCAATCGAGCATCGCCACTACGAGACCGTTTAATGTGGCCTCAATGGTTTGAATGCTTTGCTGCGCCGTTGGTGCAATGAGCAGTTCAATTCGACCGAACTGCGCGGTTTTTGCATCGCACGCCACCGCCAGCAATGCACCAACCGGGTAAACCTGCCCTTGTCGCGACCAATTGCTGGCTAATTTAACGATAAGATCACCTTGGCTATACGCCAAAATTTCGCAACGCAAAGGCAGTGGCAAATGCTGCAATTGCAAGGCATCATCCAAGTGGTAATAGGCTTTTTGATCAAGACTGTGTGCGGCCTCGATCACATCAAATACCGTGCGGTCGCCATCTAAAAACCGCCAAGCCTGCGCCCTGAGCGCTGTTTCTGGCAGCACCACCAAATTATCTGCGTCATCCCAAGCTTGCCCGCGCTGCAATAGCCACACTTCACACGGCAAGCCCGCTTGCGTCAGTTGACTCTCGTCCCAAGCTGGCGCAACAAAAACGCTATTGGCGTCTCGCCAATGAATAACATTTTTTCCAAAGGGAAATCGAAAGCCGTTCTCAACAAAGCATTGCTGTTCAATATCGTATTCACGGCATACATGCCCGTCTGAACCGTTGATACTCAAGCTGATTAAGCACAAATTGGCTTGCAAAATGCAGTGTGAAATCCCCGCCAGCTGCCACTTCACCTCCTCAATCTCGGCCAATTGGTCCAAATCAAAGACGATTTGCCATTGCGGATCGGTGCTTTGGTACGACGCCAATGTGGTTCGACGATAAACACCACGCGGCTGCGTGCTGCCTTGGTAAAAATGATAAAGCCAGTCGCCATGCTGGGCAAAATACGGGATTTGTTGTTGATCTTGACTAAATTGCAAGATTTGCTCGGTCATGATAGCAAAGCGCGGATCGGTGTCTAAGGCGTTGCGAGTACGCAAATTTTGCGCAGCAATCCAGCTTTGCGCTTGATCGTGGTTTTCAAGAAAAACAAAAGGATCTGAATGTGGCATAGGCGGTAACTTAACGAGAAGCGCGTCAATATACGCCAATGGCGTTAGCTTTCAACGCAAAAAAGCCACGAGCTAGCTCGTGGCTTTTTAAACACCAACTAATTACTTGGCTTTGAAGGTGTACAGCACTGTTTTGCCTGCCTCAACCGAGCCGCTCGCCACACTTTCTAGTGCTTGGAACTGATCAGCGTTGGACAAAATCACTGGACTAATGATCGACGCAGCATGGGCTGCTAAATAATCAAGATCCAATTCCAAAACTGGGTCGCCCGCTTTAACACGTGCGCCTTGCTGTGCTAGACGAGTAAATCCTTGCCCGCCTAATTTTACTGTTTCGATCCCAATATGCACGATCAATTCAGCACCTGAATCCGTCACCAAAGCAAAGGCGTGATTGGTATTAAAAATCTTCACCAATTCACCATCACAAGGCGCCACAACGATTTTGCCTGTCGGGCGAATGGCAACACCTTCACCAACCGCTTTACTAGCAAATGCTGCATCAGGCACTGCTTCGATCGCAACTACTTCACCACTAATCGGTGCCAATAGGATCGTTTCATTGCTATTTACTACGGGTGCTACGCTCGCCGCTGCTGGTGCAGCAGCAGGCGCAACTTCCATTACTTTTTTGTTGAAGACGCCAACTGAATACGCAAAGCGTCTGCAATCAATTCAGCTTTAGGGCCAACAATGATTTGTACACTTTGTTTGTTCAATTTAATCACGCCACTTGCGCCCAAGCTTTTTGCTGCAGCTTCGTTCACTAAATCAGCATCAACCACTGACAA
Organism: Deefgea piscis; assembly: GCF_019665785.1. NCBI lineage: Bacteria > Pseudomonadati > Pseudomonadota > Betaproteobacteria > Neisseriales > Chitinibacteraceae > Deefgea > Deefgea piscis. Next base: position 2,102,368 of record NZ_CP081149.1, read on the forward strand.
ACGCAAACGAGTGATACATGCATCAACGTTGGTCACATTGCTGGCACCGCCAACAACAGTCACATACGCCATCGCTAATTCGCCAGTACTACCTGAAGCTACAGCAGCAGAAGCAGCTGCAGATTCTGGTGTTGCGATTTCTTCGATAATTTCGTCTTCACGACCTGGTGTTTTCAAATTCATGGCAGTGATCGCTGCACGGAAAGCGAAGTAGTAAACCGCAAAGAATACTGCGCCTTGACCTAACAACATGAACCAGTCTTTGGCCAATGGATTGCGCGAAGACAAGACCATATCCACCAAACCAGCACTAAAGCCAAAACCAGCAATCCATTGCATGCTTGCGGCGATGTAAACCGATACACCGGTCAAGAACGCGTGCAATACATACAATACTGGTGCTACGAACATGAATGAGAATTCAAGCGGTTCAGTCACACCGGTAAAGAATGAAGCAAAACCAGCGGCGATCATGATTGATGCAACGCGTGCTTTGTTTTCAGGTTTTGCAGTGTGGTAAATCGCCAATGCCGCGCCTGGCAAGCCAAACATCATGATTGGGAAGAAACCAGCTTGGTAGATACCCGTTACACCGAGAACTGCCTTGCCTTCAGCGATGGATTTAGCGCCACCCAAGAAGTTAGGAATATCGTTAATGCCGGCAACGTCAAACCAAAATACTGAGTTCAGGGCGTGATGCAAGCCAACTGGAATCAACAAACGGTTAAAGAAGGCATAGATACCAGCACCTGTAGGGCCCATATCTTTAATGCTCATACCGAAGTTAACCAAGCCGTTGTAAATCACTGGCCAAACCGCCATCAAGACAAAGGCAACAACAATCATCACAAACGACGTAATGATTGGCACACAGCGACGGCCACTGAAGAAGGCCAATGCTTTGTGCAACTCAACTTGACTAAAGCGGTTGTAAATTTCAGCCGCGATCACACCCGTTAAGATACCAATAAATTGGTTGTTGATTTTACCAAAGGCCGCTGGCACGTCTTTGAGTGCGATGCCTTCGATTTGCGATACTGCGCCTGGCGACAAAAGTGTCGTCAAAACGTAGTAGCCAACCAAACCGGCCAGTGCCGCAGCACCGTCTTTATCTTTGGACATACCGTATGCAACACCGACTGCAAATAGAATCGACATATTGTCGATAATTGCAGCACCGGCCTTGATCAAAAAGGCTGCAGTGGCGCTATCAGCACCCCAGCCGTTTGGATCAAGCCAGTAACCAATACCCATCATAATTGCAGCGGCTGGCAAAGTTGCCACCGGCACCATCAGCGCACGGCCGATTTTTTGTAAATAACCTAAAATATTCACGACGCATCCCCTTTTTTACATGTTCACCAAAATGGTGATCTGCACCATGACTGCATGCAGTGTTATTCGCTCGTAGAAGAAACAGCTGAACTTATTCATGCTCCTTTGTATTGATCAATCAACCGCAGATTGAAAATACGCAGCACCGAACCCACTTCAATAACAAGACTTAATCCTTTTGGTGTCATTACGGCCTGACATTTTGTGGCTCACCTTGCTATTGGCTCAGTGTTTTTTGCATGAATGGTTTCGATCTTTGTCGATACTTTTTCCAGAACAACCAAAACCCAAACTCATTCTCTGCTACAAGTTTTGCCATATTGTTGAGTTTGCTCAACAAGCTCAATGGCATTTGCAACTTCTTAAACATTTGTTACAAATGTTTACATATAAAGATGTAAGTTAAGGCAAATAAAATTCCATCAGCATCAAAAACGCCAATATTTCATGCTTTGAATGGAATAAGTCGGTTTCGTGAGTGAATTGCTTCGGTTAGAATGATCCCCTTTTGCTCACTGGTAAAATTTGCTCATGCTCACAGGAAGCCTAGTTGCATTAGTCACTCCGATGGATGCGGATGGTCAAATCAATTTCTCAGCGCTTAGAAAGCTGGTCGATTGGCATATTGAACAAGGCACTGACGGTTTGGTTGCCGTTGGCACAACAGGAGAGTCACCTACTGTCTCAGTGGATGAACATATTGAGATTGTTAAAGTGGTCGTCGAACAAGCGGCGGGCCGTGTCCCTGTCATTGCGGGCACCGGAGCGAATTCAACCCGCGAAGCCATTCACCTCTCACAACGCGCGTTGTCAGTCGGTGCCAATTATGGTTTAAGCGTGGTTCCTTATTACAACAAACCATCACAACATGGTTTGTATTTACACTTTAAAGCCATCGCAGAAAATACTGCATTGCCAACCCTGCTGTATAACGTGCCAGGTCGCACCGTGTGTGACTTATCGAACGATACTGCATTGCAATTGGCTCAGCTGCCTAATATCGTCGGGATTAAAGACGCAACTGGCAATATGGAGCGTGCGGCAGATTTAATGCTACGTGCGCCAAAAGATTTTGCTTTTTATAGTGGCGACGATGCATCGACTTTACCGTTTATTTTGCTTGGCGGACACGGCACGATTTCAGTGACGGCCAATGTGGCACCAAAAGCCATGCATGAAATGTGTGCGGCGGCATTAGTTGGCGATATTAAAACTGCAAAAAGCATTAATGATAGCCTGCAAGGCCTACATAAACACCTATTTATCGAAGCCAATCCGATCCCAGTTAAATGGGCACTAGAAACAATGGGCCGAGTACCCGAAGGGATTCGTCTACCATTAACTCGCCTTACAGAGAGTGCTCAGGGTATAGTGCGCCAAGCGCTTACTCAGGCTGGTGCTTTATAACTTTGTGTCGTCCACATTTATGGATACAAACATGCAGCAAAAGAAATTAGCTTTATATCTATCAAGTGCCTTCATGATTGGCAGTCTAATGGGCTGCTCTACTGATCAACTGCTGATGCAAAGCAAGGTTGATTATCGTGGTGGCAGCGACAATTTAGCCAAAAACTCACTCGAAGTGCCGCCAGATTTAAGTGCGGTGAATGTGAACAACAACTATGTCGTACCCAAGAGCGCAGTATTGGCCAATGAAGCGCAAGCGCATAAAACCAGTGGTGACAACGGCAGCGTACTGCCGGTCTATGAAAATGCCAAGATCATGCAAGCTAATGGCGCACGCTGGTTGGTGGTCAAAGGTGATCCTGCCAAAATTTGGCCTGAATTGCGTGAATTTTGGCTCAGCAATGGCTTTTTGCTCACACAAGACAATGAGCAAACTGGGGTTATGGAAACCGATTGGCTAGAGAATCGCGCAGCTTTGCCGGGCGACTTTGTGACCAATTTGTTACGTAAAGTTGCAGATGGTTTTATCTCTACCGGTGAGCTAGATCGTTACCGCACTCGCATCGAGCGCGGCACTGAACCTGGCACGGTTGAAATCTATGTCACGCACCGCGGTATGCGTGAAGTGTTTGCCGATGGTTCAGAAGAAGCTAAAGTCTCTGCCGCTGGCGGCGGTGGCAAAACCATCTGGACACCACGACCTTCTGATCCTGAGTTAGATGCTGAAATGCTTAAATTGATGCTGCAGCAATTTGGCATGAGCAAAGAACAAGCCACTACGGCAATGCAAACAGCAACCACGATTCCGTCACGTGCGGCACTCAACCCTGCGGGCAATCAACTCGAACTTAAAGATACTTACGATCGCGCTTGGCGCCGTGTTGGCCTAGCCTTTGATCGAATTGGTTATACCGTAGAAGATCGCAATCGCAACGAAGGTACATTTATTGTGCAACGTGCTGCTGCGAATATTTCGAAAGAAAAAGAAACTGATTACCTAGGTAGCTTGGCATTTTGGCGTAGCAAAGAAAATCCAAAAGAAACACAGATGCAGCAATATCAAGTTCAGTTAAAACAAGAGTTGGATCGCACTGTGATCATCGCCAAACCACTCAACGGTGCCGCAAGCGACGCCAATAGCAAACAAATCTTGCAAGATCTGTTGCAGCAATTGAAATAAAGCCAATACACACCGCTTGCAATTGCAAGCGGTGTGTATATGAGCCATAAAAAAATCGACCCGAAGGTCGATTTTTTTATGGCTTAAACCAAATTACTTTGCAGCGTGAGCAACAGTTTTTGCGCTAGTTTCTACCGCAGCAACAGTAGCATCAGTGAGGTTAGTCACAATGCGTTGGCTGGTTTTGTTGATGGCATCGTAAGCGCTAGTAGCGCTTTCAACCGCTTTTTTCATTGCAGCAACCGCTGGGCTGGCTGCTGGTGTTTGCGCTACAGCTTTGTCCAAGCTAGAAACTAGATTTTTGTTGAATTCAAGCACTTGCTCTTCAACCAATTTATTCAATTCAGCTTGAGTGCTGCTTGCTGCTTCATAAACGGTACGGGCAACTGTAATGCTTTTCTCAACATTTGGCTGAGCCAAGCCTTTTTGCAATTCAACCAATTCTTGAACAGACTTAACACCCGACAAAGCTTTTGCTGTTTTTGCGTTTTCAGTCAACAAATCACGTGCAATACCCATTTGCAACTGGAACAAACGCTCAGCGCCGCTCAAAGCAATGTTGGTTAAACGTAAAGATTTTTCTAGTTGGGCTTGGCCAAGATCAGCAAACTGTTGTTGAGTATTAAACATATAGAATCTCCAAATGGTTGAATTGTGCACTGCATCAATGGTCATTTTTAGCTCGCGACCACCGAATGTCAAGCTTTATTTGTGCAGCGCAACATTAACCACTAAGTTGCTTTTGTTTGATGGCCAAAATCGCTTGATTACGCAGCGTTTTAAGTAAATTAAGCTGCTCAGGCGCAATGACTAAAGATTGCGCCAGACGTTTGTCACCGTAAAACAACCCTATGGTTTTTTTATCTAGCACCAAAGGAAAAACGATCAAAGTTTGAGCAGGCAAGAGTGCCCGATACCAAGCGGGAATTCGATCCGTAATGTTCTTGGCATTAATGTCCTCGACTAACACGTCCGCTTGCTGCGCTAACACCCATTGGAAAACGTCGAGTACCGGCTCTAATTTAAATTTAAATTGCGGCAAAATCTGTTCAATATCAGCGCCAAATCCAAATCGTGCCACCATCTCTGCCGATTTGCTGTCTCGCGTACAAAATAAAACTCGCTCAAAACCGACGCTGCGGTACATGGTTTCTAAGATCATTCGTAGCACATCATTTAATTTAAACTCACCCACCATCGTATTGGTAATGTCTTGCACCCCAGCGGCCAAACTTGCGGCTGCATTAAGCGCTGGTGCCTGCTCTTGCAGACGAATTGCTGCCGCTTGCATACCATCGACTTCTGCGCCGTCGACAGGTATATCGCTGTGAGCTATGATTTTTTTAATACTGCGGGCAAATACACTCCCTTGGATATCGACACCAAGAATCGACAAATAATCCAAATATTGCTGCGCCGCACATCGCAACACTTCATGATAAGCCGCCTCTTTCCAACTCACTGCCCCAGCATAGCGCTGCACCACTTGCTGCAAATGCACCGATGACGCCTTACCCGACAAACTCACCAAGGGCAATAAATCGAAAGACAAATTAGCAAATACACGCAAACGCTCAGCTTGATTTTGGGGGGCATATCGCACGCTTGGCAATTCACGTAGGCTTTGGGTAATCCGCTCCGGAAAATGCCAAGTCTGCATCACGGCAGCGGCGAGCTCTCGATAGCTAATCCCCAGCACGGCCTCAGCCGCCACCGACTCACTTTCTTGATTTTGTTGTTCTCGTTTATTGATTTCTAAGCTTTCTTCATGAAAATAATACAAGGTCAATAACCGCCCCAAGTGCTGAAATACGCCGCAAATAAGCAATTCCTCGACATCGCGCCATGCACTTTTTACCCCCAATTCACGGGCTAAAATCCCGCCAAAAAAGCTTTGTAATACCGCCTCACGCAAACGCTCGGCCTGCCCTTTGTTTTGCATGTGCTCAAACAGCAAGATCGTAATGGCTAAATTTCGCACGGTATCAAAGCCTAAAATCACAATGGCGCGCGAAATCGTACTAATCGAGCCACCAAAATGACCATAATTTGCCGAATTGACCATTTTGAGTAATTTATTAGTTAAAGAAAAATCCTGCAAAATCACACTCGATAAATTTTGCAAACGTTCACCTTCAACGTCGTTGAGCTTATTAATGGCACTAATGGTTTGCGACAGAGATGGAAAATCGGCGGTATGGCGCATTCGTCGCAATAAAAACTCAAAGGTGCTATTACGCTGCGCTGCATGACTTTGCTGGCCCTCACTACTCAGTAGCCATGTCGAGAGTGCCGTTTGCAATGCGCCAATATCGGCATATGTAGGCGTTTCACCCTCGCACAGCGCCACCATCAATAAATGATTCAATTGCGGGTCAATCGCCGCATTGTGCGTAGATGACAAAGTCCCACTGGCGATCGCCGTCAATAATTCAGGCTGTGCGTCTTGCGTTAAATATTGGCCACTTAACATCTGATACAGCATCAAGCCATAAGCAAAAACCACCGCCGATTGACGATCAACACGGCGACCGATCGCCTCAGAAAGTAAAGCAGCATCGCCATTTAAAACCCCTGGGCTGATGGCAAAATCCATTAACTTAACTTGGCCATTGGTGGTTAAAAACACGTTATGCAATACACTGCCTTGTACCGTCACCCCCAGTTGGGCCGCCGCGGTCACGCTCTCCAATAAACACTGCAACCATTGCACTGCCACGACTGGCGACACCGGTCCTGTCGCTTGCAAATGATCAACCATCGTTTGCCCTTCTAGCAACTCAAAGACCACGCAAGGGTGTCCTTGATCGAGCAAGATTTCGTACAGACTCACCATACTGGGATGATTGAACTGGCTTAAAATTTGTGCCGATTGAAGTTGATCAATGGCGTGGCTATGCAGCACTTTGAGCGCAACACGTCGCTGCTGCTGGGTATCGTTGACTAAATAAACCAAGCCTTGTTGGCCCTGCCCTAATTTTTTTTCAACGACAAAGCGGCCATTGGCAAAGCTTTTCATTTCTGGCTTCCTTTTTTTCTCTATTCAATATAGTCTGCTGCCTGAAAAATACGCAGCATCCGAGCGATATGTCATTTATTTGAAGTGTTTTCACGTTGTTATCCACATATCAGCAAGACAATACTTAAAACTTGACCGAGCCTCTTTTTTGTATCACGCATTAACGATGTAATGGATTAACAGGTTAAATTGAATGAGTTCGATTGAAATTATTGGTTTTGTAATTAGTTTACTGGCGATTTATTTAGCGACACGCCAACACCGTATGACATGGCCTTTGCAAATCATCGCTAGCTTGTTGTATGTGTATTTATTTTTAAATGCGCATTTATATGGCGAAAGCCTATTGCAATTGGTGTATGCCGGCATTGCTGCCTATGGTTTTTATCATTGGCGTCATCAAACCCAAAACGATGATGTCAAAATCGAGCGTTTAAGTCGCAAAGAATGGTTTTACATTAATGCTGCCGGCATTGTATTGCTGTTGCTGGTGGCACAATTTCAAGTGCAATTTTTGCCAACTGACGTCCCGTACTTAGATTCCAGCGTGTTTATTTTTGGCTTAATTGCACAATGGATGCAAGCGCGTAAAAAAATAGAAAATTGGCTTTATTGGATTGTGCTCGACTTAATTGCTGCAGGCATCTATTGGTATAAAGATTTACACCTTACTGCAGTGCTATATCTTATTTTGACTGTTTTAGCGATAACGGGCTGGCTCACTTGGCGCAAAAAATTGTCATGAGAATCGCCATTGTTGGTCCTGAATCTTGCGGCAAATCAACACTCGGCATGGCCTTGGCAGCGCATTTTCAATGTGCTTATGTTGCTGAATATGCACGGGAATATTTTGCCACACACCCCCATCAAAACTACGGCATCACCGATGTCATCCACATTGCACAAAGGCAATTTCAGCAAGAGAACGAGATGGCAAGCCAGTATGCACATTTGATTTGTGATACCTCGCCATTGGTGTGCCGGATTTGGGCTGAAGTGAAGTTTGGCCACTGCCCGCTTGAGATTGCGCAATTAGAGTTGGCCACAAGTTATGACGGCATTTTGCTCTGTGCGCCGGATTTGCCATGGCAAGCCGATCCCTTGCGAGAAAACCCCAGCGATCGCAATGCAATCTTTGAGCGCTACGCTCAACGCTTACAAATGGGCTGCACCCCATTTCGAGTCGTGACCGGACTTGGCGCGCAAAGATTAGCTTGTGCACAGCAACAATTAAGCATAATGGGTATCGATCTGTAGCCTTTGATGCATAAAAGCTACCGGAATATACTGCATTAAATAGTTGGTATTTTGCACAGGACGTAGTTTGGCTTTACTGACGATGCGCGGCAATCGCCACATCAACGCTGTTTTTTGCCTTAAACCAGCATTTCTTGTGCACTTTATGATCCTGCGCAGAACTTTTTTACCCCATCTTAGTCATGATGAGGGCCGTCTCTAAAATGCAGAGCGGTGGATTTTACCTGCGACACCCGCTAGAATAGTCCGCCTTTGTTTGGCTTACACACTGGAACCCATATGTTGATTGCACCTGCTTTCGCTAATGCTGCTGCGCCAGGCGCAGAAGCAAGCTTTATGTCATTTTTGCCAATGATCGCTATTTTTGCGATTTTCTGGTTTTTAATGATTCGCCCACAACAGAAAAAAGCAAAAGAACTTCGTGCCATGCTCGAAGCACTGCAAAAAAATGACGAAGTCATCACCACTGGTGGCGTTGTTGGTAAAATCGTTAAATTAAACGACCAATTTGTTACGCTTGAATTGTCAGACAATGTTGAGATCTTAGTTCAGCGTGCGGCCATCGGTCAGCGCCTGGAAAAAGGCACCCTAAAAAACAATAAATAATCAATGATACGGCAGCCCTGCTGCCGTATTTGTTGGGGCCCAAGCATGAACCGCTATCCTCTTTGGAAGTACCTTCTTATTGTTGCGTCAATTCTGATTGCAGCGATTTACACGATTCCTAATTTCTACGGTGAAAGCCCTGCGCTACAAATTTCTAGCGCCCGAGCAACGATTAAAGTTAGCGATGCAATGGTGGCACGCGCCGATACCATCTTAAAAGCAATCAACGTCACACCGGTTGACAGCTATTTCGAAGGCACTTCAGTTAAAGTCCGTTTTAAAGATACTGACACTCAACTCAAAGCCAAAGATGCGATCCAAGCGGCCCTAGGCGACGACTATATCGTGGCGTTGAATTTGATTTCGGACACCCCTGTTTGGCTGACCAAATTGCATGCCAAACCAATGGTGCTGGGTCTGGATTTACGCGGTGGCGTGCATTTCTTGCTCGAAGTGGACATGAAAGCGGCTGTTGATAAAGCCCTAGAAAAAACCGCCGGCGATGTTCGCCGCGAACTTAAAGACAAAAAAATCCGTTACGGCAAAGTTAGCCGCGAACGTGATCGCGTTGAAGTACAACTACGCGACGAAGCGACACTCAAAGCCGCTAACCTCGCGGTGCGTAAAATCTTGGGCAATCTAAAAGTTCAAGACGTTGCCGAAAATGGCACTTACAAACTCGTCATCACCTATCCAGCTGCCGAGATTACCAAGCTTAAAAATGACGCCGTTTTACAAAACATCACCACGCTACACAATCGGGTGAATGAATTGGGCGTGGCTGAACCCGTTATTCAACAGCAAGGTGAAGGCCGCATTGTCGTGCAATTGCCTGGCGTGCAAGACACCGCCAAAGCCAAAGACATCCTTGGCCGTACTGCCACACTCGAAGTGCGCATGGTGGTAGACGATCAAGCGCTGCTGACTGAAGCCATTAATGGCAACGTGCCAGCTGGTCACGAGCTTATGAGTGAGCGTCGTAGCGATGGCCGCAATGTGCCGATTTTGCTTAAGAAAGAAGTTGAACTCACAGGTGAAAACATCAACGATGCACAAGCGGGCTTTGATGACAAAAACGAACCAGCAGTGCATCTGGGTTTAGACTCAACTGGCGCCGCAATTTTCAAAGTGTTAACGCGTGATAACGTTGGCAAACGCGTAGCGATGATCTTGGTTGAAAAAGGCAAAGGCGAAGTGGTTACTGCACCGGTCGTTCGTGGCGAGATTGGCGGCGGTCGCGTGCAGATTTCTGGCTCGATGGGTGTTGCCGAAGCCAACGACACCGCGCTACTACTGCGCGCTGGCTCGCTCGCTGCACCAATGAATATCGTTGAAGAACGCACCATTGGTCCATCATTGGGTAAAGAAAACATCAGTAAGGGCTTTAACTCAACCTTGTATGGTTTCCTCGCGATTGCCGTGTTTATGATGTTTTATTACCGCGTATTTGGTGTGGTTTCTACCCTTGCATTGGGCGCGAACTTGTTATTCTTGCTGGCTTTGCTGTCTCTACTGGGCGTTACGCTCACATTACCGGGGATTGCGGCGATTGCCTTGACCTTGGGGATGGCGATTGATGCCAACGTATTGATCAATGAACGGGTACGTGAAGAATTACGCAATGGCGCACCACCGCAATTGGCGATTAAAAACGGTTACGACCATGCGTTTGCAACGATTTTGGATTCGAACATTACGACCTTGATCGCTGGTTTAGCGTTATTGATTTTTGGTTCGGGTGCGATTCGTGGTTTTGCTTGGGTACATTGCATCGGGATTTTGACTTCAATGTATAGCGCAGTCTTTGTGTCTCGCGCCATGATCAACCTCATCTACGGCAACCGTCGTGTGAACACGTTAGCAGTTTAAGGCGGGAGCGAAAAATGATTGAATTTTTTCATGTAAAACGTGACATCCCATTTATGAGCTACGGCAAGCTCACAACGGCGATTTCATTAGCAACCTTTGTATTGGCAGTGTTTTTCTTGGTTGCTAAAGGTTTAAATTTTGGTATCGAATTTACTGGCGGCACCGTCATGGAATTGCGCTACCAAAAAGCGGCCAATTTGAGTGAAATTCGCCATCAGGTGGATGCTTTAAAGTACGGCGAAGCGCAAGTGCAATCGATGGGAACCACCACTGATGTCATGCTGCGTTTACCGAATATTAAAGACAAAAATAGTGCTCAGCTTTCCAATGAAGTGCTAACCACACTGCAAAAAACCCGCAGTGATGTTGAATTACGTAAAGTTGAGTTTATCGGTCCATCAGTCGGTGATGAGCTATTTACTCATGGTCTAACTGCACTCATTTTGGTGTGTGTCGGTATTATTGCTTATTTGGCGATGCGCTTTGAATGGCGCTTTGCGGTATCGGCCGTGATTGCCAATATGCATGACGTGGTGATTATTTTGGGCTGCTTTGCGCTGTTTCAGTGGGAATTTAACCTCACGGTATTGGCAGGGATCTTGGCGGTATTGGGTTACTCGGTGAATGAATCAGTAGTGGTGTTTGACCGGATTCGCGAGAACTTCCGTCAACCAGCTTTACGTGGCAAGACAGTTCCTGAAGTGATCGACAACGCCATTACGGCAACCATTAGCCGTACCATGATTACTCACGGCTCAACCGAGTGTATGGTGTTGTCAATGCTGTTGTTTGGTGGCGCTGCGCTACATGGTTTTGCGATGGCCCTCACCATCGGTATCGTGTTTGGGATTTATTCATCGGTACTTGTGGCCTCGCCACTATTGCTGATGTTTGGCATCACCCGCGACAATATGATCAAGCCAGTCAAAGTGAAAGAAGAAGCGGTAGTTTAAGCGTCTTCAATCGCATACAATCAGCGCCGACGAACCTTCGTCGGCGTTTTTCTTGAGCCACTTCTGCGGAGCCCAGCATGGACTTTAATCTCATCAATATTTTCTTGCATCTGGATGTGTATCTGGCGCAATGGGTTGCTCTATATGGTGTTTGGATTTATGCCATCTTATTTGCCGTGATTTTTTGTGAAACCGGCTTGGTCGTCACGCCATTTTTACCCGGTGACTCTTTACTCTTTGTTGCCGGAATGATTGCCGCAACCGGCGCAATGAATGTCCATTTATTAGTTGTGCTGCTGTTTATTGCGGCAGTACTGGGTGATGCACTCAATTACACCATTGGCAAATACTTTGGTCATCGTTTGTTTGCCAAAAAAGATTCAAAAATATTCCGTCCAGAATACCTAAGCAAAACCCACGATTTTTTTGAAAAATACGGCGGAAAAACCATTATTATCGCGCGCTTTGTACCCATTGTTCGCACCTTTGCACCGTTTGTTGCTGGCATGGCGGCAATGACCTACCGGAAATTTTTTGCTTATAACGTGATCGGCGGCGCTGCGTGGGTTGGCTCACTACTTTATGCCGGTTATTTATTAGGCGGCATCGAGATCATCCAAAAAAACCTCAGCGCGATTATCTTAGGGATTATTTTCCTCTCAATTTTGCCGGGCATTATTGAAATCGTGAAACACAAAATGGCGAAGGCGCCGACATGAACGAAACGTTTTACAATCAGAAAGACCGAATTCGCAGCGCATTTGATAAAGCCGCCAGTAGCTACGATGCGGCGGCAGTATTACAACGAGAAGTGGTTGATCGCTTATTTGACCGCCTTGCCGTTATTAATATCGATCCTAAAGTCATCCTCGATGCCGGCTGCGGCACCGGTTATGCCCGTTCATTTTTACGCCAGCGCTTTACGAGTGCCCAATATATTGAGCTTGATTTAGCGCTCAATATGCTCAAAGCGTCGCAAGCCAAAACCAGCACATTCAAGCAATGGCTGTCGGTATTTGACAAAAACAAAACCAATTCGCTTTGCGCCGATATTGAACAAATCCCGCTGGCTGATGAATCGGTCGATCTGATTTGGTCTAGCTTAACGCTGCAATGGTGTAATACACCCGATGCCGCGTTTAAAGAATTTAATCGCATCTTAAAGCCCGGCGGCGTGATTATTTTTGCCACTTTAGGCCCGGATACGCTAAAAGAACTACGCAGTGCATTTGTCGGCATTGATGGTCATCAGCATGTAAATCAGTTCATCGATATGCATGATTTAGGTGATGCGCTGGTCAAGCATGGTTTAACGATGCCCGTGATGGACATGGAGCACATCACCATGACCTACGCCAAAGCCAAAGATGTAATGCAAGATTTAAAACATATTGGTGCTAGCAATAAGATGGATGGTCGGCCAAATGGCTTACTGGGCAAAGCAGCATGGCTAAAAGTCCAAGCGCAATACGAAGTATTTCGCCGTGATGGCGTTTTACCCTGCACGTATGAAGTCGTGTATGGCCATGCGTTTAAACCAACGCTAAAAAGCAATGCGCGCCCCGATGGCAGCCAAATCATCAACTTCCGTCCGAGAACACCGTCAGCATGAGCAGCAAACTATTTTTTGTGACCGGCACAGACACCGACGTTGGCAAAACCGTTGCCAGCGCGCAACTGATTCGCGGCTTTGTGAATGCTGGTTTTAATACCGTAGGTATGAAGCCAGCAGCGTCAGGTTGCATAAGGTCTGGCGATATACTCATCAATACGGATGTAGAAATACACCGCGCCGCCAGCAATGTCCCAGCGCCAGCAGCACTCTGTAGCCCCTACTTATTTGAGCCGGCGATTTCGCCACACATTGCGGCGCATGATGCTGGTGTCGTTATAGATTTACAGCATCTGAAAAATTGTGCCGAGCAGCTGACAAGCATTGCCGATCGCGTCATTATTGAAGGTGCGGGCGGATGGTTCGCTCCCCTATCGACACAGGCAACGATTGCTGATTTGGCAACGGTTTTGCAAGCGCCGGTCATTATGGTGGTTGGCATGCGGCTTGGTTGTTTAAATCACGCCATGCTCACGGCAAAAGCCATTGAGCAGCAGGGCTTAACGCTAGCCGGCTGGATCGCCAATCCAGTCGATCCACAATTTAGCCGATACGATGAAAATTTAGCCTATTTAAAACAACAGCTTGCCGCGCCGTTATTAGCAGAACTCAGCTATTCGTCAGAAGCAATAAATGCGGCCATTTCGCCAGCTGCAATCGCGCAACTTGAACAATTTAAATCGTCGCCCGATTCAATTTAACGCCAATTAGAGCATCATATGAAAAAAATAATTCTGATGACCCTGTTGTTGATCTTATTGGGTGGCTGCAGCAAACCGGAGTTTAAAGGGGCTGACATCAGCAATGGCCCAATTGGCGGCGATTTTAAACTCACCGATCATCACGGTAAGCCACGGTCACTACAAGATTTTAAAGGCAAAGTTGTCGTTTTATTTTTCGGCTTCACCCAATGCCCTGAAGTTTGCCCCACCACACTCTCTGAACTAAAATCAGCAATGCAACAATTGGGCGAAAAAGCCAATCGCGTTCAAGTTTTATTTGTTACGGTCGATCCAGAGCGTGACAGCCAAACAATCCTTGCGGCGTATGTCCCCGCTTTTGATTCTCGATTTATAGGTTTACGCGGCAACGACAGCCAATTGGCGGATATTGCCCAAAAATATAAAATCATTTACCAAAAGCAGCCACAGGGAGATAGCTATACGATGGATCATACGGCGGGTAGTTATTTAATCGATCCAGAAGGAAAAACCCGTGTCATGATTAATTATGGCGCCGGTGCAGCTGTATTTGCGCATGATTTAGATTTACTATTAGCAGAATAAAAATATCAATACAGGATATACGATGTCAGATGAAGTGAATGGCGGCATTGCCCCAATTGGCGAGCAAGAAGACATTGCCCCCTACCGCATCACCGCCATTATGGAAATTGCCTTTGTATTGCGCAATTTAGCGCAAAGCAATGCCAATTTGGCGCTGTATTTTAATGCTGGCCGCGACATGATGTTATCGCGCGTATTAAGTGTCGATACTAAAGCGCAGCAATTTATTATTGACGTTGGCGGTCACGAGGCCACCAATACAGCGATCACTCAAGCGAGTAAAGTCTTATTTGTTACGGCATTGGACAACGTCAAAATCCAATTTTCTGTTGGTCTTGTTAAACGCTGCCAATTTGAAGGCAAAGCGGCGTTTACGATTCAATTTCCTAGCGATCTGATTAAATTACAGCGCAGAGAATTCTTTCGCTTACTCACCCCCATCACCAATCCATTAACTTGTGAATTAAGTCTGCCTAATTCGCAAAAAATGCAGCTTGAGCTGCATGATATTTCTTTAGGTGGCGCTGGCATTTGGCTGAAAGACGAGCCCAAAGATGATTTTCCGTCCGGTCTGATTTTAAATCAAGTTAATTTTGACTTAGCCAGTGCTGGCTTTGCAAAAGTAGATATTGAAATTCGCTCTACACATTCAGTTACCATGGCCGATGGTAAAGTGCGTTGGCTATTGGGTGTACGTTTTGTTGACTTGCCGCGCCCAATCGAGAATAGTTTGCAGCGTTTGCTCGCTAATTTAGAGCGAGAACGTAAAGCCTTGATTGGCTAGTTTTAGACTTTTTAAGTTATCTTTACTTGCATCAAAAACGCATTAATCACGCCCCAGGGGCTAGGCACTATTGCCAATTGAGCGAAAAGAAGATAGCCGGAATCGATTGCCATGCGCAATCGATTTTTTTTGTTGCCCCCTGTGGATATCATCATGCATAAGCCAAATCAGTTTGACCTAATGGGTCAGAAGCGTTTTCTACCCTTATTTCTCACGCAGTTTACTGGCGCATTTAATGACAACTTATTTAAAAATGCGTTTTTGGTTTTAATTGCATTTTATGGTCTCTCCACGGCTGGGCTCAATAGTGCGGTGCTGATTAATATGGCCGCCGGGATTTTTATTTTACCCTTTTTTCTTTTTTCAACGCTAGCTGGGCAACTTGCAGAGAAATATGACAAAGCATTATTGGCGCGTTGGATTAAAGGCATAGAAATCATCATTATGCTGCTAGCGGGCCTTGGATTTATTTGGCATAACGCTGCAATCTTAATGTGCTGTCTATTTTTGATGGGGGTGCATTCTGCTTTTTTTGGCCCATTAAAATATTCCGTTTTACCGCAATATTTAAAGAGCAATGAAATCCTTGGCGGCAATGGCTTAATCGAGATGGGTACTTTTGTGGCGATTTTATTAGGACAAATTGCCGGCACATTGATTATTCAGCAACAACCTTATGGCGAAATTTATATTATTATCGCCTGCCTTGGTTTTGCAATCATTGGCTACTTTTGCAGCCGCGCCATGCCTGCCGCACCGCCCACCGCACCAAATCTAAAAATTGGCTGGAATGTGTTTGCCGAGACCGCAAAAATTCTTTCCCACACCCGAAAAAACAAAACCGTATTTAATAGCTTATTGGGTATTTCTTGGTTTTGGTTTTTTGGCTCAATTTATCTGACGCAATTTCCAAATTTTGCCAAAGACACATTGCATGGTGATGCGACTGTATACACATTATTAATGACATTATTTTCACTTGGCGTAGCCATTGGCTCACTACTATGTGAAAAGCTATCTGATGCGACCGTTGAATTGGGATTGGTGCCATTCGGCTCAATTGGACTTTCAGTATTTGCCATTGATTTATTTTTTGCCAGCCAAAATCTAGCTCCGGCCAGTTATACCGCCTATACATTCTTGACCGGACTCTCTAGCTGGAGAATTATTATTGATATTTTATTGATCGGTGTTTTTGGCGGATTTTTTATTGTGCCTTTATACGCACTAATTCAAATTCGTACTGAACATGAATTTACCTCACGCGCGATTGCAGCCAATAATATTTTAAATTCATTATTTATGGTCGTTGCAGCAGGAATGAGTATTGCCTTGCTTGAAGCCGGTTTGAGTGTGTCGCAACTATTATTACTCGCTGGCATTTTAAATGCTCAAGCTCTAGCGGATGGCGAAATCGTGGCTATTTTTCCTGAAGGGCGAATTACCAGCAATGGCAAAATTAATCGCTTTATGCCGGGCATTGAGCAAATAATTAAAACTACACCCGTGCCGGTCATTCCAATGGCGCTACAAGGCTTGTGGGGTAGTTTTTTTAGTCGTAAAGATGGTGCCGCCATGCTCAAGATGCCACGCGGCATTTTCTCTAAAATCGGCCTAATCGTTGGCAAGCCCATTGCACCGGAATCAGTTACCCGATTAAAACTAGAACAAGAAACGCATCTATTGCGTGGCGATTGGCAATAAATTTATCGGTTTTTTAAACCCATACGGCGTTGCATAAATTTTATTTTAGATTTTAATACTTGCACCCATTGAAATGATGCTGGAATATACATCAAAAATTAACAAGGTGTGCGTAATAATGGGTAATTTTTGTGCAACGGTATTTTTATGTTTGGCATCAGTTGTTGGCTACGCCCAAACCCAAGTTAAAATCTTACCCGTTCTTGCACCAGATATTATTCAGGGGCAACTAAACAACGGCCTACGTTATTTTATTAAGCCCAATCAACAGCCGAGCAATAAAGTTGAAATGCGTTTAGTCGTTAATGTTGGTTCAATGAGTGAGAAAGATGATGAATTAGGTGTCGCCCATTTACTTGAGCATATGGCATTTCGTCGAACCAAAAACTTTAAAGCAGGACAAGTCAAATCATTTTTAGATAGCCATGGTATGCGTTGGGGGGGCGATAGCAATGCCTTTACCAGTCATGAAAATACAGTTTATATTTTATCCGTTTCACCAGATGATGCGGCTCAGGCACTGCAATTACTTGCAGATTGGGCATATCAAATCGAGTTCGATGAAAACGAGCTCAATACCGAGCGAGAAGTCGTACTGAATGAAGAGCGTATTCGTCGCTCCGACCATGCAATCTATCAATCAATATATAAAACAATTTACCCTAATCAAAACTACGCTAATCGAATGCCAATTGGTGATAGCAAAATCATAAAGAGCATTCCTCTCGAAAAAGTAAACGCTTTTTATCAGCGCGAATACCAAGCGCAAAAAATGGCTATTTTAGTTTCTGGCGATATCAATCCACGTCAAATTGAAACTCAAATCAAAAAAAATTTTAATGCCGTGCCTGCCGGCAATCATGCCGTTAACTACCCAAGCCCCGCCGCAACCGATCAGTTACGCCTAGTTAATGAAAATGAAGTGCAGTCTTTATCACAAGCACGTGTTGGCTGGAATTGGGTTTTACCTAGCGACTCCATGAGTGATGCCGACGCAGCTTTACGCGACTATCAACGTGAATTAATCGGCATTATTTTGCAGCGCCGACTTTCTAATTTGGCACAAAACCAAGACAGTGCACTCAGTGACGCTATTTGGCTAAATTCGCACGGCACGGATTTACCAACTAGACAAATTCAATATGGTTTTTTTGTTAATGCAAAAAATAATCGCAGCCAAGAGGCATTACGCCAGTTATATCGAGAAATTGTTCGCGCCAAACAGTTTGGTTTTAGTGCTGAAGAATTAAACAGTGCATTTGAAACCAGAAAAGCCATGATTGGAACAAATTGGGATAACTTAGCTTGGGCCAATCAACTATTTATGCATTATCGTTTTGCTGAGTCAGTTCGCAATCCAGCAGATTACCCAACTCAACACCAGCGTTTTTTTGATGCGACTCAAGCTGCTGATTTGCAAAAATTAATGACTGATATTTTGGCCTATCCTGATCAAGTGGTTTACGCACTAAAATCCACGCGAGTCCAGTCGGAAGATCATATTAACCGACTTTGGCTAAAGGACTTAATCGCTGAAGTCCAAGCAGAAACCTTAACACCAGTAACAACGAATACCACACGAAATCAATTGCTGGGCACCTTACCCACCAAAGGTAAAATTATTCGTTCAATAGAGGATGACGCCAATAAAAGTACACTTTGGCAATTAAGTAATGGCATTGAAGTCCTCACCATTGCGCCACAAAGTACAACAGAAAACATTGGTTTTGCTGCGCAGGCTTTGGGCGGAATCACCGCGCTGAGCGCTGATTTATACCCCGCAGCTAGAATATTGCCAGAGTATTTATTACGCGCCGGACTAGATGGAATGCACCCAAATGACATTGAGCGCATCATGAGCAACAAACAAACCAAACTACTACCGTTTGTTGGCGTGGACACCCATGGTTTTTCTGGAGTGAGTATTCCAAAAGATATTGAAGCATTATTACAGCTTAATTATCTCGCATTGACCACCGCCAGCGATGACAATGCAGAAGCTGCTAACGTGAGTCGTGAACTGGCTTTACAAAACATGGCTAAAAATGATGAATTAAGTTTAGCCAATACCTTAAATCAATTACGCTATCAAACGCCGGATTTATTTCCTAGCAATCGAAAAATGCTCAGCCCTTTTTATGAAGCCTCGTTAGCCCAATTAAAAACGGCCAAGCAGCAGCTTTATGGCAATCCGGGGGCGTTTCGTTTTGTCATCACCGGTGTCGCCAATGATAAAAACACCGAAGCTTTGCTCGAGCAGTACCTAGCAAGCCTACCTAGCCAGAAGTCAAATCTGCCACAGATAAGTACACTACCTCAAGTGCCGGTCAAAGAAGTGCAATTAGGATGGGCCAATACAGGCGCATATCGCCATTGGCAAGCATATCTACCTGTAAAGGCAAACGCAGAAAATGAATGGCAGTTAACCGCGATGGCTGATTTATTGCATCAGCGCCTTCTCGACGGACTAAGAGAGAAAACGGGCAATATTTATTGGCTTTCACTGGTTCCCAATCGCAATACACCGCAAGGTTTAACCCTAGGCTTTGCCTATCGTACCGATGCTGCGCACTGCGAACAAAGTAGCAAAACAGTTCTCAATGAATTAATTAAGCTGCGACAAACCGCGCCTAGCACAACCGAAGTTAGCGCCATTCATGATCGACTAAGAAAATCTAACGCCGAACGGGTCAATATGCCTATTCTATACGCACTGTCTTACGCCACAGCTTGGTTAAGAAATGGTAATGCGTCGAGTAATCAACCCGATTTAAGCCAAATCACCGCGCAGTCTTTACACTCCGCAGCACAAATCTGGTTTCAGCCTCAGCACTGGGCGATTGGCAATTATATGTGTGACGATGTCGTCGATTTACAGCAACTAGTTAGCACCCAATAAAAAATAGGCCGCGATCTAAGCGGCCTATTTTTATTCACAATCAATCAATTCTTATCGATCAGTTTTAAATGCATTTGTTGGTCTTGGGTGCGAATATCAAAGTGTCGAATGATATTCATCCCCAGCAATACTTCATCACCCAAGTTGGGCAACACACCCACTCGGACGTTTTCAAAACGAAACGGGCCAAAACTTAACTCACTCAGTCTAGATTCGTAACCGGCCACCTCGCCATTGGCGGTGCGGGCAATAAACGATTCGCCGCGCGGCAAGTCTAGGCGTTCAGCCAAGCGCTCACTTAGCGTGATGGAAGTCGCCCCCGTATCGAGCAATAGCGTGACCGCAGCACCATTGATATGGCCGTTAATCCGAAAATGACCATCTCTGGCTCGCTGCAAAGTGAGCTCAGTGGTATTGCCAGTTTGGACGATCTGCATTTTGGGCTGATATTGCTGAGCAATAAAGCTACTAAACACCCAATAAATCAACGCTAACACCAGCGCCCAAACCAAGAAAATAACCCAATTTGATCGCATAACCACCCTTAGGTATTACCCGCCAGATTAATATCATCATTGCTTGGCGGGCAATACATCATCACACTGACAGGTTGTCGATTTCTTCGCTCACACTCACCCAGGCGAGCTCACGCTCGGCGAGTTTTTCTTTGAGCTTGAGTTCGCTCGCCAAGATTTTTTGCAACGCGTCTTTACGCTCAGGCAAATACAAGGTTTCATCGGCCAAAGTACTGGTAATGGAGGCTTGCTCGGCGCTAATTCGCGCCATTTCAGCTTCAATACGCGCTAAATCTTTTTCCAGCGGTTTTCGCGCATTGGCCAATTTTTGCCGTGCTTCGGCTTCAAGGCGTTTTTGCTCTTTTCGATTCACCGTTGGCGCTGTGCTATTGCTGCTTACACTGGCGGCGGCCACTACGGCAGACTTGTCGCTACTGCGTTTTTCTTGACTGTAACGCGTGTAATCGTCCAAATCGCCATCAAAAGGCTGAACTTTGCCGTCTTCAATCAACCAAAAATCATCAACCGTGGCGCGCAAAATGTGCCGATCATGCGAAACGACAATCAAAGCGCCATCAAAATCTTGTAGCGCAAAGGTTAACGCTTCACGCATTTCGATGTCCAAGTGATTGGTTGGTTCATCGAGTAGCAAGAGATTTGGTTTTTGCCAAATCAGCAAAGCCAAGGCCAAACGTGCTTTTTCGCCGCCAGAAAATGGCGCAATCGGATTGAGCGCCATCTGGCCGTGAAAATTAAATCCACCCAAGAAATTACGATGCTCTTGCTCGCGGGTGGTTGGGTCGATTTTTTGCATATGCCACAGCGGCGACTCATCAATGCGCAAGTATTCCAGCTGATGCTGGGCAAAGTAACCAATTTTTAAGCCTTTACCTTCAGTACGAATCCCCGACAGCAAATCTTGCTCACCGGCTAATGAGCGAATAAACGTTGATTTACCAGCACCATTCACCCCGAGCAAACCCAAACGCGCAGAGTTATCAACGGAAAGATTAATGCCCGATAAAATCGGATGATCTGCGCTGTAACCTGCTGACGCCATTTCGAGATGCACCAAAGGATTAGGGCTTGAATCTGGTTCGCGGAAAGAGAAATTAAATGGCGAATCGACATGGGCGGCAGCGATTTTCTCCATTTTTTCTAATGCTTTCACTCGGCTTTGCGCCTGCTTGGCTTTACTGGCCTTGGCTTTAAAGCGGGTAATAAAGCTTTCTAAATGGGCGATTTGTCGTTGCTGCTTATCAAAAGCTTGTGATTGCTGCGCTAATCGCTCAGCACATTGATTTTCAAAATCTTCGTAAGTACCGGTGTAAACGGTGAGTTGCGCGTTATCAACGTGCAAAATTTGTTTGATCGTACTGTCCAAGAAGTCGCGATCATGCGAAATAATCAACAACATGCCAGGATAGGTTTTGAGCCATTCTTCCAGCCAAACCACGGTTTCTAAATCCAAGTGATTGGTGGGTTCATCCAGCAGCAACAAGTCTGAGCGGCACATCAACGCTTGCGCCAAATTTAAACGCATTCGCCAGCCACCGGAAAAACTCGATACCGGACGTGAATTTTCTTCTAAAGAAAAGCCTAAACCGGCGAGTAATTTGGCAGCGCGCGCTTGCGCGGTATAGCCGTCAATGGCTTCAAGGCGAGCAAATAGCTCACCATGCGCCATGCCATCATCATCGGCGTCGTAAGTAATCGCGGCAATTTCGGCTTCGATTTTGCGCAGCTCAACATCACCATCAAGAACGTAATCCAGCGCCGAGCACGGCAAAGCTGGGGTTTCTTGCGCAACGTGCGCAATCGCCACTCGAGGTGGCATTTCTAAATCGCCTTCATCAGCATGAATTTCATCACGCAATAAGGCAAAAAAACTGGATTTACCCGCGCCATTGGCTCCAACTACCCCAGTTTTTGAGCCAGGTTGTAGTGTGAGTTCGACACGATTAAGGAGCACCTTGGTGCCGCGACGGAGTGTGAGTGTTTTAAGTCTGATCATAGGGCAAGATTCTAACAGAGCTAGCCGCAGGGATTGCCTTTGCGACCAGGAAAATTACCCAGTTTACTGAAAAATAATGCCACTTGAATGCATCTAACGCGAAGATCAGCCCAATCCATGCGTATCAACACGGCAAATGATCGAGATTACCCACCAAGAACGATCGACGTGCGCGACGAAGACTTTAGCTAAAGCACGGCGCCACCGTAGGCATAAAGGTAGTGGGCCGCCTTATGGCAAATCGGAAAAGCCGATGGACATATCCACGCCGTCGTTTTTCAGCCAACACATTTCAAATTCATTTCAAATTGCTTTTTAATTCATCCAAAGCTTGATCCATCAAACTATTGCCTGCTTGAATCCGGCGAATTCGGCCGCTATTGAGCGCTGCAAGCAACTCAGCGTGTAAAAAGGCTTGGCTATTGCCGCCATGGCGATTGGTAAACAAATAGCGCGTGGCCTTCGGGCTAATCCACGACAAACGCAAACGTAAAACTTCATTTTGCTCACCGACCCACTCCACCCACTCTCCCCGAACTGGAAACTCACTGTGCGGCGGCAAAGATTCACACGGCACGGCCGCTTTATTTTCTTTAGCGATTGCATTATCGCTCGATGGCAAAGTAGGCTCGGAAGAAGCAGCAACGGGCACGACTGCTGGGCGTAAACCATTGCGAATGGCCGCTGCATGGCAATGCACTAATTCGGCAAAAAACGACTTAGCTGCCGCATCACTCATACCCTGCTCGCGGGCAATGTCCTCTAGTGATTTAAGCATGCCGGGCAACACATTAACCAAGGCAAAACGCTCATCTGCACCTTGCTTGGCTTGAATACTCCAAATCAAATCGTCCATGGTTTTTAGTGCGGCGATAAATTCTGGCGCACTCTCACCAACAACGCCAAAGCGCTGCGCCAAAGCGAGGGGCCAATACTGCGCCAAAAAATCTCGCACCAAAGCGGGTATATCCGGTTGGCTCAACCGCGACTGCACCAAGGCCTCGCTGGTGACCGTTGCCAACTCGGCCATTTCGTTTTGCAGTAAGGCATGAGCATTACTTTGCAATGCGTCTTCAAGCGCTGCAACTTCTGCATCTTGCAGTGCTTGAAGCGCGGCAAGCGCTTGATCAAATACAGCAATATCATCGGTAAATTGCTGGCTTATTTGGGTAACAATGACGGCAATTTGATCATAACGTGCGTCGCCAGCGAGCATATCGGGCGCGTCGAGCGTAATTTGCGCCAAGGTGTCGAGCAAGACTCGTGCACTGTGTTTTTTATTGGCAAAAAACCCCGCATCAAGCATGGCTACTTTCAAAATCGGGATTTGTAGCCGTGCAATCAAGCCCTTTACCGACGCCGAGAGCCGTGCATCATCAAACATGCGCTCAAACAGCAAAGCAATCAGCTCTAATGTCATTGCGTCCATTTGCGGTAGATTTTTGGCCCAACCTGAATGCCGCAATACCCCCAACATATTGCGCTCAAAAACCGCAGCATCAGCGCCATTTAGCGCACTCGCCACCGGTGGCTTATGTTGCAACACATCCAAAAACGACATCCAGCCTGGTGCAGTCTCGACTGCGTTTTCGGCTATTGGTGTTTGTGCCAAATGCGCTAAATGCGCCGCTAATGGCATTGGCGTCGCCACGCTCGATGCCTGCTCCGTGTCGATAGCATCGACACTGGTTTGCGGCGAAAATGCTGGTGCCGTATGGTTTTGACGCTTAATCGAGCCAGGCATCACCCGCTCAACATTCTGCGCAATCAAGTATTGATTGACGTGCCGATATACGTCGGCCACTTGCTTAGACAGCTCGTTTTCAAAGGCTTTGAGCGCCACTAAGCGAGCGTCGATCCCTGTTTCAAGTTGTTTGCAAGCTTGCATAAATGCATCGCAAATCGCTTCTGGCGAGATCGGATTCGTTGCACCATCGGCTTGCTCCGGCATTAAACCGGCAAAACGCTGCTCAAGCTCGGTCAGCGCATCGCCCCCGGTGTGTTTAAAGGCCTTAACAATTAAATCTGCCGAAAGATGCTCTTCATATTCTTCGTTGGCGACCAAACTCAGTTGATCGGGATGGGCTTGAACACGATAAAACGGACTGCCTGCTTCTGTAGCGTCAGTGCTGGCCGCCTTATTCATTCGATCATTAAAACTCGATAAAAAGTTGCGCTTAAATTGCTCAGCCAATATGTCGCGCTTTTGATGTGTTTCTTCGCGTGCCGCAAAGTAATCATCGCGCAGCTTGCGATCAAAAGTCGTATCGGCCAACTCAAAATAAGTGTCTTCTAGCCGCTCAAAAAAACCTTCCATGGATTGGCTTAACATTTTTAACGCCAAATCACGGCACATGAGCAACATTGGATCGACATCGGTCGATGCGGTCATGACGGCTGATGTGGAATCAGCAAGGATAGAGCGAACTTGGCTCATGCTACGGCCTCTTTGTTGTCTGCGGACAATACACACATTAGCATTCAATAATATAGAATTATTACCCATTGGTCATTTTTATTGTGTGTTTTATTCAAACACTCATTACTTCAAGACCTTATGACGCTGTCACCAAAGCAATTAAGCCATTAAATAGGTGGTAACCCTTGTTGGAAGGAGTTGCAACTCCGTCTACAGTGGAGGACTGCATCCAGTCGATAGGCCACAGTCAAAATGAGCACAAGCACGCCTTTGCAAGCCCTACAAACGTGGGCAACCGAACATGTTTCAGGCGATATCGCCACGGCGCTACAACAATATTATGCCAACGTGCCAGAGGACGATTTACAGTCCCGCGCCACAGAAGATTTAGCTGGCGCGCTACTCGCACACTGGCGCATGGCGGCTCCACGCCAGCCACAGCAACGCTTGATTCGCGTTTACAACCCCAATTTAAGTGAACACGGCTGGCAATGCCCGCACACGGTGATTGAAATCGTCCAAGATGACATGCCGTTTTTAGTCGATTCAGTGGGTATTGTTCTAGCGCGTTTAAAATACACAGCGCACAGCGTTATACACCCCGTATTTAAAGTGTTGCGAGATGCCGAGGGGCGAATTACTCAACTCGATCCCAAAGGTCGTGCCGAATCATGGATGCACTTTGAAATCAATCGCATCAGTGACGCCGCCAACATGGCCCACATCGAACAAGAGATCAATCAAGCGCTCGACAGTATCGCCACCTCGGTAGCGGATTGGCCAGCCATGACTGATCGCGTTATGACGGCACTTGAACAATTGCGCAGCGACCCACCCCCACTACCCCGTTCGGTCGTCACCGAAACCATTGCCTATCTTGAATGGCTATTATCTGGACACTTTGTTTTTCTTGGCTTGCGCGACTACCAATTTAGCGGCGAGTCACTTAATGTTGTGCCGCACTCAGGCAAAGGCTTACTGCGCGACAATGGCTTAGCTCAGCCCTCTCATATTTGGGCCAGTTTATCGCCGGATTTACGGCAAATTGCTTACACGCCTGATCGCTTATTAATGCTCACCAAATCAGACCATCGCTCCATGGTGCATCGGCCGGTTTATTTAGATACCGTTTTGCTACGGCACATCAATGCCGATGGCCAATTGATGGGTGAATTAAGAGTTGTTGGACTGTATTCGGCCAGCGCCTATACCGCGCCGCCGCGACAAATCCCGATTTTGCGGCAAAAAATCGACCATGCCATGGCCCTGTGCGGCGCAGAATTAACCGGCTATCGCGGCAAAGCGCTACTCAATGTATTGGATACCTACCCACGCGATGAGCTGATTGAAATTGAGGTCGCTGAGCTAGCACGCATTGCCAATGGCGTCGTCAATTTGCACGAACGAAATCGCGTTCGCGCGTTTTTTAGAGATGATATTTACCGTCGATATGTATCGGTCATGGTCTTTGTGCCGCGCGACAACTACAGTACCGACGTGCGCATCAAAATCGGCAATCTCTTAATGCAGCACCTCAATGGCAACGCCACTGAATTTAATGTATTACTGAGCGACAACCCACTGGCGCGCATTCATTACATTGTTCGCCGCTCGGCCGTTGGCGACATGCAATACGATGCAAAAGCCATTGAAATCGAAATTGAACACCTCGCACAGCGCTGGCAAGACGGTCTACACCAACAATTAATTCAAAGTTTTGGTGAAGAAAAAGGCGGCACGCTACAACAAAAATACTTAAATGCCTTCCCTGCCGCCTACTGCGCTGACTTTTCAGCGCGCGTTGCCATTCATGATGTAGAGGCGTTAGAGCGCGCATTACAATCGCAGCAACTCGTCGCCACACTTACCCCGGGCAGCGCGCTCGATGAAATGGTCTGGCGCCTAAAGCTTTATCAACATCAAGCTATTGAGTTATCCGACTTTTTGCCGCTACTCGAAAGCCTTGGTGTACGCATTCTTGATGAGCGCCCGTACACCATCCACTTTGAAAATCAAACCGCATGGATTGTCGACATCGGCATTCGCCTACCGGCACAAGCTTCGCTTGAATCTGCAGAGCAACGGCTACGGTTTTTAGCGGCTTTTATCGCGCTTTCAAAAGGCGCAGCGGAAAACGACAAGCTCAATCAACTGATTTTGCATAACGGTTTGGCTTGGCGTGATGTACTGATTTTGCGTGCGTATTCGCGCTTTTTAAAGCAAGTCGCACTCAAATACGATATGGACACCATCGCCGATTGCTTATTGCGCTATGGCACACAAGCTCAGCAATTAGTGCATGCGTTTGAACTGCTGAACCATCCACAGCAGGCCGAGCCAGCTGTGGCCGAAATTACGCTCGAAGAAATCGCCCAAGCGGCGCGCGCCATGCCCAATATTGATGATGAAAAAATCATTAGCGGCCTACTGTCTGCAATACAAGCCACACTGCGGACCAATTTTTATCAAGACAACGGCAACAAAACTTACTTATCGCTCAAAATCGCTTCTGGCCAAATGCCAATGATGCCGCAACCGGTACCGATGTTTGAAATTTTTGTGTATTCACCACAAATGGAAGGCGTGCATTTACGCGGCGGTAAAGTGGCGCGTGGCGGCTTGCGTTGGTCTGACCGACGTGAGGACTTCCGCACCGAAGTGCTGGGTTTGGTGAAAGCGCAGATGGTTAAAAACACAGTGATTGTGCCGGTCGGCTCAAAGGGTGGCTTTATCGTTAAAAACCCACCCCTCGAGCGCGAGGCCTTACTCGCTAGCGGCGTTGCCTGCTACCAAACCTTTATTCGCGGCCTGCTGGATTTAACCGACAATTTTATCAACGGACAAATCATCCCTCCGGCCGATGTTTTGCGCCGCGATGGCGACGATCCTTACTTGGTGGTTGCCGCCGACAAAGGCACAGCGACTTTCTCTGACATTGCCAACGCCATCTCGCAAGAATATAACTTCTGGCTGGACGATGCATTTGCCTCTGGTGGGTCAGTCGGTTATGACCATAAAAAAATGGGCATTACCGCGCGTGGCGCATGGATTTCAGTTGAGCGCAGCTTCCGTGAGATGGGGGTCGACACCAATACCGACGCCTTTACCGCCGTGGGTATTGGCGATATGTCCGGTGACGTGTTTGGCAATGGCTTGCTTCGCACGCCGACCATTCAGTTGATTGCCGCATTTGATCATCGCCACATTTTCTTAGATCCACAGCCAGATAGCGCCGCGGCTTTTGCTGAGCGTGCTCGGATGTATGCGCTACCGCGCTCTTCATGGGCTGATTACAATCCAGAGCTCATCTCAGAAGGTGGCGGGGTATTCGCCCGAACGCTGAAGAAAATCAAAATCTCTGAGCAAATACGTCAAAAATTGCACATTGAGGATGCCGAGCTTGAGCCCGATCAGCTGATTCAAGCCCTACTCAAAGCGCCGGTTGACTTGCTCTACAACGGCGGCATTGGCACTTATGTTAAATCGAGCGCACAAACTCATGCCGAAGTGAATGATCGCAATAACGACGCCGTCCGCGTCGATGGTCGCGACTTACGCTGCAAGGTGATTGCTGAAGGCGGTAATTTAGGCTTTACGCAACTCGGCCGTATTGAGTACGCACTTAACGGCGGCAGAATTCATACAGATGCCATTGATAATTCCGCCGGCGTGGATTGCTCAGACCATGAAGTGAACATCAAGATTTTACTGGGCCGCATCGTTGCTGATGGTGATTTAACGCTCAAGCAGCGTAATGAAGTGCTCGCCAGTATGACTGACGAAGTCGGCCATTTAGTACTGCGTGATAATGAATTGCAAACTTTGGCCATTTCGCTAGAGTTCTCGCAGTCCTTATCATTGGCTTCGGTCCATTTACGCCTAATGCAATCGATGGAAGCGGCTGGCAAGCTATCGCGCCGTATTGAATACCTGCCAAGCAATAATCAGCTCATCGAACGCCAAGCGCTTGGATTGGGACTTTCTCGCCCCGAAATTGCCGTTTTAATGGCTTACGCCAAAATTGTGATCAAGCAAAATCTGCTCGACGAGTCATTGATTGACGACAGCCAATGGAACCAACGCCTGAGTCAGTATTTCCCAAGCCGCTTGCGCGAGTCTTTTGCCGCACAATTACCTTTGCATCCTTTGCGTCGTGAAATCATTGCCACTGTGCTGACCAATCACATTGTCAATCGCTTTGGCACCAATTCAGTTTATCGTTTGCAAGAGGAAACCGAGCGCAGTTATAGCGATATTGTCGACGCTTTAATCTCCGCCGAAAGCTTGCTCGATAGCGAAACGCTAGCGCTTGAAATCGAACAGAACGCCGATCAATGCAGTAGCGAAGGTCAAAATACGCTGCTGCTTCAAGTTCGCCGTCAAACCGAGCGTGTCGCACGCTGGCTGTTGCAGCAAACCTTAAGTAAACCGGCGCTTGATCATATGCGAACTTGTGCCGCCTTGGCCCTGCCCCAGCTGCCGATGTGGCTGACCAGTAGTCCAAGCCATCAAACGCAGGCACAAGAGTGGCAAGCCGCTGGCGTGAGTGGCGGATTGGCAATGAAAGTGCTCGCCGTCCAAGAAGCGCAATCCTTGCTTGAGTTAAGCCAGTGCAGCAATGACTCTGGGCAACTTGCC
This sequence comes from Deefgea piscis, assembly GCF_019665785.1. Taxonomy (NCBI): domain Bacteria; kingdom Pseudomonadati; phylum Pseudomonadota; class Betaproteobacteria; order Neisseriales; family Chitinibacteraceae; genus Deefgea; species Deefgea piscis. Next base: position 2,131,865 of record NZ_CP081149.1, read on the forward strand.
GAGCACATGCGGATGTATTTGGCGCTGGGCGAGGCTTTAGAGCTGAAATGGTTGGCGCTCGCCATCGAGCAATTGCCGCGTGAAAGCCGCTGGCAGACGCTCGCGCGTTTGGCGGTGCGTGATGATTTGCAGCGCCTACACAAAGAGCTCTTTATGCAAGCATGGCAACAAAGCCCAGACAACCTGAACGAATGGCTGGCGCAAAATAGTAGCGAGCGCGAGCGAGTGAGTGCCATGTTTACTGAGCTGCGTGCAGCCACCCCAGATTTGGCGATGATTTCAGCGGCACTGCGCGAGCTACGCCACCGATTAATCGTTAAAACTGCACTTAGCGAGGTTTAGTTATGCATTTCCGCTACTGCGAAGACGCACAGACTGATATAATTCACGGTTTTGCAATAGCAAACGCGGATTCTATCGCATGGAAGCGGAACAGCTTAATCAGATTGAAAACCAGCTCAAAGAGCTAGGCGTACGCGCAGACGAACTTAAGCGCTATCTTGACTACCCCGGAAAAGTCGATCGACTCGAAGAAGTCGTTCGACTCTCTGAGGCGCCAGAAACCTGGAACGACCCCAAAAAAGCCCAAGAAGTAGGCCGAGAACGAAAAGCCCTCGAGGATATCGTTCTGGTTTTAGATCGTGTCGCCGATGGCGTCACCGATTCGCTTGAGCTATTTGAAATGGCCAAAGAAGAAGGTGACTTTGGCACTGCCGAAGTGATCGCGCAAGAATACGCCTTACTTGAAGCCGAAGTGGCCAAGCTCGAATTTCGCCGAATGTTCAATAACCCAATGGATCCAAATCCTTGCTTTATTGACATTCAATCTGGCGCTGGCGGCACTGAAGCGCAAGACTGGGCCGGCATGCTATTGAGAATGTATGTTCGCTATGGCGAGCGCAAAGGCTTTACGGTTGAAGTGATGGAGCAATCCGATGGCGACATCGTCGGCATCAGCCAAGCCACCATCAAACTGACTGGCGATTATGCCTATGGCTTTTTGCGCACCGAAACCGGCGTTCATCGCCTAGTTCGCTGCTCGCCATACGATTCTAACAATCGTCGCCACACCTCATTTGCCTCGGTATTTGTGTACCCAGAAGTAGATGATAGTTTTGAAATTGATATCAACCCTTCTGACGTGCGTACCGATACGTATCGCGCTTCAGGCGCGGGTGGTCAGCACATTAACAAAACCGATTCGGCCGTTCGTTTAACGCACATTCCGACCAATACCGTCGTGCAATGCCAAAACGATCGATCACAGCATAAAAATCGTGATGAAGCGTGGAAAATGTTACGGGCTAAGTTGTTTGAACTTGAGCTACGTAAACGAATGGAAGCGCAGCAATCGCTCGAAGCGACCAAGTCTGACATCGGCTGGGGACATCAAATTCGTTCTTACGTATTCGATCAAAGCCGCATTAAAGATTTACGCACCAGCTACGAAGTAGGCAACATCAAAGGCGTCATGGATGGCGATCTTGATAACTTTATTGCTGCCAGCCTCAAACAAGGCGTTTAATTTATAGCATCCAAGCAGGGAGCGATCATTCGCTCCCTGATGTCATTAAGTGTATTGAGTGGAAAAACGATGAGTGAAAATCAAGTTGCAAGCCAAGCCGTCGAAGTGGCGGTCGATGAAAATCAAATTATCTTAGAGCGCCGCGCCAAGTTAGCGGCCATTCGCGCCAAGGGCATTGCTTTTCCAAACGATTTTAAGCGTGAACACCTCTCTGGTCCGCTGCACGATCAATACAATGCACTCGAAAAAGCTGACCTTGAATCTCAAGCCGTAATGGTAGCCGTAGCCGGTCGCATGATGCTCAAACGCGTCATGGGTAAAGCCAGCTTTGCCACTATCCAAGACGGCACTGGCCGCATCCAGTTTTACATCAGCAAAGAAAGCGTTGGCGAAGCCGTTTATGACGACTTTAAAACGTGGGACTTAGGTGATATCGTTGCCGCACGTGGCACGCTAATGAAAACCAAAACCGGCGAATTATCGGTCCTCGTGACTGAATTGCGCCTGTTGACCAAATCATTGCGTCCATTACCAGACAAGCACCACGGCATGGCCGACCAAGAGCAAATCTATCGTCAGCGCCACCTTGATCTGATTACCAATGATCATAGCCGCAGCACATTCATCAAACGCTCAAAAATCATCCAGCGCTTGCGTGAATTCATGGTGCACGAAGACTACCTCGAAGTCGAAACACCAATGATGCACTCTATTCCTGGCGGCGCGACAGCCAAGCCATTTGTGACGCATCACAACGCGCTAGATATGCCACTGTATTTGCGTATCGCGCCTGAACTTTACCTCAAACGCCTGGTTGTCGGCGGCTTAGAGCGGGTCTTTGAAATTAACCGTTCATTCCGTAACGAAGGCATGAGCACGCGCCACAATCCAGAATTCACCATGATCGAATTCTATGAAGCGTATGCTGACTACCAACGCATGATGGAAATGGCCGAAGGCATTATTCGCGCCTGCGCCAAAGAAGCAACGGGCAGCACAGTTATTGAGTACCAAGGCAAACCCGTTGATTTATCCAAGCCATTTACTCGTTTCACCATTGCGCAAGCCATTCAGCACTACAACCCAGAATACACCGACGCGCAATTAAATGACGCGGACTTCCTCAAAGCCGAGATCGCTCGTCTTGGCGGAAAACCGGTGCTTACCGCTGGTATTGGCGGCCTGCAATTGAGTTTGTTTGAAGAAAACACTGAAAGCAAACTGTGGGAGCCGACATTCATTGTTGACTACCCTGCTGAAGTTTCGCCACTGGCGCGCGCTTCGGACACGCAAGCGGGACTTACTGAGCGCTTTGAATTATTCATCGTTGGTCGCGAACATGCTAACGGTTACTCAGAGTTGAACGACCCTGAAGACCAAGCAGCGCGCTTCCAAGCTCAAGTTGATCTGAAAGACAAAGGTGACGACGAAGCGATGCATTACGACGCCGACTATGTTCGTGCGCTTGAGCATGGCTTAGCGCCAACGGGTGGTTGTGGTATTGGTATTGACCGCCTCGTTATGCTACTCACCAATGCGCCAAGTATTCGTGACGTGATTTTGTTCCCACAAATGCGCCGCGAAGATTAAGCATTACCCGTATTGCTTTCTAGCCTATATTTTTAATAAGCTAGAGTGCAATACCCACAAAAAAACCGGCGCAAGCCGGTTTTTTCTTACCTACCAATCAAGGTGTTAGGCGGTTTTTTCTTGCGTAGCATCATGCTGCGCCACCGCATCTTTTAAGGCTTTTGCGGCAGTAAATTTCAGCACGCGCTTGGCGGGGATTTGCACGGCTTCACCGGTACGTGGGTTACGCCCAACTCGCGCATCGCGTGATTTTAATGCCACTTTAGCCACGTTGGGCAAAACCACCTCACCACCGCCACTTACCGTTGCCACAATCACCTCAGACAATGTTTCAATAGTGGCCGCAACCGCTTTCTTTGAAACCTCTGGATGATCAATTGCCACCAAGTTATGGACAATTGCAATTAATTCAGTTTTATTCATACAAGACCTTTTAATGGGCGCAGCGCATAGATTAGATAAGCTATTATGCCGCAGCCCATGAAAATAAGCTTTAGCTTTGCGCATAGTTTTCCATTTATGCAAATGCACTTTTCACCTCGCTTTTAAATAGCAATCCGAGGAAAATGCGAATGTCACACAGAGAGATGACATGAACACCAGTAGCCAATCGCCAATTCCCAATATCACACTTTTAGCGCTTTTATTTCCTCTTGCCTTAGTTTTGTTTGAATTTGCAACTTACATTTCAAACGATATGATTCTGCCGGCCATGCCGATCATTGTTAAATCATTTGCAATTGATCCTATTCATATTCCATCGGCAATGTCGATTTGTTTATTGGGTGGCGCTAGCTTGCAATGGTTGCTTGGGCCTCTCTCAGACCGAATTGGCCGTCGCCCAGTGATGCTGGCGGGCGTACTGCTGTTTATTCTGTCTTGCATTGCCATCGTATTTTCTGAATCTTATAGTTGGTTTTTATTTTGCCGCTTTTTGCAAGGCACCGGCATGTGCTTTATCGGTGCAGTCGGCTACGCCGCAATCCAAGAAAGCTTTGCTGAAGCCACCGCCATTCGCGTAACCGCCTTAATGGCCAATGTGGCCTTGATTGCACCACTCATTGGCCCTTTGGCGGGCGCCATGGTCTTACAAGTGGCAAGCTGGTATTGGATTTTTATTTTTGTGGCGATTATCGCTAGCTTCTCCGCGCTCGGACTCTGGCGCTTTATGCCAGAAACCTCACCCAAAATTGACTCACCATTGCGGATTGGCCGCCTGCGCCAAGACTACACTGCGGTGCTCAGCAACCGCCGTTTCTTAGCGGGTGCAATCTCCATTGGCTGCACCTCAGCGCCTTTATTGGCGTGGATCGCTTTAGCGCCAGTGATTTTGATGCAAGACGCGCAACTCTCCACCATTGAATATGGCTACTGGCAAACGCCGGTATTTATTGGCTTAATTTCAGGCAATCTGATCTTGGCCAAAGTCGTGACTAGCGTGCCGATTTACAGAATTATAAAGCTAGGCTCGATTCCGCTCATGGTCGGCCTGGCGATGACATTGTGGCTATTTAAAGCGCCAATGGATTGGCAATGGCTGATTGCGTCACTTTCGGTGGCGGCCATTGGCATTGGCATTATCAATGCCGCGCAATTTAGATTGGCTTTATTTGCCAGCGACCAAAGCAAAGGCACAGTTTCAGCCATGCTCGGGATTATTATCATGGTGATTTTTTCTATCGCAATTGAGTCCGCCAAAATCGGCCATGAGCTGTGGGGCAATCGTGGGTTTGTTATTATCTGCTTAATTATGGGCTGCTGCGCCATTACGGCCAGACGCTATTTTTTACGTGGACCGCTTGGCGAACAAGCTGATTAATTGAGTACACACTATGCTAGGCGCACCATCTATCAATGTGGCATCGGATTGGCTATCCGAATTTCGATCCGAGCTACAACAAACACATGCCACGTTACTAAGTAATCCAGCCACCCAATCTGCGCAGTCAATCCTCAGCCTCGACTGGGCGGATGGCGCTGTATTTTTAGCGACGTGTCAGCACTGGATAAGCACCCGCCTAGCATCAGCACGACTGCATTTTGTGAGTCTAATCCCGACCACGTTGCAAATCAGTCGCCTGCAAAGCATTGCTCAACAACACCCCGAATTTGCCGGTTTAATTGATCAATTACAAGCCATCTGGCCAAGCTGGCAAACGGGATTTCATCGACTGCATTTAGAGCAAGGGCAAATCAGCCTTACCCTTGTATTTGGTGATTATGCACAGCTCAGTGAAATCAGCGGTCCAATTGATGTCATCTACCTTAATTCTGAGTTCAAATCGTCACTAACACTGATCCACTGCAAGCAATTACGCCGTATTGCCACGGCAAATAGCGTCGTTATTGGGCAAGGCAATGACCCCCTACAACGTCAGCACTTGGCCCAAGTCGGCTTTATCGTACCGCCGCCATCAGTAGTAAATTTTTGGTCAGCCACCACACGTCAAACTCGACATTCAAGCTACGTTGCGCCAATCGAGCCAGGAGCCATCATCCTTGGCGCCGGCATGGCGGGCTGCGCGATGGCCAATCAGCTTGCTGAACGCGGCTGGCAAATCAAACTGATCGACGCTCAAGCCGACATCGCCAGTCAGGCATCAGGCAATCATGTGGGCCTTTGTCATCCTACGTTAAGCCGCGATGATAATTTCCAAGCCCGCCTGTCACGCGCCGGGTTTGCCACCACCCAACAAAAGCTCAAGCAACTTAGCCAGCAAGGTACAACAATTCATTTTGGTGCAGAGGGTCACCTGCAATTGGCCAAAGACAGCGCAGCGGCGACGTTGATGCAATTAATCTGCACTGAACAACCGCAGCTTCATCAAATGGTTCGCTGGCTCGATCGACAACAATGCCAGACTCAGTTGGCGATAGACTGCGAATTGGGTGGCTGGTGGTTTCCCGAGGGCATGTGGGCCAATCCACACAGCATTTGCAAAGGGTATATCAATCAATATCCTGATTTAATTAAGCTTCAACTCAATACCCAAGTCGATCACATTAGATTTATTGATCAACGCTGGCATCTTTTTGATGCCAATCAGCAATGCATTGCCTCAAGCAAAACGCTGATATTGGCCAATGCAAATGATGCGACCCGATTGATTCCTGATACCCAATTACCGCTCTCGGCGAGCTTACGCAGCGTTTCTAAAGTGTGGAGTGATGATCTACCGGAAAGTACTTTCAGTCTTTCAGGCCTGAGCTATTTAACCCCTGCTCTCGCTGGTTGGCGCTGCGCCGGAGCAAGCTTGGTCGACACACAATATCCACAATATGCAGAGCAACAAAACCTCGACGATTTGAGTCAGCTTATCGGTACGGCGGTACTCACCAGCAAACCGGTTGAAACTCGGCTATGTTTTCGTCCCAATTCATCAGATCGGCTGCCTTTGGCCGGTCAACTCCCAGAGCACAACAACATACCACGCTCGGTTGATCAGCTCTTTCAAATACCACGTCAGCCCGGTCTATATGGCTTACTGGGTCTGGGTGCGCGCGGCATGACATGGCATGTTTTGATTGCTGAAATGTTGGCGTGTCAACTCAATCAAGAGCCACTTCCTATGGAGCGCAGTCTTGTCGCTGCAATTGATCCCGCACGATTTGCTTTGCGTGAGCTACGCAAAAAAGGTAAGGGCTTAGCCGTTCCACCTCAATTATCGTTTTAATTCAGGCATGCTGCGCTTTTGATTTTTGGGAGCGCAGCATGGGACGGTGGATTGATGCTTTGCAATGGGTGCAACGTTGGCAGACTAGCGGTTTAACTCAAGCCGAGTTTGTCCGAGTGCACCAGCTTAAACGCACTACTTTTTCCAGTTGGCTGCGCCGTAGCCGCCTCGAATCTGCCGACGCATCTTCAGCTGCAATCACCGAACCGCAGATCGCCCCGAAACCATCGGCGTCAAGCATCGTGCCCGCACAATGGCCCGCACCCGTTGCGGCGCAGTTGCAGTTGAATTTCCCCTCCGGCGTGACCCTGACTTTGCCTGCGGCGACCGATCCGGCTTGGGTCGCGGCGTTATTGCGCGGTTTGGCATGATGCCGCCATTCACTTCGCTGCAATTGGTCGTCGAACCGGTCGATATGCGCCTTGGCATCGAGGGTTTGTCGGCCAAGATTCACGCCTGTTTGCAGCGTTCACCCGTCGAAGGTGCAGCGTATGCGTTTCGCAATCAGCGCAGCAATCGCCTCAAAGTGTTGCTGTGGGATCGCTCTGGCGTCTGGTTGGCGCAACGGCGTTTGCATCACGGTCGATTTATTTGGCCACAATCGGGCGATGCTGTGTTTACGCTGGATGCGGCGCAGTGGCAATGGTTGGTGAGCGGTGTCGACTGGCAGCGATTAGCGCCGCCACCGCTGCCAGAATATGTCTACTAATTCACGCTGCGGATGGATAAAATAGTTGTCGCAGTATTACCCTATAAATCATGAAGGATATGATTTGTATGGCAATACCCAGTAAAATCAAAGCATGGATCTCGCTCAAGAACTCGCCAATTCAAACCTACCCGCCGCAGTCCGCGCGGCGATTTTGGCGCAGTCGGTACTCCTTGCTCAGCATACTGAATTAGTCACTCAGCAAGATCAACAACTCAAACAATACGTCTCCGACATCCAAAATAAAACGCAAACCATCGAAGCGCTAACGATGGAATTGGCCTATCTGCGCCGCATGCGTTATGGCGCTAAGACCGAAGTGATGAATCGCGAGCAGCGAGATTTGTTTGAAGAAGCCCTCGATGCCGATATGGCGGCGCTGGAAGCCAAACTCGCCGCCGAGCAAGCCAACAACACTCCCGAGGTCAGCGATAAAAAGCCACGCATTCGCGCAGGTCGCCAAGCCTTACCGGCGCATTTGCCGCGTACCGATATGGTTCACGAGCCTGAATCATGCAGTTGCGGCCAATGTGGTCAGGGTTTAGTTAAAGTCGGCGAAGACATTAGCGAGCAACTGCATGTGCAACCGGCGGTGTTTAGCGTGTTGCGCCACATTCGCCCGCAATACGCTTGCCGCAGCTGCCAAACGATGAGCGCTGCGCCGATTCCGGCGGCGATCATCAATGGCGGTTTACCCACTGCGGCCACTTTGGCGTGGGTGATGGTCAGCAAATACATTGATCATTTACCGCTGTATCGGCTACGACAAATCGCTGAACGCAGCGAAGTGCCGTTAGCGGAAACCACGCTGGCCAGCTGGGTTGGCACCGTCGGCTGGTGGTTGCAGCCATTGGCGGATCGATTGCGTGAACGATTGAAAGGCGAAACGGTGCTGCATGCCGATGAAACGCCAGTCAAACAGCTTGATCCGGGCAAAGGCAAAACCAAAACCGCCTATTTATGGGCGTATCGCAATACGCCTTTGAGTGGCAGTGCGCCGATTATTTTGTTCGACTACCAAGGCGGTCGCTCGGGTCAACACGTCCGCGATTTCCTCGCCGATTGGCAAGGTCAACTGATGGTCGACGACTATGGCGGCTACAAAGCGCTGTTCAAAACCGGCGTGATTGAGCTGGGCTGCTGGGCGCACGCACGGCGCAAATTCTTCGAATTGCATCAGGCCAACGGCAGCCCGATTGCCGCAGAGGCGCTGCGCCGTATTGGCGAACTGTATGCGCTGGAAGCGCAGGCTAAAGATTTAAACCCCGAACAACGCCGAGCGCTACGGCAGCAACAAGCGCAACCTAAACTGCTCGAATTCAAAATTTGGCTGGATGAAACCGGTAGCAAAGTTGCGCCCAATAGCGCCCTGGCTAAAGCGATCATTTACAGCCATCGGCGCTGGACGGCGCTTGAACGCTACGCCCAAAGCGGCATCGCGCCAATCGATAACAATCCGGTCGAAAACAGCATTCGGCCGATTGCGATTGGCAAAAAGAACTGGCTATTTGCAGGGAGCGAGCGCGCCGGTCAACGCGCTGCCGCAATTCAAACACTACTGGGCACCGCCAAACTCAACGACCTAGACCCGATGGCCTGGCTCACCGACACCCTAGAAAAACTCCCCACTTGGCCGAACAGCCGCATCGACGAATTATTACCGCTAAGAAGGCTAGCAGAAACTTAAGCGTCAAGGCGGTGGAGCGGCTGAGCGCTTACCAAAAAAGCCCAAGGCGCATCGAAAGAATGCAGAAAGCCCTCAAATTGAGCATAACAGTCGTGAAATCATCACAATTGAATGCTCAACTTGCATACAGTTTGCCACTAAGCAGCTGGGCTGAATCGACGTATAGTTGATCTCATCCCAAACCGTTACGAGGGCTTGAATCATGCAAACCACTCAACTTAATTACGCCCAAGTGAATTCATTCCAAGCGAAACATTGCTGGATACATTGCGAAGCAGGTCAACTATGGCTTAGCCACGATGGTGAAGATATTGTGCTGGAGCGGGGACAAAAATATTTTGTTCATCAAGGTGATTTAGTCGTTATTGAAGCATTGCAAAATAGCCGTTATCGGGTGCAAGCTAAAACTGCAGCCAACACTCAGCAAGCGCCAAAAACAGCGATGCCCGCAGCTGCACTCGCGCAATAAAGAGTTGGACTTACCGTTAATCTGCCATTCTGAACGATTAAGAAACCACTGATTGCGAATCAAAGATCCGCCTGCCGATATTAAATACAGGCTGGCAGTTGCACTTCATTCGAAGCGCCGTCCGCCAATGGAGGTGGGCTATGCGCGGAAAAATGCTTCTGATGACACTGCTATCAGGATTTATATCCTTAAGCAGCAATGCACAAATTATTGACGACATTATCAATGTCAACGACATTTTGGCTGCCGCCTGTGGTGAGCGCACCATTGTGCTGTGGGTCGATGAGAGTGAACAAATAGAGCCTTGTTTAATGGCCTACTCAGCGCGTTGCGTTGAAGTTCAATCCAACGAAGCTAAAAGCTGCCTCAATGTAATGCAAAAGCATGAAGCCGCAAAAAATAAAATAGACGACGCCTCAGTGCAAATGACGGCGTATTAAATACACCGTCACGCCATCTGTTAATCGAACTGATTAATATAACCTTGAGCCATCTGACCTAGGCGTTCGATGGCCTTTTCATGCGTTACAGTCCAAGGCTCTCCACAACAAATACGCAAACAATTGCGATAGCTACTGCTCGGCGAAAACATCACTCCAGGCGTAAAGCTAATCCCTTCAGTTAAAGCTTGCTGCAATAACTGCAAAGTATCTACTTTTTCATTAAGCTCCAACCAAAGCACATAGCCGCCTTGTGGCACATGCAAGCGCGTATCCGCCGGAAAAAACCGCTGAATAGCATCGACTGCATCATTAATCTGCTCGGCACAATGCTTACGCAACCGCCTTAAATGATGATCGTATCCACCACTTTCTAAAAAATGAGCGATTGTTCTTTGCAATACCAATGACGTAGAGTAGGTATTAATAAATTTAAGCTGCTCAATTTGTTTTTGCCAACGACCACCAAACACCCAGCCAATTCGAAATGCCGGCGCCAATAATTTAGTAAACGACGCAATCAGCATCACATTGCCCGTTTGGTCATAGGCTTTTGCTGGTCGCGGACGATCACCTTGATAGCAAAATTCACCATAAATATCATCTTCAATTAAAGGGATATTTCTTTGCTCTAATAATTCTACTAATCTTTTTTTATTTTCATCGGGCATCAAACTCCCACAAGGATTAGAGTAATTAGGCAACAATACGCAGGCTGTCACTGCCCCATTTCTTGATGCCAATTCCAGAGCCTCAATTGAAATCCCTGTTTTGGGATGCGTCGGGATTTCTAATGCTTTTAATTTAAAGCTTTCCAGAATTTGCAATAACCCAAAGTACGCTGGCGACTCGATCGCGACCACATCACCTGGCTTGGTGACCGCGCGCAGACAAAGATTAAGCCCTTCAATTGCGCCATGGGTAATTAAGACATCATCAGCTTCAATTTGACCGCCCCACGTCAAAGATCGACGCGCGATTTGCCGCCGCAACTGGATATCGCCAAGCGATTCGCCATAATCGGCAATCATATCGGGGTCATTTCGGGTTACTTGTGACAAAATTCGTTGAATTTGCTGATTTGGAAATAGTTTGGGCGACAAAATGGCCAAGCCAAAGTCGACTTTCAACGCATTAATTCGTGCCAAAACACTGGGTGTTAATAATGGGTCAATAACCACATGCGAAGGGCGTTGTGGCGGCTTAGTCAACTCAGGCGAAGCCAAATGGCGAATGGCGCGAACATAAAAACCAGACTGAGGGCGCGCCTCTACCAATCCACGGTCTTCCAGCTCTCGGTAGGCTTCCATAATGGTGGAAAGACTTAAATGACGCTCTGAGGAGAGCTTGCGAATTGAAGGTAATTTCTCACCGGCGCGCAACACTCCAGCATGAATCGCTTGCGCTAGTTCTTCAGCCAATTGAAAGTACAGTGTTTCTGATTTTTTTCGCTGCGATTGATCCAGCAATGTTAGGTCATTCATTTCGCCATCCCCCGATAGTCATGACACTATAACTGAGGGCTTAGAAAAAAAACAGTTTTACATTTTGCGCTGTGACAAAAATAGTGTACCGGATCAATATGCTTTAGATGACAAGCTAGAAGCAGCTGTATTGGCGGCATTGGGCTTGATTACAGCGATACTTTCTGGCGACTGATCGAGCACCTGAAAAAATACTTCACCCTGCCGAATCATGCCCAGCTCATTACGCGCACGCTCTTCAATGGCATCGGTACCATTTTTTAAATCCTGCACTTCGGCTTCGAGCGCGTCATTACGCTCTTTTAATTTGGCATTACTTTCACGATGTTGGCTTAATTGTGAATCCAATTGCCAAACTCGCAACCAGCTTCCTTTGCCAACCCAAAGCGGCCACTGCAAAGCAACGATAATAATCGCAAAAAAAATTGCCAGTATGCGCATACAAACCTTCGTGACAAAATAAAACCGGAGCTAGGCTCCGGTTTTACATCTTACTACAGACGCTAATTTACGTCGAAATAATTACCAATAAAAAGGATTAACCTTTCAACTGATAAAATGCACCGATACCTGGGTACACAGCTGCATCACCCAACTCTTCTTCAATACGCAAGATTTGGTTGTATTTTGCAATACGATCAGAACGGCTCAATGAACCAGTTTTGATTTGCATGCAGTTAGTTGCAACCGCCAAATCAGCAATCGTTGCATCTTCAGTTTCACCTGAACGATGGCTCATTACTGAAGTGTAGCCATGACGTTTAGCCAAATCGACAGCAGCCAATGTCTCAGTTAAAGAACCGATTTGGTTAACTTTAATCAAGATTGAGTTGCAAATGCCACGCTTGATGCCTTCTGCCAAAATTTTAGTGTTGGTAACAAAAAGATCATCGCCGACCAATTGAACACGCTGACCCAAACGATCAGTCAATACTTTCCAACCATCCCAATCGCGCTCGCCCATACCATCTTCAATCGAAATGATTGGGTATTTGTTAACGAGGCTTTCAAGGTAATCAACCATTTCAACTGAAGTGAAAGTGCGATTGCCTGATTTTTTGAATACATAATTGCCAGTGGCTTTATCAAAGTATTCAGAAGCAGCGCAATCCAAAGCGATACGGAAATCAGTACCGGCTTTGTAACCCGCTTTTTCAATCGCGGCCATCAACATGTCCAGCGCTTCTTCAGGACCAGCAACGTCAGGAGCAAAACCACCTTCGTCACCCACTTGAGTTGGCATGCCTTTATCGTGCAAGATTTTTTTCAAGTTATGGAAAACTTCTGCACCGTAACGCATTGCTTCACGGAATGTTGGCGCGCCAACAGGAACAATCATCAACTCTTGGAAATCCAAGCTGTTTGATGCGTGCTCACCACCGTTAATCACGTTCATCATTGGTACTGGCAAAGCCATCGGGCCTGAACCACCAATGTAACGGTAAAGCGGCAAGCCTGCTTCTTCAGCAGCCGCTTTTGCAACCGCCATTGACACAGCCAAGATGGCATTTGCACCTAAATTACGCTTGTCTTCAGTACCATCCAAGTCAATCATCGTTTTGTCGATGAAAGCTTGATCTGCAGCATCAAGACCAATGATGGCTTCACAGATTTCAGTGTTGATGTTTTCAACAGCTTTCAATACGCCCTTACCTAAGTAACGTGCTTTATCACCATCACGCAACTCAAGCGCTTCACGCTCACCAGTTGATGCACCAGACGGTACTGCGGCACGGCCCATTACACCTGATTCTAGAAGTACATCGGCTTCTACTGTTGGATTGCCACGTGAATCTAAGATTTCACGTGCGATCACTTCAACGATTGCGCTCATCGGTTCTATACCCCTTAAAACGGTTGAATTAATACTGCGATAAAATTACACAACACTTTACAATGTATGCTCAATAAAGGAGTGTGCCTTAACTACACGGTCAATGTCTTTGAGGACGGTCAGCAATTCCTTCATTCTCGCGATTGGCATGACATTCGGACCATCAGACATGGCTTTGCATGGATCAGGATGGGTTTCCATAAAGACACCCGCAACACCCGAAGCAATTGCCGCACGCGCCAATACCGGAACAAACTCACGCTGGCCACCTGATTTATCACCCAAGCCACCTGGCTGCTGCACCGAATGGGTGGCATCAAACACCACCGGGCAATGTGTATCGCGCATAATCGCCAAGCCGCGCATATCACTCACCAAGGTGTTATAGCCAAAAGAAGTGCCGCGATCACAAACCATAATATTGTCGATGCCACCATTGGCTTCTTTGGCTTTTTCAACAACATTCTTCATATCCCAAGGCGCCATAAACTGGCCCTTTTTGATATTCACTGGCTTACCAGTGGCACAAACCGCATGAATAAAGTCAGTTTGGCGCGCCAAAAAAGCCGGGGTTTGCAATACATCCACTACTTGTGCCGCAATCGCTGCTTCGGTCTCGGTATGAATATCAGTAAGAACAGGCACCCCTAGCTGACGTTTCACTTCCGAAAGAATTCGCAGGCCTTCATCAATCCCCAAACCCCGAAACGATTTACCGGACGAGCGATTGGCTTTGTCAAAGCTAGATTTATAGATAAATGGGATGTTTAACTCGGTAGTGAGCTCTTTTAAATAACCTGCAGTATCGATTGCAAGTTGCTCACTTTCAATCACACAAGGACCGGCAATGAGAAAAAAAGGATGCTCAATACCCACATCAAAGCCACATAACTTCACGCCAACCTCCTCGGGTATACCGCTCTAAATTTGATCTAATATAGGCTAGCAGCCAATACCCATTTGAGCAATACACAAATACACATCAAATACTTGGCTTCACCTCGACCCATTGATAATGAATCGAGGCGTCCAAACGACAACACGAGCAGCTATTAAAGCAGCTTATTGTTACTTATTTGCAGCTCAAGCCTTCACGGCCATTCTCTTTGGCATAAGCAATTGCTGCCTGCACATAAGAGATAAACAATGGATGACCATCACGTGGCGTCGAAGTAAATTCTGGGTGGAATTGACAAGCAAAGAACCAACGATGATTTGGCAATTCGATGGTTTCAACCAAGGCTTCCGCCCCCATTGACTTACCACTGATTTTTAAACCTGCCGCTTCTAAACGCGCCAAATAGTAATTATTTACTTCGTAGCGATGACGATGACGCTCAATTGCGGATGTGCCACCATAAATTTTAGCTGCCAAAGTACCCTCTTCAAGACGGCACTCTTGCGAACCCAGTCGCATCGTGCCACCCATATCAGAGTTTTCATCGCGTTTTTCTACTTGGCCATCATGATTAACCCACTCGTCAATCAAGGCCACGACAGGGTATTGAGTTGCTAAATCAAATTCGGTGGAATTGGCACCAACCATGCCAGCGACATCGCGAGCATATTCAATCAACGCAATTTGCATCCCCAAACAAATCCCCATGTATGGGATATTGTTTTCGCGAGCAAAACGGACCGCAACAATCTTGCCTTCAACACCACGTTTACCAAAACCACCTGGCACCAAAATGGCATCCATATCGCGCAAGCACTCAGCGCCTTCTGTTTCTAGCGATTCAGAATCAACAAAGTGGATTTTTACTTCTGAATGGGTATGTAAACCGGCATGCCGTAACGCCTCAATCAGCGACTTATACGACTCGGTTAAATCAACATACTTACCAACCATGGCAATATTAACGGTCTGCTGAGGGCTTTGCACCGCAGCGACAATCTTGTCCCAAACCGACAAATCAGCGGCAGGCAATTGCAGGTCGAATTGTTTACAGATAATTTCATCAATACCTTGTTCAGATAAAACACGAGGTATTTTGTAAATAGAATCTACGTCAGGACAAGAAATCACGGCCTTTTCTTGAACGTTAGTAAACAAGGCAATCTTGCGACGCTCTTCATCGGGCACCATGCGATCAGCACGGCAAATCAGCACGTCCGGCATAATGCCGATTTCGCGCAATTCTTTAACGCTATGCTGTGTCGGCTTGGTTTTGATTTCACCCGCTGCGGCGATATAAGGCACGTAAGACAAATGCACGAAGCAGGTATTTTCTTTACCCAGCAAAACGCCCATTTGACGAATCGCTTCAAGAAACGGTAGAGATTCGATATCGCCAACTGTTCCGCCCACTTCAATCACCGCAACTTCAGAGCCTTCTGCGCCGAGGCTAATGAAATGACGAATTTCATCGGTAATATGTGGAATAACTTGAACAGTTTTACCGAGGTATTCACCGCGACGCTCTTTTTTAATCACCGAGTCATAAATTTGACCGGTGGTAAAATTATTGCGTTTTTTCATTTTCGCAGTGATAAAGCGCTCGTAATGGCCCAAATCTAAGTCAGTTTCAGCGCCGTCTTCGGTAACAAAGACTTCACCATGCTGCATTGGGCTCATCGTACCTGGATCCACATTGATATATGGATCAAGCTTCATCATGGTTACATTAAGACCGCGTGACTCTAAAATCGACGCGAGAGATGCGGCGGCGATGCCCTTACCTAAGGAAGAAACAACGCCACCGGTTACGAATATGTACTTGGTCATGTTGGTGCGCACAAGTTTGAATCCCCTATTCTACCTGAACAACAGCGCCCCCTCAATTCTGGACAAGCACAAAAAAACCTGAACGGCACTCTTTTAGGTATTTATGTACACCACAAAGATCATGCAACTTCACGGAATACCAAGGAAAACTGCGAGTTGATGCAATCTGCCGACTGCGACAAATCTGCAATAAAAAACGCGCATACCCTACCAACAACATCAAAAACACCATACACAAGGATATTCACCGCGATTTAAATAAAAACCGACTCCCTCCGACATCAATAGCATCGAGTAGCGTAATGCCAGCAAGCTGCAACATAAAAACCCACAATTCAAGCACTCAATCCGACCAGCCAAGCACAAAGCATTTAAACGATTCAAACCACACATACAAATCAACTACGCAGACTTACCAGATAAGTATCTGTCTCAAAATTGTCATCATTGCATATTACAAGTGGCTTATGCTTACGCATCATTAATATTGCATGATAGCATTTGAAAGGTGGCGAACAGCACAGTGCGCCCCAAACTCAAACATAGAACCTAATCACACCTCTTCTAGGGAATATTCGCGTATGGCAAAAGTTGCACTAGTTACTGGCGGCATGGGTGGCATTGGTACGGCAATCTGTCGAAAACTAGCCGATGATGGCTTTCAAGTGGTCACGACCTATTCCAAACCAGGCAAAGAAACCAGCTGGCTGTCTGACAATCAAGCCGCAGGCTATCATTTCCACGCCTATGAGTGCGATGTGACTGATTATTCTGCTTGCGCTACCTTGGCAGAAAAAATCAACAGCGAATTGGGCCAAGTTGACGTCCTCGTCAACAACGCGGGCATTACACGCGACGCTTCATTTAAAAAGCTGAGTAAAACAGACTGGGACATGGTCATCGGCACTAATCTAAACTCGGTATTTAATATCTCCAAACATTTTGTTGACGGCATGGCTGATCGTGGCTGGGGCCGTGTCATTAACATCTCGTCAATTAATGGTCAAAAAGGTCAGTTTGGGCAAACCAATTACTCGGCAGCGAAGGCCGGCATGCATGGATTTAGCATGGCATTAGCGCAAGAAGTCGCCAAGAAAGGGGTTACAGTTAATACGGTATCACCCGGTTACATTGCTACCGAAATGGTCATGGCCGTTCCTGAAGATGTTCGTAATAAAATCATCACCAACATCCCAGTTGCTCGCCTTGGTCTTCCTGAAGAAATTGCCGGTTTAATTAGCTACCTTGCATCCGATTTGGCTGGATTTATGACCGGAGCCAATCTTGCAATCAATGGTGGCCAACACACGTGCTAAGTAAAACGATTCGCAATTAATTTTTCATTTTCAAACCGGCCATTTTATGGCCGGTTTTTATTTATTTGACGCCACTCAATACCAAATACAAAAGTTGCAATGTAATAGCTTGTGTATAAGCATTGTGTACAATTACAAAATTTTAAGGGGTCATCAGCTTCACTTAAGCTGTTAAACTACGCCGAAATTTGCGCCCTTTATGAATCGGGCACACACAGTAGATGCATTTATTTTTGCTCACCCTTAATACAATTTAAATTTATTTGGAGTGCTTTGCATGCACAACACCACGACGACATTTCGAAGAATATCGATCAGCCTACTCATCGTTTCAGCATTAGCTGCGTGCGACAAAGCGCCAGAAAAAAAAGAACGCCCGCCTGCACCTGTTTCTGTGATTGAAGCTAAGCCATCTGATGTACCGCTTACATCCGAGATGGTCGGCGAAACTGCTGGTTATCGCGATGTGGATGTGCGTGCTCGTGTAAACGGCATTTTATTAAAACGCACTTACGTTGAAGGGCAAATTGTTCAAGCTGGGCAAGTCTTGTTTGAAATTGACCCAGAACCATACAAAGCAGAGCTCGACCAAGCCCAAGGTATTTTGTCTCAAGAAGTGGCCAAGCTTGAAAAAGCACGCGCCGATCGTGACCGCATTGTGCCTTTATTTAAAGAAAACGCAGTGAGCCGCAAAGACTATGACGATGCCAACGCGGCCTACAACGCGGCAGTAGCGAGTAATAGCGCAGCGCAAGCCAGAGTCAGACAAGCCGAGTTAAACCTAGGCTACACCAAAGTAACTGCGCCGATTTCAGGCACAACCAGCAAACTCGTACAATCGGAAGGTAGCTTAATTACTGCCACAGGCGACTCGGGCAAATTAACCACGATCTCGCAACTTGATCCGCTTTATGTCAATTTTTCATACTCTGAACAAGACAAACAAGAGCTTAACGCAGCACAACACAGCGGTTCGGTTGAGCTAAAACCATCGAAAGAAGTATTTGCCAAACTCAAGCTTGCCGACGGCAGCCAATACAGCGAAGTAGGTAAAATCAACTTTTCCGACAATCGAGTTGATCCAAAAACCGGCACCATTCGTGCTCGCGCCATTTTTAACAATCCAAAAGGCGAGTTACTACCCGGTCAATTCGTTCGTGTCACACTTGATCTTGGCACTCGTAAAAATGCCATCTTGGTACCTGAACGCGCCGTAATTCAATCTCAAGCCGATCATATCGTCATGACCGTCGACAAAGACAATAAAGTTGTCCCAAAACCTGTAACACTCGGTTCAGTCTACCAAGGTCAAGTTGTCATCAATAGCGGCTTAAAATCTGGCGACAAAGTGATTGTCGAAGGCCAAATGAAAGCGCCACCAGGCTCAATTGTTAAACCTATTCCTGCTAGCTCACCCGCTACGGCCAGCAAATAATCGGAGTCGGTATGTTTTCTAAATTTTTTATTGAACGGCCCATCTTTGCCAGCGTGATCTCGATCATTATCGTGATCCTTGGCCTCGCTGGGATGAAGTCTTTGCCGATTGAGCAATACCCGGGGATTACTCCGCCGGTTGTATCGGTCACAGCGTTTTTTCCTGGCGCGACTCCTGAAGTCATCGCACAAACTGTTGCCGCACCACTAGAGCAACAGATTAATGGCGTTGAAAAAATGCTTTATGTGCAATCTGGCTCTGCCTCAAACGGCCAGATGAATATGAACGTTTATTTCGCCATTGGTACGGATCCCGATCAAGCCACCATTAACGTGAACAATCGCGTTTCTGCGGCGATGGCGCAATTACCTGAAGAGGTAAAACGCCAAGGTGTGACGGTCAAAAAGAAATCGACTTCGATCTTGAACGTGATTGCGATCAACTCACCGAATGGCCGGTACGATACAACCTACCTATCCAACTATGCATTACTGAATATTGTTGATGAAATAAAACGCATTCCTGGCGTGGGTGATTTGACGATGTTCGGGGGTACTGATTACGCAATGCGCGTATGGCTACGTCCTGATCGCTTAGCCCAATTAAGCCTAACGCCAAGCGATGTGATTAGCGCGATTCGCGAACAAAATGCGCAATTCTCTGCGGGTAAAATTGGCGCACAGCCAACCACAGAAGCCATTGACTTCACTTATACCGTCAACGCACAAGGCCGCCTTAAATCAGTAGAAGAATTTAATAACATCATCGTACGCTCAACCGCTGATGGTGCAACGATTCGACTTAAAGACGTCGCTCGCGTTGAAATTGGCGGCAAGGATTACGACCTTAAAGCCAGTATTAATGGCAAATCAGCCGTCGCCATGGGGATTTATTTACAACCAGGCGCCAATGCCATCGGTGTTGCAGCAGCAATCACCAAAAAAATGGACGAGCTAAAAAAACGTTTCCCCGAAGGCATTGAATACTCAATCCCATACGACACCACAACCTTCGTTAAAATTTCAATCGAAGAAGTTGTTCATACGCTAGCTGAAGCCATCGTATTGGTGTTTTTGGTGGTGTATCTGTTTCTACAAAACTTTAGAGCAACGCTTATTCCGTGTATTGCAGTGCCAATTTCATTAATTGGTACTTTTGCCGGTATGCTCGCGTTTGGCTTCTCTATCAACTTATTGACTCTATTTGGTTTAGTGCTGGCCATTGGTATCGTGGTCGATGATGCAATCGTGGTGCTTGAGAACGTCGAACGGATCATGAGTGAAACGAAGTGCTCAGCCAAAGACGCCTCAATTAAAGCGATGGAAGAAGTATCTGGCCCCGTCGTGGCGATTGTTTTAGTGCTTTGCGCGGTATTCTTGCCCGTCGCCTTTATGGGCGGCATGACCGGTGTGATGTACCAACAGTTTGCCGTTACCATTGCGATTTCAGTCGTGATTTCCGGCATTGTGGCATTAACGCTCACGCCAGCACTGTGCGCGATTATGCTTAAAAACGCACACCATGAGCCAAATCGCTTCTTTAAAGCGTTTAACCGTAATTTCGATAAAATCACCAACGGCTATGTGAGCGGCGTGTCATTTTTAAATCGCCGCGTTGCCATTGCGTTTATGATTTTTGCCGGCATTATTGCTTCGATGTTCGTCTTGCTAAAACAAGTGCCTAGCTCTTTGGTACCCGATGAAGATCAAGGTTACTTGCTCAGTGCGGTAATGCTGCCTGACGCTGCCTCACTCAATCGCACCGAAGCCACCAGCGCTAGCTTTGACAAAATGCTCATGGCGAATAAAAACGTTGAAAACGTTGTGTCATTTGCTGGTTTTGACCTACTTTCTGGCGCTGTCATTAGTAGCGGCGGCGTTTCTTTCGTCACCCTCAAAGACTGGTCTGAACGACAAGGTAAAGGCGACAGCTCATTTGATCTAGCCAACACCTTCCAAGGCATGGCATATATGGGCATTAAAGACGGCTTTGCAGCCACCTTTAACCCCCCTCCAATTAGCGGTATGTCAACGACTGGCGGTATTGAGGGTTACTACCAAAATCGTGGCACAGGTGACATTGCGACCTTCTCTGCGGCAGTCAATGAATTTGTGGCACAAGCTAAAAAACGCCCCGAATTCGCGAGTGTCTCAACCACATTCCGCGCCAATGTACCGCAAATCTATCTTGATCTTGATCGAGAAAAAGCCAAAGCACTTGGCGTGAATGTGAACCAAGTTTTTGATGCAATGTCTGCCACCTTTGGTCAGGTTTATGTCAATGACTTTAACCAGTTTGGCCGTACTTACCGCGTTCAATTGCAATCTGAAGCCGACTATCGCGCTCGCCCAGACGATATTCGTAACGTCTACGTGCGTTCAGACAAAGGCACAATGATTCCACTGACTAGCTTGGTTCATGTTAAGACATCAATGGGGCCAGAGCTGGTTGAGCGTTTTAATGTATTCCAAGCTGCAAAAATCATGGCAACACCCGCTCAAGGCGTAAGCTCAGGGCAGGCAATTAAAGCACTGGAAGAAGTCGAAGCTGAAATGGGCGCTACTGACTACAAACTTGAATGGACTGGCTCAGCGTATCAAGAGCAAGCATCAAGTGGCACTGCCGCGACTGCATTCTTGATGGGTATTTTGATGGTGTTCTTAATCTTGGCTGCACAGTATGAGCGCTGGAGTTTGCCATTTGCGGTCATCACTGCTGTGCCATTTGCGTTGTTTGGTGCCCTACTGGCGGTATACCTCACTGGTCAGACCAATAACGTTTACTTCCAGGTGGGTCTCATTACCTTAGTAGGATTGGCGGCTAAAAATGCGATTCTAATCGTTGAATTTGCCATTATGAAATACGAAGAAGGTGAAACACTACTCAATGCAGCACTCGAAGCAGCTCGTTTACGCTTTCGCCCTATCGTTATGACCTCACTGGCCTTTATCTTAGGTTGTGTACCGCTAGTAACCTCCAGCGGCGCAGGTTCAGGTAGCCGTTTTGCACTGGGTGTGCCGGTAATTGGCGGCATGTTGGCAGCCACATTTATTGCCATTTTCTTTATTCCACTCTTTTTCCGACTGATCATGCAAATGACAGAGAAAAAATCAAAACCAGAAGGAGAGAATCATGCTTAAAACCATTCTTTCCCTCAGCGTCGCCCTCGCCTTTACCGGCTGCGCTTTCACACCAGACAATGTATTGCCAAAAACTGAGCTCCCCACAGCAATGGAAGCCAAGGTGTCGGTAGAAAAAAACTGGTGGACTCAATTTAATGACCCAGTTTTAAATCAACTGGTCGCGACGGCGCTGGAAAACAGCCAGAACTTGGCTTTAGTCACGGCCAAAGTCGATGAAGCTCGCGCTCGTTTAGGGATTGCGGATTCAGCCAAACTGCCACGGATCGATCTCAGTGGTCTTGGTGCACGCGCCCAGGCATCGCAAAACAGCACCGGACTTGATTTGCCGCCGAGCAACAACTTCCAACTGGCAGGCCAAGCATCTTGGGAGATTGATTTCTGGGGACGGGTACGAAACACCGCCACTGCAGCGCAACAAGACCTGATGGCGTTTGAGTACAATCGTGACGCCGCAATTTTGGCGCTCACCACCGAGGTGACGCAGAACTACTTCAATTTGCGGGCTTTGGATGCGCAACTAGAGATCACCAAGCACACGGTTCAATCTCGTTTTGAAGCGTATGATTTGCAACAAAAACGCTATCGTGGCGGCGTCACATCAGAATTAGATGTGAAACAAGCAGAAGTTGAGCTCGCCAATGCGCGAAGTAATTTGCCTGATTTTAAGGAGGCAATTACACGACTTGAAAGTGCACTCAGCGTCTTGGTCGGACAATCTCCGCGCGCCATGATGGAGCAAGGTATTGGACGCGGCAAATCGATTTCTGAACTACAAATCGACAATGAAATTCCGGACCAACTGAGCTCAGAATTATTGTTGCAACGCCCAGATATCGCCCAAGCAGAAGCTAATTTATTAGCCACACGCGCTCGAGTGCAAGTTGCTCGCGCAGCTTACTTTCCACGCATCTCGCTTACGGGCTTGCTTGGCGTGCAAAGTAACAGCTTAGACACCTTATTTAATCAAGGCACTCGAGGCTGGTCTTTTGCGGGCGATTTAGCTATGCCTCTGTTTAATGGTGGCCTAACAGCAGCGCAAATTGATCAAGCAAAAGCACAAGAAAAGCAAGCTGTTGCGCAGTATCAACTTGCAATTCAAACCGCATTTGCCGAAACCCGCTCAAGCTTAATTGTTAATCAAACGGTACAAGCTAAAACTGGTTTTGAACAAACACAAGTGAGCGCATTAAAGCAGCAGCTAAAACTAGCTACACTCCGTTATGACAATGGATACTCAAGTTATCTTGAAGTGCTTGATGCACAACGTAGTTTATTTAACTCTCAATTAAATTTGGTTAAAGCACAACGCAACCAAATTAATGCCAGAGTTGAGCTGTATAAAGCCCTTGGCGGTGGCTGGTCTAAAATACAAGCAGTGGAGTAATAAGAAATTCAGTAAAAGCCAATCGCAATGATTGGCTTTTACTGGAAATAAATACGACTGGTTTTCACATCTTTCTTTACTCATAAAAACATTGAAATTCAGTCACATTTGAAATGTAGATTCTGATATAATTTATCACTTCTGCGGGCGTCGTATAATGGTAATACCCTAGCTTCCCAAGCTAGAGCCGTGAGTTCGATTCTCATCGCCCGCTCCAAATGTAATAAAAAAGCCAAAGTGCATTTGCACTTTGGCTTTTTTATTACATTTCAGCATCACGATACTATCGTGCAATACCAATATGAAACCCTTGAAATATCTAAGCGCATATCCTGAGCATATTCAACAACGCGTCATTGCCATGATTTCCGCTCAACAACTCGGGCCACTACTTGCTCAGCGCTATCCAAATCAGCACGGCATTCAAACCGACAAAATGCTGTATGACTATACGCTTGCAATTAAAAATGAATTCTTAAAAAATGCGCCCGCCATCTCGAAAGTTATCTTTGACAGTAAAATCAAAGACATTCAACATGCCTTGGGCACACACATGCAAATTTCACGCATTCAAGGCAATAAACTAAAAGCAAAGCATGAAATTCGCATTGCCAGTTTATTTAAAAACACGCCGCCAGAATTTTTAAAGATGATTACAACACACGAGTTGGCACATCTTAAAATCAAAGAGCACAACAAAGCCTTTTATCAGCTATGCCAACATATTGAACCACAATATATGCAGCTTGAATTTGATTTGCGCCTGTATCTCACTCACTTAGAGCATCAAGCATCGCTAGCATGACCCATCGATGCCTGAATAAACTCATCCATCGATATGCCAGCGGCGGCCAATTGCGCCTGTAAAGACTCCATCAGCTCACGCTTTTTTCTTTGGCGGGCAATGCGCTGACTATTGGAGCGCTCTTGCTCCTGCTTCAGGATATGCCAAGTCTCGGTATTGAATAAATCTGCTGCTGAATTCAATTTTTAAATCCACTCCTGTTAATCATGGTGATTATATTAATAACCGCGTCTCTGTTTGCGACGCTTAGCCTTGCTGTTTGGCACACTGAGCTCAACCGACTTTGGTAGGCTATCAGCAAGAGCCTGAGCTTCGCTGTCTTTTAATTTAGACTTTTTTGAAAAAAGATGGGTAATACTTTTAATTAAATTCATTTTAAACTCAAAAATAAAACAATAATCATAAAAACAAACGAGACAGCGTTAGCGACAGTTTTTTTCAATAAAAACAGTTTTTTCGGCGATTTCTTGCTCTTTTTGTTTGTAAGGCAAGTACTCCATATCCCCGTTTTGATTGCTCACTTGTTTAAATAGCTTGGCCCCCTTCAAAAAGGCCAATCGCTTCTCTGCCGCAGCACAGGCCTGCTCATCTTTCGCCAGCTTGGTAGGAGTAGTCGGCGATGATACTGCAGTAGCAGGCGTCGAAGCTTTAACCGCCACTGCGGATGCAACGACAGTCTTCGGCACTTCAGTAATAATAATTGTTTCTTTAAACCCAAGTGGCTGCGCCTTGGCCTTAGCGGCAGGCGGCGGTTGATCAGAATACACCACCTTACCTGAATCGTCTTTCCACTTATAAACTTCAGCCTGAGCCCCAACACTTAAAACGCATAACAACAGAATCAAACTACGCATTATTCCACCTCAATTCATTATGACTCGTATCAAAGCGACAAAGTACTCAAGCCAGCTTATTACATTGGGCCAAAGCAACAAAATTAAAACCTAGCGACACATCATCACTAGGTTTTTTATCGCTTAGTCAATTAATTGCGCAGCAATGCTTGTATATAACGACGCACACCTTCTTGCACAGTCAGAAACTTCTCAGCATAGCCAGCTTCTCGCAACAAGGTTAAATCCGCCTCAGTAAAGCACTGATACTTCCCTTTCAAAGCATCAGGAAACTCAGTGTATTCTAAGATACCTTGCGCCAACAACTCTTCTAACGATAACACCGGCAAGCCAGCTAACTCACGGCAAGTATTGACCGCCGTAATCGCAATATCATTAAATGGCTGCGAATGCCCTGTGCCCACATTGTAAATGCCGCACACTTCAGGATTATCTAAAAACCACAGATTGACTTTCACGACATCTTCAACAGAGACAAAATCGCGCGTATGGCCGCCAGCAGGATAACCGCCGTACTCGCCAAATAGCTTAACTTTTCCGGTTGCTTGATATTGATTAAAATGATGGAATGCCACCGACGCCATTCTTTCTTTATGCCATTCTCGTGGGCCATACACATTAAAATAACGGAAACCAGCGACTTGTGCAGTTATTTCACCATTGGCAATTCGTTCACGCAATACTTGATCAAAAAGTAATTTCGAATAACCATAAACATTAAGCGGGCTTTCACAGTCAGGTGTTTCAATAAAACCATTATCACCATTACCATAAGTTGCTGCAGAAGAAGCATAAAGAAACTGCACTTGCTCTGACTGACACCAATCAAACAATGCCAAAGTATATTGATAGTTATTATCCATCATATATTTGCCATTATGCTCCATGGTATCGGAACATGCACCTTGATGAATAATGGCACTAATTGCACCATCAAAAGCACCTGCGGCTAATTCTTCGATAAAATCATTTTTATCTAAGTAATGCGCAATTTTCAAATCGACTAAATTTTTAAATTTATCGCCGCGCGTTAAATTATCAACGGCAATAATATCAAATTCACCGCGCTCATTGAGCGTTTTAATAATATTCGAACCAATAAAGCCTGCAGCACCTGTTACAACAATACTCATATCACACCTCTTTTGATTCGTTTTTCACTCGGCAACACAGTGCCAAAAATAGCCATGCACCATGCGGCATCCATTGCTCAGTCCAGCGCCAGCTATTGGCCATAGTGGCCACTTCCGCAGTTTTAAAGTCAATATCGGCTTCATCGTCAAAGCCACTAGTAATCCCATTACACACACCACCTGGCGCATTATAAAACCCTGGCTCATACCGTGGATTATTGCGACCCCAGCCTTGCAACATACATGCATCATAGGGATTAGCGCCTAAAATCCAATCCAGCGCTGACTGACCGTACTTGGCGATTTGCGCAGAGAATTCAGCATCATCGGCAAATAAACATTGCACCTGCGCCGCTGCGGCAACAATCGACGCCAAACGGGCATTTTCACCCTGCCACCAATACCCTGATTCATTTTGATGCGGAATAAAGAACTGGGTATTGCCCTCTAAACCATTATGTTTAACATATTGACGCGGATACCCAAATGGATTATTCACGTCGGCATAAGTAATTTTAATCTCAAACGTATACGCCAAGCGCAGCGCAGCACGGATTGAATCTAAGTAAGTGGATTCTGGCGCGACCTCAATAAATCGCAACAAAGCGATATACAGCAAACCGGCTTCAGCGGCGTGAAAATAACTACGCGCACCTAAATCATCAGCACGGAACCAACCTTCTGGCTGCTGACGCGCCAAAATTTGCTGCACACGGCGCTCGGCCGCAGCCAAATACACACCATCGGCAGTCACATCCCACAATTCTGACGCTGCCAACAATGCGCAATAATCATCAATAATGTTTTCTGTTTGATCTTCTAAATACGCCAGGTTATTCGCTTCTAAATGCGCAAATCCACGACTCGCAGCGAGCAAATAATCCGCCCGACCAAAGCTTTCGCCATCGCGTGACAACTGTGACGCGCGGGCCAACGCAGCAATCGCCATGCCACCGCCTTGTCGGTAAGCTGCTTGATAACTGGCGTATTTATCCCCTTTCTGGGTTTTATATTCGCAAATGTCTCGTCGATTTTCGTCTTTACTCCACTGATCAAACACCGTCATGTAAAAATATCCGGCGGGATCTTGCATGCGAACCAAAAAGTCTGCGCCATGCAAAGCTTCATCGACCATGCGCTCGTCAAACCATTTTAACTGCGCGGGCAATCGTGAATAGCCATCAATTAAATTCCACACCACTTGGGGCGTTTGCTGAGGATTCATAAACTGCGAGAAGGCCAAATGCGATAAATATTTCGAGCAATCGCCTGAGGCATCATACCAACCACCACTCACATCACGGCGCTCATCCGAGCCCCACTTAGGGCGCGATAAATCAGCCTGATTGTAAATCCCAGTACAGCGCTGACCTTTGATGTAGTGAACCAGGTCAGACAGCATTTGTCCGGCAAATAAGCCCTCGGCAATGGCAAACCGATGCGAAACCAAAGGAGGATGCAAATCATCAACCACCACAAAGTATTCACCCACGGTGGTTAAGGCTGAAAAATCAGCCCCCCAAAAATGCCAGTTTTTCCATTTAGCAACGCTACCTTGTGGCGTAATTGCGCCACGCAACACTGCTTGGCGCGTATTGGCATCAAACACAGTAAATGTTTTGCCAGCCAACTGATCAACTGGCGCTTCAATCAAAGCAACCTTCTCGGCATTTGGGGCAAACCCAAGATGATTAAATAAAAAATTCACAATACAATCCTTTGGCTTTTTAATATTTATTGGTTTGCAACCAGTTTCGGGTAGCGCCGATCATGCCCGCATGATTGCCCGCGCAAGCCAATACCACTTCGGTCATCCCCTGAAAATCAGGCAATAATTGCGCATCGATTGCCGCATTTAATTCATTGAGAAACACAATACCACGCGCACTGACTCCGCCACCGATCACTACTCGCTCGGGATTAAACGCATAAATTAAATTTGCAATCCCCGTTGCCAGTAATTTAAACCAGTCTTGCACCACAGGCACAACGGCAAGATCTTGCTGATCATACGCGGTAAAAACCGCGCGACCATCGACCAATTGAGTGACACAACGCTGATTTGCCGCCGACAGCAAACCGCGCATCGAGGCATGATCTTCCCAAACCAGCCCGTCGATCTTCATATAGCCCCACTCACCAGCGGCTGCACGATGACCTCGATAAATTTGCTGATTGAGCACGATGCCTCCACCAATGCCAGTACCGATAGCAATCGCCAAATAGTGCGTAACACCTTGCGCAGCACCACGCCACCCTTCGGCCAAAGCTACGCAGTTCACATCATTATCAATACTCACCGGCAAGCCAAATTCTTGAGCCAAAATCGCTTTGGGAGACGTCCCGGCATAATCAGGAACGGCCTCAGCAGCACCTAAAATTACTCCACTATTAACGTCGACCAAGCCAAAAGTACTGATTGCAATGCCAACAAAGGTAAACTGTTGCTGCATCAGTCCAACTAATTCGCGCAAGCATTGTATCAAGGCTGCCGATTGCTTCGGCGTATCCACCACCAGCGCCGACAACACCTCGCCATCCGGCGTTACAACACCATACTTAATCTGGGTACCACCAACATCAAATGCCAATACATTCACTCTGCCTGACTCCAATCAATTTCGCGCCGCCCTTGGCTGGATAAATAAGCATTCACGCTCGAAAAATGCCCACACCCCAGAAATCCACGATAAGCCGACAAGGGCGAAGGATGCGCCGAACGTAAAATACAATGCGAAGAACCAATTAAAGGGATCTTCTTTTGTGCGTGAGCGCCCCATAACACAAAGACCAATCCGGTTTGCGTATTAGCCAAATGCGTAATCACCGCATCGGTTAAGACCTCCCAGCCTTTTTTCGCATGAGAGCCAGCCTGATTAGCCTCAACAGTGAGCGAGGTATTAAGCAATAACACACCTTGCTTCGCCCACCCAGTTAGATTGCCATGCTGCGCCGGTGTTACGCCTAAATCTCGCGCAAGTTCTTGCCAAATATTGCGTAAAGATGGGGGTGTTTTCACGCCAAATGGCACAGAAAATGCCAAACCATGCGCTTCTCCCGCGCCATGATAGGGGTCTTGCCCCAAAATAACGACTTTAACCGCTTCGGGCGGAACCAATTTTAATGCATTAAACCAATCGGCTTGTGCTGGATAAATAACTTTTTTTTGCGCCAATTGCTCAGTTAAAAATTGGGTTAATTGCTCAATCTCGGGGCGTTGGCAAGTGGCAAATAAAGCGGGCTGCCAAGCCGATGGAATTACAGAATATAAATTCATACACCAAGCTCGCGCAATTGTTGAATATAACGGCGATGATAACGAAATATCATTTTCTCAAAACTATCCAACAACACATTGCGCATGGGCAACCATTTAGCATAAATCGCAAAACCCGACGCCTGCGAAATACATTGCTCGATTTGTGCATTTAATTTTAATAACATTGGAAATTCTTTCGACAAACAAAAAACGACCACGCCTTGCTGGCCAATCGGCAGAGCGGTATCAGTCCACCAAGCTATCGACTCCAACCCCATCACCACCTCAACCTCATTGGGTAGCGTGACTTTTAATGTTTTGGCCAACCAAAGCAAAGTCAAATCCGTTTTTATTGCTTGTAACGATTGCGAATCATCACTGCCATCATGAGGCAATTCAAAATCAGCCAGCACCTGCAAATAACGACACATTTCCCAATCGTTACCCGCTTCATCCTCTAAAGACCAAGCCAATGGTAGTGCTTCGCGCAACAAACAAGGGCCATCAAATGGAGATAATCGCATGCGCCACTTTGATACAATCAATAATGAGACGATTATAACGTGAAGTCTGTGCATTAATGTAAAACAGCGCAAAACAAGCGCAGACTTTCTATGCTAATAAAAAGTAACCATGCATTTAAGTCGACAATACAAAACGGTCTTACTTTATCGTACGATGTTAGCGTACTTAATATGCACCCGATCGTGATCGACCTTGGTCTAAGACGAAGCACAAATATCTAATTTTCTGGAGTACTGCAATGCTGATAAAAACCACAATTCTTGCAATTGCTTTGTCTGGTGTATTTGCGAGTAGTTTGGCCAATGAAAAACCCCACAAAGCCAAGCATGATCCTGCACATTGGAGTTACGAAGGTGAATCAGGACCGAGCCATTGGGGGGATATGAAATCCGAATTTAGTTTATGTCGCGACGGAAAACAGCAGTCGCCCATCAACATTACTGAAGCGTATA
Organism: Deefgea piscis; assembly: GCF_019665785.1. NCBI lineage: Bacteria > Pseudomonadati > Pseudomonadota > Betaproteobacteria > Neisseriales > Chitinibacteraceae > Deefgea > Deefgea piscis. The sequence goes on from NZ_CP081149.1 coordinate 2,162,311, forward strand.
GCCATGAATTAGAGCCGCTACAATTTCAATATCGTGATTCAAAAACCAATATTCAAAATAACGGCCACACGATTCAACTCAATTATGACCCAGGTAGTTTTTTAGTAATTGGTAACGATCGCTACCAATTACTGCAATTTCATTTTCACACTCCAAGTGAAGAAGCGATTGGTGGTCAGCGCTACCCGATGGTGGCGCATTTAGTGCATAAAAATGATGCAGGACAACTGGCAGTGATTGCCGTACTCCTCAATCAAGGCAGCAATACCCAAGCCATGCTGGCGCAGTTTTGGGATAAATTCCCCAAAAACCATAACGAAACGCGCAACTACGATGATATTCGCTACAACATAACCGACTTACTACCTAGCAACCGCCAGTACTGGACCTTTATGGGATCTCTGACCACGCCGCCATGCAGCGAAGGGGTTCGTTGGTTAGTACTAAAAACGCCGCAAACACTCTCTGCAGCACAAATCGCTCGCTTTGAACGCGAGTTCCCCATGAATGCACGGCCAATCCAATCTCTACAACAACGCGCGATTTTAGAAAGCAATTAAACAGAACAATCGAAACGATTTAGCGCAAAGACTGCGCCAACGCTCGATCGATATACATACAAGTGCTCGTGCAAAGCGCAAAGCAGTGAAGCCGTAGGCTGTACATCAAGCAAAACAAGGGGTCGATGTAAGAAAACGATTGCTTAATCACTAAGTGATGAAACTATGTGAAAATACTGCACCTTCACGCCAAACAGATTATTTAGGAATAGCCTTACAATGAAAATTGCAACCTGGAACGTCAATTCACTCAAGGTTCGCTTGCCGCAGGTTTTAGATTGGCTCAATGCAAATCCTGACGTTACTGCACTTTGCTTGCAAGAAACCAAAATGGATGATCCGGTTTTCCCTAAAGAAGAAATCGAAAGCGCGGGATTTTTTGTCGAATTTGCCGGCCAAAAAACCTATAACGGCGTCGCCATCATCGCGCGCGAACCAATCACTGACGTCACCATCAACTTACCAGAATATCCAGACGCGCAAAAACGCGTCATTACCGCCACGGTGGCGGGCATTCGCCTTATCGGCGCCTACATTCCGAACGGGCAAGCTTTAGATTCAGAAAAATTTCCTTACAAAATGGCGTGGCTCGCCGCAATGAAGGCATTTTTAATTGAGCAAATGGCGCTACATCCCAAGCTGGCGCTATTGGGTGACTACAATATCGCCCCTGAAGATCGCGACGTACACGACATTACCAAGTGGCAAGGTGGCAATCTGGTTTCCCCGCAAGAGCGGGACATGTTTGCGCAATGGCTGCAATTGGGCTTGGTCGATAGCTTTCGATTGTTTGATCAACCAGAAAAAGCATTTAGCTGGTGGGACTACCGTGGGTTTTCTTTCAAAAAAAATGCCGGACTGCGTATTGACCACATCTTGCTCTCGCCAGCGCTCGCTGCACAATGCACCGCCTGTGAAATCGATATCGAACCGCGCAAAAATGAGCGCCCATCTGACCATACGCCGGTTATTGCCACACTAAGCTAAGAGATCACAATGAACAAAGCCAAATTACTTTCAGGCAGCAGCTTATTTTGTGAGCTTACGCCAAGCGAGCTGGAAAATTTAGCGCAGCAAGCCCAAACCAGGCACGTTAAAGCCAAACAAATCATCGTCGCCCAGGGCGTTTGTGGCGATGAAATGTTTGCCGTGATTCATGGCCGTTTAAAGGTCACGCGTAGCAATGAAGAAGGCCGAGAAATTACGCTGGCGATTTTAGAAGGCGGTGAAGTCTTTGGCGAACTCGCCATGCTCGATGGCGCGCCGCGCAATGCCAGCGTCGAAGCACTTGAAGACGGTGAACTTTTAGTCCTGCAGCGCAGCGCAGTCGATCAATATCTTGATCACCACCCGCACGTGATGCGCTCACTGATTACCACACTGTGCGAACGACTCAGAAGCGCCAATGACTTAGTGCAAGACACGCTCTTTCTGCCTTTGCCATTGCGATTAGCGAAAATACTGCGTCAATTGGCACATAACTACGGCCAAGCCAATGCCGATGGCGTGCGAATTGATTTAAAAATGACCCAACAAGATTTAGCTAATTTTGTCGGTGCATCACGAGAAAGCGTCAATAAGCAGCTCAGCCACTGGGAAGAAGCTGGATTTCTTAAAATGAAAAGCGGTTTCATCCAAATCATTCAAATCGATCAATTACCCATCTAGCCGCCGTTGACGTTGGATTGAGCACACACAGTGTGACAGTGAACTTAACACACTTTTCGAAGCAACAAAAAAAGCGGCGTCACCTGTGACGCCGCTTTTTTAATTCAAACCCATTTATTTTTGCGCTACCAAACCATTACTTGGACTTTGCCAGTCATAGCCATTCTTCCAAGCGCCATGCACTAGATTAGGATATTCCGCCTTGCCTAAACTGCCGTTATAGCGGCCCAAGGCGCGAAAATAATCACCGTTTTCTCGATCCAAATAATGCCGCAAAATGGTACAGCCGTAACGCAGATTGGTATTGATATCAAAGAGATTATGCTCAGCGTTGCCAATACTGCGCTGCCAAAATGGCATCACCTGCATTAAGCCACGCGCACCGACCACACTCACTGCATAACGATTAAAACCACTCTCGACATGAATCAAACCCATCACTAACTGCGGATCAAGCCCCGCCCGCGTGGCTTCGTAATGAATCGCCGTTAATAATTTGCGGCGAACAAATTCATCAGGAATGCGTTTTTTGAGTCGTTCAGACATTGCTGACATCCAAACTTCGGCATCAGCAGAGTTAGCAAAAATTAAGCGTGGTTCCATTCGATCGCTAATCGAGCGCTGCAACGTCGTTTGCACCGATGAAGATAAGGTTTCTTCTCTTTGCGCGCCAGCCCAAGCTAATAAAGGCCAACACAACAAACTCGTAACCAGCAATGCGCTGCACTTCACGTCAAACCCCTTTTTCCACAAGGCCTTAAGCAAGGGGTATATTCATGCAAATCAATAAATAAATGCACTGCATGAATATACCTAACAAATACCAAAACTCAGCAAGGCAATAATAAATTAAGCTCACCAAGGTAAGCTTAATTTAAGTATTTACTTATACCTTCGTTTGCGTTTGAATCCACTCCAGCGCTTCGCTCAGGGCGATTTTTTTCATTTCACCTTCGCGGCGCGCCACATATTCGACCATGCCTTCAGCCAATGCTTTGTCACCAATGGTGACGCGATGTGGAATGCCGATTAATTCCATATCTGCAAACATCGAACCCGGACGCTCATTGCGATCGTCCAGCAAGACATCGACACCGGCTGCAATCAGCTGGGCATACAATTGATCCGCAGCCGCTTTCACGACTTCTGATTTGTGGTAACCCACAGCCACGACAGCCACGCTAAATGGCGCCATTGCCGCCGGCCAGATAATGCCTTTGGCATCATGGTTTTGCTCAATCGCCGCCGCGACAATCCGCGACACACCAATACCGTAGCAGCCCATTTCCATTGCTTGCTGCGTATTTTGCTCGGTCACAAACACGCAATTCATCGCTTCTGAATACTTAGTACGCAATTGGAAAATATGGCCAACTTCAATACCACGGCACAATTCCAGCACGCCGCCCTTGCCATCTGGGCACACGTCGCCATTCATCACATTGCGAATATCCGCAACGATGTGTGGCTCTGGTAAATCACGACCAAAGTTCACGCCCGACAAGTGGAATTTTGGCTTATTCGCACCACAAATAAAGTCGCTCATTGCCGCAACAGTTAAATCAGCGATCACACGGATGTCAGCATTGATGCCGACTGGACCGATAAATCCTGGTGGGCACAATAACGCAGTACGGATTTCATCATCAGAAGCAAATCGAAAATCAGCCATGCCTTCAAGCTTAGCGATTTTCACTTCGTTCAGATTATGATCACCACGCAGCAGCGCCAATACAAACTCTCCGGCAACGGTTACCAAAGCGATGGCTTTGACGGTGCGCTCTACGCCAACACCAAGCAATGCCGCCACATCAGCACATGCAGTTTGCTTTGGTGTATCCACATCAGTCATTGCCTCTAATGCCGCCGCACGTGGTGTGCTCGGGGCAAAGGCTTGAGCCAATTCAACGTTGGCCGCGTAATCTGATGTTGGGCAATACGCCAACAAATCTTCACCGGCATCGGCTAGCACATGAAACTCGTGCGAACCCGAGCCACCAATCGCACCGGTATCGGCCGCAACCGCACGGAACTGCAAGCCTAGGCGCGTAAACACCTTAGAATAGGCGCCGTACATCACGTCGTAAGTTTGTTGCAACGACTCAAAAGACGCATGAAATGAATACGCGTCTTTCATCATAAATTCACGCGCACGCATCACACCAAAACGTGGACGGATCTCATCGCGGAATTTAGTTTGAACTTGATAAAAATTCGCCGGCAATTGCTTGTATGAGCGCAATTCACTGCGCGCAATATCAGTAATCACTTCTTCATGCGTTGGGCCAAAACAAAATTGGCGCTCGTGACGATCGGTGATCTTCAGCATTTGTGGACCAAAAACTTCCCAACGCCCGGTTTCTTCCCACAGCTCTTTTGGCTGTACCGCAGGCATCAACAATTCTTGCGCCCCAGCCGTATTCATTTCTGAGCGAACGACAGCCTCAACCTTACGCAATACGCGCAGGCCCAGCGGCATCCAAGTATAGAGCCCCGAACCCAAACGCTTAATTAAACCCGCACGGAGCATCAATTTATGTGAAAGCAATTCTGCTTCAGCGGGCGCTTCTTTTTTAGTAGAAATAAACAGTTGCGAAGTGCGCATAAGAAAATAATTCCGAAAAATAAATCAAATAAAATTGGCCGAGATCATGCGCAAAGCCAATCCATAGCGCGGCAAGCTAGCCGCAGCAACACCGATTAGGCTTCACCTTGCTCACTGGCTCGTGCTGCTTCTAATTGCGCAATCTCAGCCGCCTTCATTTCGGCACGCTTGAGCGCCAGCTTAGGACGCAATAGATTCATCATGATGGCATCACGCGCCCACATCAAAAATAACAACCAGCCGACTAAAATCGCAGCATAAAACATATTATCGGCACGAACAGCGGGGGCGTATTGCTCCAACAATGGATTAATCACAAATTGCACACTACCCAGCACTGCCATCAACAAAACGACAGTCGACATCGCACGCTCTTTAATAAAAGTACCCCGTAGCAACACGCGCTGATCCCAGCGCGTTAGGCCTTGCAACTCAGGTACGTCATCAGGGCGAAAATAAAAGCTCATGCTTTGCATCCATCAATAAATTCATTAAACAAGTCGCCGATTATACAAGCCATCACCAATTCGTCAGCAAAAAATGCAACATCATCTAGGCGATTTGCAAACTAAAGCTGAGTCGCTCATCAAACTTACTGACAATACGGCAAACCATGTAATATCAATACGCCAAAAAAAAGGAGGAGTGCCATGAAAAAATACGCCTTACTCGCAATGAGTGCTTGGATTGGTACCGCGCTGGCAACGAACACACCCACAACCAGCAAAGTGCTTACTCCAGAATTAACGCTCTCGATTATGAGTCAAGTTATTACACCGCAAGTTCAAGCATTACAAACAGCGGCCAATGAATTAAATCAAAGCACGGCGGCGCTTTGCCAGCAGCCAAGCGAAGCCAATTTACAACAAGCGCAACAAGCCTACCTCAGAACATTTAGCGCTTGGCAACAGATCGGTATTGCACCCATTGGGCCTAGCAAGCAGCAACACACTACGCGGCTATTTGAAATACCCGCCCAAAGCACCACCGAGCTCGCTCGGCATAGTTTAACCATGCCCACCCACGCAATGACTGACGGTGAAGCACATTATTATGGCCAGCAACTTGCCGACGGCTACCTTGGGCTGCCTGTTATTGCTGCCGTGTTATTTAACGACACGCCGCTGACTTTACTACAGCAAGATTCAATGTGTGCCTACGTTAATTGGCAAGCAAAGACCATATCGAGACAAGTCACTATTTTGCAGTATGAATGGCAAGGCTTAATTCGAGGCGCGGCTTACGATATTTCTTACCCTGGGCAATTAATTAATGAATACTTGAAAGCGCTCGAAGCGGGCAGTCAGCGCTTAGCGAGCTTCAAAACGCAAGACAGTGCCAAACCGCATAGCGCACAAGAGATTAATGCCAATATTGCCGGGCTTAGCGCACTCATCACCGGCGCAAATGGCATTGGCCTAGATGATTATCTACTGTCGCGACAGCACACCCGCCAATGGCAAAAAACGCAAAAACAACTCAGCAAATTGCAGCAGGCGGGCCAACAATTGGCGCAACACAATAGCGAGCACAACGCCAAGCAAGTCAGCGCTGCTGCTCAATCATTAAATGACACCTTACGCACCGATGTAGCCACGGCACTGCGCCGGAACTAAACAATTGGGCCAGCAATTTGCTGGCCCAATTGTCTTACCAAATCGTATCGAACTTGAATCAATCAAAACGATTTGGCTCAACCCCTTCACTGGCAAACCAATACAGCAATAAAATCCAGCCAATAATCGGCAAGAACCAAATCAGCTGCCACCAACCACTGCGATTGATGTCATGCAGTCGGCGAGCACCGACGGCCAACGATGGCAATAGCGTCAGCAAGGAAAAAACCCCTGAAACGGCTTCACCGGCCAAGCTCAGCGCCAAACCCGCCAAAAACGTAAACAACACCCACCACCAATATTCAGAACGGACCGCACGCCCTTTAAAGTCGGCGTATTTACTAAAACAAGTTCGGATTGACTCTTCAAACCTCATGATCTTCTCCTTAATGTAAAACACCAACACATAGCCACAATCTAGTTTGAAGACAGAACTTAATCAGTTATTCCGCCAAAGGTGGCGCTAAAACGGTACGGTTGCCGCTGGTTTCCATGGCACTCACCAATCCGGCCGCTTCCATTTGCTCGATTAAACGTGCGGCGCGGTTATAACCAATCCGCATTTGTCGTTGCACACCAGAAATCGAAGCGCGGCGACTTTTTAGCACCAAGGCAACCGCCTCATCGTACAAAGGATCGGCCTCTTCACCCTCGGCTCCGCTAGACCAACCACTGATGCCATTATCTTCACCAGCAACTGGATGCAGAACGCCTTCAACATAATTGGGCTCACCGAGTTGTTTTAAGTATTCAACCACACAATGCACCTCGGCATCATCCACAAAAGCGCCATGAATCCGCGTTGGATAACCGCTACCGGGCGGCAAGAACAGCATATCGCCCTGCCCCAACAAAGCCTCAGCGCCCATTTGATCGAGAATGGTGCGACTGTCGATTTTGCTCGACACCTGAAACGCCAAGCGCGTTGGAATATTGGCTTTAATTAACCCAGTAATCACGTCGACCGATGGGCGTTGTGTCGCCAAAATCAAATGAATCCCCGCTGCGCGGGCTTTTTGCGCCAAGCGCGCGATTAATTCTTCGATTTTTTTACCCGCTACCATCATTAAATCGGCAAATTCATCCACCACCACCACAATCAAGGGCAAATGTTCAAGCGGCTCGGGATCGTCCGGCGTTAATGAAAATGGATTAGTTAATTTGCGACCTTTGGCGGCGGCATCGGCGACTTTTTGATTAAAACCGGCCAAATTACGCACGCCGAGTGCACTCAACAGCCGATAACGTTTTTCCATCTCGCCGACACACCAATTGAGCGCATTGGCAGCTAGTTTCATATCGGTGACCACCGGTGCCAGCAAATGCGGAATGCCTTCATAAATCGACAATTCCAGCATTTTTGGGTCAATCATAATAAAGCGCACTTCATCCGGTGTGGCTTTAAATAAAATCGACAAGATCATTGCATTCACACCGACCGATTTACCCGAACCGGTGGTTCCCGCTACCAGCATATGCGGTGTTTTTGCCAGATCGGTCGCAACGGGTAAACCAGCAATATCTTTACCCAGCGCAATGGTAATGGGCGACACTTGTTGCTGGTACTCGGGGGCTGACAAAATCTCGGACAAGCGAATCATTTGCCGGGTTGGGTTAGGCAACTCCAATCCCATGCACGTTTTACCCGGAATGGTTTCCACCACCCGCACGGCGGCAACGCCGAGTGAACGCGCCAGATCCTTGGCCAAATTGACCACTTGTGCGCCGCGCACGCCCATCGCGGGCTCAACTTCAAAGCGAGTAATCACCGGCCCAGCATACGCATCGAGCACACTAACTTTGACCTTAAACTCAGTGAGTTTTTCTTCAATCAAAATACTGCGCTCAAGCAAATCGTCTTGCGTTACGGTTTGCGCACTCACCAAAGGTGGGCGTAATAAATCCAGTGGCAAGCACAAACCATTTTCACATGCGCCCCACGCCGCATTGGGTTTAGGCGCCATTTGCGCAGCACCAAACTCATCGGGGCGCAAAAAATGCGTGGGCCGAACTACGGGCGGCACAACAACCTGACTTGGCGGCGCAGCAACATGGCTTGCTGGCGCAGTCAATACCGGCTCTGCCTGCGTTAACTCAGGCGCGTCGCTACTGGGGAAAGGCACTTGCGCACGAGTAAAACGGTGATCTACTGGCGGCAAAATTGGCGCTTCAGACAAAGCTGCATCCTGCAATACCTCAGGCAATCTCACTGCATGTTCAGCCACAACGTTAACATTCTCTTTTACCGCCGATGCAGCATGTATATCCATCTTCGCTGCATGAATGATGGGCTGCGGCTCAATACGCTCAGATCTTCGCAATAATGTCGGCGGTGCCAAAGGGGCTTTACTTTTTACCGTGCTTTGATTGCTAAACCCACCACCATCTTTATCTAACTTCGCCACGCGGCTAACACCCATACGCCGAGTGGGCGCTACAACCTCAGGCTTGGCGTGAATTTCTTGCAAGCGACTACGAATCTCAGCCACATCGATAATCGGCAACACTTCAGGCGCGGCCTTACTGGGCATTTTCGCCCCTTCGGCGGCTAATTTACGCTGACTCAGCGCCAAATTATGCTGAATTTGCTCCAAATCGATGGTAGGTAATTCTCGCCGACGTGGCATAGGCGACGATTGAGCCGTCTGCGTCGTCGAGGTTTGCTTTGGCGAAGAGAGTGACTGAACATCCGCTGGCGGCGTCGATGTGGCTGCCGATTGAGTCGGCGTAGCTGCAGCTCTAGTCGTTACTGCAGAGCGCTCTGCACTGACTGCGGCCTGTTCACGCAAAGGTCGGCGATGCAAACCAGCAGACGGCGCCGGCGGCGCGGCGATTGACGCGGCACGATTCGTCCGTGCTGATGCCGAATCAACTGCGCTAAACAAAGGATCAAACTCGGGCTCTGTTCTTTCCGCCAAGGCATGAGCATCTACGTCATCCGCATCGCGATGCGCCAAACCTTTAATTTTAGTGACTGCACTTCGCAGTCCAGCTATGCTTTTGCTGGCCACATTCACCACCGGCGACAGCGGTAATTCAAATAGTCGATCCATACCGGGTTTTGCCGATTCGCCCAATTCTGGCTCAGTACGGGCGCGCTCGATCGCCGCTTGCCGCGCCGCGTCATCCATATCACCATCAAGTTGATTATTTAAACGAGTAAACAGATTTTTAATTTTTTTCATTTTTATCTAAACAACAGCAGAACGATCTAAAACAACAAAATATTTACGTACCGCTTGAATGACTTCAAAACGACCGACAAAACCAGCTGGAATGACGGCAGCCTCACCCGCTTTAACGACCACCCCTTGATCGTTCTGATCCCATAAACAGACTTCGCCCTCAATCACGCAAAAAAACTCTTCTTTATCTGCGGCAAAAGCAATTCGCCATGAGCCCACGTCACACGCCCAAATACCACAGGACAATTGACGATCGGCGCTGGTGTAGTGCGACCAAGTGGTGCGCTGTGGATCACCACTTAACAAACGATCGGCCCTTGGCTGATCAAACGTCGGCAGTACCGGCAAATTAAAATGAGTAATCAACACCCGCTCCCCAAACTCAGTAAAACGCGTACATCGCAAAAATGGCAATATCATGCACTGCAACATGTAACACATCTTGCCATTGCGACAGCAAACCCATGTCGCAGCAAACAGTCATTCCAAATCGTTATTCCAAATCACTCGACCAACCATCTGGCCGCATCAGCGCATTATCAAAGCGTGAATGCATCCCTTGGAATACCAATGGAATTTTGCCGGTTGGGCCATTACGGTGCTTACCCAAGATACATTCAGCAATGCCTTTAAATTGGCTATCTGGATTGTAATATTCATCACGATACAAAAACATAATCAAGTCAGCATCTTGCTCAATCGCCCCCGATTCGCGCAAATCGGACATCATTGGACGTTTGTCGGTACGTTGCTCAACCGAACGGCTTAACTGCGACAGCGCGATAATCGGGCATTTGAGTTCGCGCGCCAAACCTTTAAGTGAACGTGAAATCTCGCCGAGTTCAGTCGCACGATTTTGATCTTTTGCGCCAGAACGCCCCGCCATCAATTGCAAATAGTCGATCACAATCAATCCAAGCTGGCCACCGCATTGCCGTGCCAAACGCCGTGATTTAGTACGAATATCCAGCGCGGTCAGCGCGCCGGTTTCTTCAATAAAAATCGGCGCTTCAGACAGCTTACCAACGGCATGCGTAAGACGCAGCCAATCGTCGTCTTCAAATTTACCGGTTTTGAGTTTATGCATATCGATCTTGCCGACCGAGCCGACCATCCGCATCCCCAATTGCGCCGCGCCCATTTCCATTGAAAAAATCGCCACGGGCAATTTGCTATCAATTGCGACGTTCTCAGCAATATTGATCGAAAACGCCGTTTTACCCATCGACGGACGACCGGCAACAATAATCAAATCACCGCCCTGCAGTCCGGATGTCATTTTATCAAGGTCAATAAATCCGGTCGCAGTGCCGGTAATTTCAGATGGATTGTCTTGTTGGTACAAATAATCGATACGCTCGACGATTTCTTTCAAAATCGGCGGCATGGCAAAAAAGCCCTGACTACCTTTTTGTGACTGCTCGGCAATCATAAAGACGCGCGATTCGGCTTCATCGAGTAACTGCTTGGCGTCCCGCCCATTCGGGAAAAACGTCGCATCGGCAATTTCTGTCGCTACGCTAGCGAGCTGACGCATCACTGATTTTTCGCGCACGATTTCGGCGTAACGACGAATATTGGCGGCCGAGGGGGTATTTTGTACCAAGGACCCTAGGTAGGCGAGTCCACCGACATACGTTAAGTCATTGGTGGTATCGAGCGACTCTTTCACCGTGATCACATCGGCTGGGCGATTGTGCTCAACCAATTTAATAATGGCTTGATAGATACGGCGATGGTCTTCACGGTAGAAGTCTTGATCACCAATAATATCGGCGATTTTGTCAAACGCCTGATTGTCGAGCATCAAACCACCGAGTACCGATTGTTCCGCTTCAACCGAGTGCGGTGGAATCCGATATACCGCAGTTTCATCATCGGCATGCGAATTAGCACGATAGCTCGCTTGCATCTCGTTCACTTGGTCAGGATAATCAGTCATTTCTCAATCACAGGGTAGATTAGTTCGCTATTTTACCCCTTCAAAGCCATGCAGTGTTTACGCAAATCAGTTCTTGTCTCCCATTCAGCCCAAGAAATGTTCGATTTAGTCGATCGTGTGGAAGATTACCCACGATTTTTGCCATGGTGCGGCGGCGTGGAAGTGCACGAACGCTCAGCCGAAATCTTGGATGTCACCATCAAAATCGAATTTTTAAAAGTCAGCACTTTTTTTCGTACGCGTGACACCAAAACCGAAAACGAAATCGTCATGCATTTTGTTGATGGCCCATTTAAGGCACTCACCGGCGTTTGGCGTTTTATTCCTCTAATGGAAGACGCCTGCAAAATCGAGTTTTCACTCGATTACGAGTTTTCCAATCGGGCGCTGGATGCCGTCATCGGCCCAGTTTTTGGCAAAATCACCTCAACCTTTGTCGATGCTTTTGTTAAAGAAGCCGACCGAAAATATGGTTAACACAATGTATCCATCTCTAGCCCTTAAAGCGCAATGGCTAGAGCTAGATACCTACCCGACAGAAGAAGTGTATGAGTGAATTAATCACCGTTGAAGTGGTTTACGCCACAGCGAAAAAGCAAAAGCTATTAAGTCTGAAAGTGCCAAATGGTACGACGGCACAACAAGCCATTGAGCGATCGGGCCTGTTGCAAGAATTTCCTGAAATTGACTTAAGCCAGCAAAAGATTGGCATTTTTGCCAAGGCCGTCAAACTTGACACCGTACTACGCCATAAAGACCGTGTTGAAGTATATCGCCCTCTCATTGCCGACCCCAAAGAAGTCCGCCGCCAACGGGCGCAAGCGGGCAAGGCCATGAAAAAAGGCGGCGGCGACGCGGAGTAACTCATTGGGCAGACCCAAAAAGCACACACTCTACTTGATCAAGGTGTCTCAACTGCGCTGCAGTTTCTCCTTGATCAAGGGTGTCCAATCGAGGCGTGCGGCAGATAAAACGGGCCTCCATACAATATGCTAAAAACCTAATAAAGTAACGCATTGACACTCGATTTTGTGCCAAAAACCAAGCGATGCCAAGCTGACTATCCTTGCCAGCTAAGGGCTGAACGGTGGCGACATACCCCTTGCGGGTATGTCATATCCAGCCTACTATACCCCCATGAGTCAAACCCTGAACCCAACAGCCAGCAACACTTCCATCGATATACCCATCGAGGGGATGACTTGCTCTGCCTGCGCTCAGCGTGTCGAAAAAGTACTTAATCGTTTGGATGGCATTCAAGCGAGCGTTAATTTCGCCAGCGAAATGGCGCAAATCAATAGCACCAGTTCCGCGATTCAAATCGCTCCTATTATTCAAGCCATTGAGCACGCCGGCTACCAAGTCCCGCGTCAGCAAATTGAACTCCCTATCGAAGGGATGACGTGCAGCGCATGCGCGCTGCGATTAGAAAAAGTCCTCAATCGACTGCCCAATTTAAGCGCCCAAGTCAATTTCGCCAATGAAAGCGCCCAAATCAGCGCGCCACGTGGGCTCATTGATTTAGATACGGTCAAGGCCGCCATTGAAAAAGCGGGCTTTTCCAGCCCAACAAGCACACAGATCAACACAGCACCCGCCGCTGAAACCCCTTGGCTGTTTATGATTGCCATCGTCTGCACCCTGCCCTTTTTAGTTGAGATGGGCGGCATGCTGTTTGGCCGACACGGCATTTTGCCTTTTGCACTGCAATTTGTGCTTGCCAGCATAGTGCAATTTATTCCTGGCCTGCGTTTTTATCGCGGTGCTTATTTTGCCCTACGTGGTGGTGCCGCCAATATGGATGTACTGGTGGCGCTTGGCACGTCGATGGCGTGGCTATATAGCTGCTGGGCTTGGTCTGCTGGGCGCCATGATCTGTATTTTGAAGCTAGCGCGGCGATTATTACTTTAGTTATGCTGGGTAAATGGCTAGAAAGCCGGGCCAAACACAAAACGGCCAGCGCCATTAGTGAACTGCTGGCGCTGCAGCCGCAAACGGCACGCGTTGAGCGCAATGGACAATGGCTAGAACTGGCGATTGCTAATATCCAGCAAGGCGATATTTTAATGGTGCGCGATGGTGAAAGCATTGCCGTCGACGGGGTGATTCTCAGTGGCAGCATTGCGGTTGATGAAGCCATGCTGACTGGAGAATCCATCCCCGCCAGCAAAACCATGGGGGATACGGTGTTTGCCGGCACCCGCAGCAGCCAAGGTAGCATCACGATCCGCGCCACTAGCATTGGCAGCGCCACGCAATTGGCGGCGATTATTCGTATGGTGCGCCAAGCCCAAGGTAGTAAAGCGCCGATTCAACGCTTGGCCGATCAAATCGCGGCTATTTTTGTACCTGCAGTACTGGTCATTGCCCTAGTAACTTTTGTTGCCACTTGGCTGGTATTAAACGATCCAACCACGGCTTTAATTCACGCAATTGCGGTCTTAGTCATCGCCTGCCCGTGTGCACTGGGATTAGCAACACCGACCGCGATTATGGTCGGCGTTGGGCTGGGCGCCAAAAACGGCTTATTGTTTCGCAATGCCAGCGCCTTAGAGTTAGCCAGCCATATTGACACCTTAATCGTCGACAAAACCGGCACCTTGACCGAGGGTCAGCCCAAAGTCAGCGCGGTTCATCTCATAAACGGCACCGAATCCGAGCTTATTTTGCAAGCGGCCAGCATTGAAGCCCATTCGCAACACCCATTGGCGCATGCCTTAATCAGCGAAGCGCAAACACAGCAACTGGCCTTACTGACCGCCAGCGAGATTCACACCGAAGTGGGTCTTGGTATGTCAGCTCAGATCGGTAACGATCAGTTTAAAGTTGGCCGTCCAGACTGGGTAAGCCCGCTTAATGCCGAGCAAAAAGCGCAACTTGACGTAATGACGCAAGCGGGTCAAACCGTGATCGCACTAGCTAAAAATGAGCAATTACAAGGCTTTATCGGCCTAAAAGACACACCGCGCGCTGATGCAAAAGCCGCCGTCAAATCCTTGCAACTTGCCGGCATCAACATCATTATGCTGACGGGTGACAACCCCGCCACGGCAGCAGTGATCGCCAATGAGCTGGGCATCACGACTTTTCAAGCGCAGATGAGCCCGAAAGACAAAGCGGCACTCATCACCCAATTGCAAGCCCAAGGTCGGCATGTGGCCATGGCTGGCGACGGCATAAATGACGCCCCTGCATTGGCGGCAGCGAATGTGAGCTTTGCGATGCAAAGTGGCGCCAGCGTCGCCATTGAAACCGCAGATATCACGCTAATGCATAACGATATTGCGCATATTGCTGCAGCCATCAGCCTATCGAAAGCGACGATTCGTAAAATCAAACAGAATTTATTTTTCGCCTTTATTTATAACGCTTTAGGCATTCCCGTTGCTGCTTTAGGCTTACTCAACCCCATTGTTGCTGGTGCCGCAATGGCGATGTCGTCTATTTCGGTGGTGAGCAATGCATTGCTATTAAAACGCTGGAAAAGCTAAGGAGTTGCGATGGAAACTATCGATATTCAAATTGACGGCATGACGTGCGGCGGCTGCACAGCTGGCGTAACGCGTGTTCTGCAAGCCGTGACAGGGGTGCAATCGGCCAATGTCACACTTAACCCCGGCGCGGCACATATTGTGTTCGACGCCCAACAAACCAGTCGCGCCGCACTGGAAACAGCCATCGAGGAAGCCGGATATGACATCAAGCACTAAAAAGACGCAAGACAAAACGCAATTACCGCGCCCAAATCGCGATTTATTGATTAAGCGACTTAACCGCATCGTTGGCCAAGTCTCGGGCATCACCCGCATGGTCGAAGAAGAGAAATACAGCGGCGACATCCTCAACCAAGTGGCCGCAGCGCGCTCGGCATTGGATGCTTTAGGTCTAATTTTGCTTGAACAACAAACCCAAGACTGCATCGCCCAAGCGCTTAAAAGCGGCCAAGGCGACGAAGCGGCGGCACAATTGATGCAAGTGGTTAAAAAAGTGCGCGGTTAAGAACTTGAGTTGATCTCGCCACAATCCTGGTGGTGCGCAGTAATAAGGGTATTGCCTTGTAGTGCATGAATGATCATGCCTACCAAGCAATACCCTTTATTTTTTATGCGGCGTAGGAATACTCAGCGCCGCAATCTATCTAGCCCTTACAGCGGCTGCAGATTTAATTTGCGGAACAAAGCACGATCGCCTTCGACATCGGGATTACCGGTGGTTAACAATTTATCGCCGTAAAAAATCGAATTCGCGCCAGCCAAAAAGCACAGTGCTTGCATCGCTTCGGGCATTTGTTGGCGACCTGCCGACAAACGTACATAAGCTTTTGGCATCGTAATGCGCGCGACGGCAATGGTGCGAACAAACTCAGTCCAATCGACGGGCTCTGAGCCATCCAGTGGCGTGCCATCAATTTGCACTAGATTATTGATCGGTACCGAATCGGGCTGCGGATCGAGATTAGCCAATTGCGCCACTAAACCAGCGCGATCCAAACGGGTTTCACCCAAGCCGACAATCCCGCCTGAGCACACATTTAAACCAGCTTTACGTGCCTTACCCAAGGTATCCAAACGATCGGCATAGCTGTGGGTGGTGACGATTTCGCCATATTTGGCTTCTGAGGTATCCAGATTGTGGTTGTAATAGTCCAAACCAGCATCGCGTAATTGTTCCGCTTGGCCGTCTTTAAGCATACCAAACGTGGCACAGGTTTCTAAACCCAGTGCTTTCACGCCGGCAATCATTTTTTTAACTTCAGCTAAATCTTTGTTTTTCGGGCCGCGCCATGCAGCACCCATGCAAAAACGCGACGAGCCATTTTCTTTGGCAATCGCAGCTTTAGCGATCACTTCATCAGCGTCCATGAGTTTTTCGGTCTCTAAACCGGTATCGTGGCGCGCCGATTGTGAGCAATAGCCACAATCTTCTGAGCAACCGCCGGTTTTTACTGACAGCAAAGTCGACAACTGGACTCGATTGGCATCAAAATTTTGTCGATGCACTGTTTGCGCTTGAAACAGCAAATCATTAAACGGCAACGCAAACAATTGAGCGACGGCGGTTTCTGACCATAGCGCTTGCTCCGGATGCGGCGATGCGCGCTTAAATTCGATGGTTTGTGTTGCTGAGCTGGAACAATTCATTCGCTATTTATCCAAATAATTTTAATACTAAGTAGTGCCCACGGCAAAAAGCCACCGCCGACCAACGACATCAATCGCATTGTCCAAACGAGGCACTGAGTTGTCAAATTTATTCGACAGAATTTTGAACTACATCAGCCCACAACAATGCCTACTTTGCGCCGCCAGCAGCAAAAATAGTCTGTGCGAGCCTTGTCTTACCACTTTAGATCGCCCTTGCGTCGCACAAAGTTGCCCATGCTGCGCACGCCCCAGCACGCAAGGCCTCATCTGCGGCGCTTGCAGCAAAAATCCGCCTGCATTTGATGCCACCATCGCGGCGTTTCTGTACGCCGACCCGATTGCCTGCCTGATTCAAGCGGCAAAATTTGCTGGACGTTGGTCTTTATTACCACCGCTGGGCGAGCTGCTCGCCGAGCGACTCTCAAGCGCGGCACGGCCCGACTTAATCATCCCCTTGCCCTTGCATCCAGCACGACTCAAAGAACGTGGGTTTAATCAAGCATTAGAAATCGCCCAACCCATATCCAAGCGCTTACAACTACCTCTGGACTTAAGCAATTTATCCCGCCACAAAAACACCGAACATCAAGCACGCCTGAGTGCCAACGCACGCTGGCACAATATGCGTAACGCCTTTGTTTGCTGCGCCTCAGTCAATGGCTTACGCATCGCGCTGGTTGATGACGTCATGACCAGCGGCGCCAGCATGAATGCTGCCGCTAAAGCACTCAAGTCTGCTGGCGCGATTGAGGTGTTCGCTTGGGTAGTCGCCCGCACTCCCTAATAAGCCATTTCACCACTAGAGCTTATCCTATTGGCATTTGTCACAATACCGTCATCAGCGGTTTATCCGAGATGATCAGCACTCGACGCACCTCGCTGACGAGCTTGAAGCATCATCAAGCTCAAAATAAAAACGGAGATACCATGAATTTAGCGATAAAAACCACCACATTGCTTGTGCTGAGCAGCTTCATCGCCGGCACGGCCATTGCCGCCGAGAAACCCAATGTCGTGATTTTGGCTACAGGCGGCACCATTGCCGGCACGGGCAATACCAGCACCACCACGGTGGGCTATACCGCGGCCAAAATTGGCGTTGACGCACTGATTGCGGCGGTTCCTGAACTCAGTAAAGTAGCCAATGTGAGTGGCGAGCAGGTATTTCAAATTGCCAGCGAGAGCATGACTAACGACCATTGGCTCAAACTGGCCAAAAAGGTCAATGAAACCCTCAAACGCAAAGACGTTGATGGTGTGGTCATCACCCACGGCACCGATACCATTGAAGAAACGGCGTATTTTTTAAATTTGGTGGTTAAAAGCAATAAACCGGTGGTGATCGTCGGCGCCATGCGCCCAGCCACCGCCATTAGCGCTGATGGCCCAATCAATCTGTATAACGCCGTAGCCCTCGCAGGCAGTAAAGAAGCCATTGGCCAAGGCGTATTGGTCGCACTGAATGATGAAATTCAAGGCGCACGCGATGTGGTGAAAACCAATACGATGACCACCAACACCTTCCGCTCGCCTGAATTGGGTAGCTTAGGGTATATCGTTTCGGGCAAACCTAATTTTTACCGCGCTAGCACCCGCAAACACACTAGCAATACCGAGTTTGATGTTGCAAAACTCGATAGCCTACCGGCGGTGAATATCGCTTATGGTTCAGCCAATGCCAATACATTGGCGATTGACGCCTTTGCCGCTGCGGGGGATGTAGGGATCGTTTACGCCGGCACCGGCAATGGCAGCTTAGCCGCCCCAGTTCGAGCGCGTTTAACTGAATTGCGTCAAAAAGGCATACACATCAATCGCTCATCGCGCATTAGCAATGGGCCAACCATACGTAATGGTGAAAACAATGACGACAAAACTGACTTCACCGTTGCCGATACGCTCTCACCACAAAAAGCGCGTATTTTGTTAATGCTGGCGCTGACCAAAACCAAAGACAGCCAAGAAATTCAACGTATGTTCTACACCTACTAATAGCAAAAGGCACGGCTATTTGCCGAAATACAGTTCACTTAACGAAAAACCCTGAAAATCTGACGCAGAGACACAGAGGCGCGGAGGAAATTCAGGGGTTTTCAATTGATTTTCTCTGCGCCTTTGCGTCAAAAGCGACACCAGCAATGAAATCGAGGAAAAAAATGCCGCTCACTTGGCTTAAGTGAACGGCATTACGGCTATTTGCCGTGCCTTTTTTAATGCAACGACATCAGATTATTTGTTCAATCAAATTGCCATGTGTAATCGACATTCAGTGAGCTTTCATCAACACCAATGCGTGAGACCACTGACCAGTTTCTGGATAACTGCAAGGTAAACCTTACCGCATCACGCAAACCATTAAAGCTTTTATCTAGTGACACGCGTAAATTTTTAGCCAATTGCTTACTTACCGAAACCACCTGCGTGGTACTGCCATCTTTTTCACGAATGGTGTTGTAACCCACCTCATCAATGCCCACGGCACCAAACAACTGATCAGTTAAGCCCTGACCATTATTATTGCTGGCCATCGCATTCAAGACCTGCAAAATCAAAGCACCATCGGCTTTTTCCATATTTTCAGAACCATGACCAAACAGCAGCCATGAGAGCTTTTCTGAATCAGGTACATTCGGGTCAGAATACAAAGTCACCCGTGGCGAATACGCCGAACCTTGCACTTTTACCCCAGCTTCAACCGCCAAATTGGTTCGCACCGCCAAAATATCTAAACCTGGATTATCCAGCGGACCAATAAATGACAACACGCCGCGCTCAATATCAAGCTTTTGTCCGTATGCTTTATATTCGCCTTCTTCAACACTTACCGTACCATGCGCGCTCAGTGCTTGATTGCCAGTGGCTTTAAGCCGCAATTGCCCAATCAAATCAGCATCGAGCCCATAACCGCGAAAGCGAAAGTTCTTACCCAAATCAACCCCAATTTCGACACTGGCCGACATAGGCTTGGATACTTTTTTCGGCGCGGCACCTAACACCACCACATCGGACGACAAATGGGGCACATCGTTAGAAACAAACTGAATATCGCCCTCATCGGCAACAAACTGCCCGTTCACCGTCAAAGCGCCATCGTGCAACGCCATTGAGCCTTGCCCTGAAATCACCAACAGCATATCGGCCTTGCTAATTAAGGTGAATTTCTTAGCCGCCAATTTAATGGTTAAGTCCGGTTGCGCTTTGTCTTTTAAATCAATTCGCCCTGAGCCTTCTACCGTTCCATTACCACTACCGTTAAACTTCATGGTTTTTAGCGTTATTTGCTGGCCATCCAAGCCGATATCAACCAGACCTTCGCGCAAATGCACCCCCAGAGCGGCATCTCTATAAAGTAAACCCGTGCCTTTCACTTGTCCGGCCAAGGTCACCGCATCGCCTAGCGCGACGCGACTCACATCCAAATGCGCGCGACCACCCAATACCACCCCATCACCAACAAAAGGTGAAAAGACTTTTAAATCAGGCAAGTCCCCTACCAAGGCGATTTTCATTGCTTGCAACGCCGAAACACGCCAGTTCGCCGCATCGAGTAAACCACTAGCAGTCATGCCCACCTGCCCATATAGTGGGCTCGCCAACTGGCTGCTGACATTAAATTGGTTTTGATTGATTTGCCCTTTCAATGCCAGCGCACTCAATGACAAAGGTCGCTGCCCATCTTGCGCTCGCCAAGTCAAATCGCCACGTTGACGCTCTAAATTAAAACGACCATTAATGGCTGCCGCTGGCGCCAACTGAGTCAAATCCCAGCCTCCAGCCAAGATTAAATCACTTTGCATGGTTTTATTTTGGAGCAATTCCAGTGCATCACTTAAAACCAGCTGTTTGATCACCCCTTGTGTATTGATCGCCCCATTGCGCCAATCAAACTGGCCAATGTCAATCACGCTCTGCCCCACTTTTAGGCTAGCCGCCGCTAAGCGCAGTTGATCACCACCAACGATGAGCGCCGCACCATTTTGTAAATTAAAGGGCAAAAAGGCCATACCATTTAAACGTTCAAGCTGACCTTGCCAGACAAAGCCGGCATTCAATCCGCCTTTGAGCAAGGCATCTAAAGCCAGCTCATGCTGATCTTTGCTGCCCTTGGCCGTCAGCGTAATCACATGCTGATCTTTACGCCCACTCATTAAGACATTGGCGTTGCTCAGTTGCATACCGTCCATTTTTAATTGGTTGACCGTTAAACGCAGCTCAATCGGCCCAGCCAAATCAGCCTGAATATTGGCAAATAAATCAGCACCACCAACCTCAACACCCCACGGCGTACTTAATTGTTTTACATTGAGCGTGCCTTGCACATTGGCTTGCTGCATCGCGCCTGAAACCTGCCCCTTACCAGTAATCAGCCCAGAAAAACCTCGACCCAAGACCTGTAACTCAGGAAAATCAATTTGATAATTCAGTTTGTCGTTGCTCTTACCAAGCACACCTTGTAGATCGAGTCGATTTTTACCAAGGGCCAACCACAATTGCTGCACATTCAATCTATCGTTATCTAGCTTTAACTGGCCAGCGCCAGACAAAGGCTGTTGATTGTAAATACTATTTAAAAGCTGATACTCAACATCCAGACGCAACTCTGGCTCAATCTGGCCACTGGCTTTAATTTGGCTATTAATTCGCCCTGCTGGCGATGCCGCAATCAATTCGGCAGGATTAAACTGCTGCAATTGCGCGGTTAAGGTAAAGTCATAAGGCTTTTGTAAATTTAACTCGCCTTTGGCGGCTAATTGACTGCTACCACGCTGCAAGTCCAATTGGCGCACAGCAATACGGCGCTGCTCAGCCGGTTTTATCCAACCTAAATCGAGCTTGAGTGCAGTTTTTAAGCGTTGATCTTTGATTTCACCTTGCAGATTGGGCGCCAACCACGGCCCTTTCACCGTCATCAGCCCACTCATTTGACTGGCCGCTTGTGGTGACCAAAATTGCGCCGGGTCGATGCCATGCAACGCCAAATTCAGATCGAGCACTTCATCACGAATGCCGCCAGTGGCCTTGAGCTGCCCTTGGCCAGCAAACCCCACCTCCAGCTGCTTAATCTGCAAATCATTACCCGCTAAATTGAGCCGAGCATTCAGTGTCGCCAGCGGTAAACCATGTCGATCTAAAGTCCCGAGTTGATGGTTTTTAAGTTGCAAATTCATCACCACCCCAGTCGAGCTAGGCTCAACTTGTAAGTCAGCGTCAATTTTGGCTTGTGGTGCGGCCGAGCTCCATGCGGCAGGATTGAACTGCTCTAGCTTAATTTGACCATGCTGCAACATTTGATAGGCATGTGCCGCAAACACATCCAATTTAACATCGACATTAGCGCGCACTTTGGCGGCATTTAAATCCGCCTTCACCGCCAATGCGCGCAAATCACCGAGCACTTGGCCAACCGCCGTCAGCTCTTGCCCTTCGAGTTGCCCGGCCAAAACAAACGAGCCGGCAGTAGGAAACGGTGCTTTACCCGACACATTCAGCGCGGCACTTAACGTGCCTTGTGGGGCATGTAATTGGCTAATCGTAATGCGATGCTCTTTACCATTACTATCAAAGCCAGCTTGAATTTGCTTAATCGTTGGCGCGCCGCTGATTTGTAATTGCGCGATCCGTAGATCGAGCACTTGCAAACTTAAAGGCAAGGTTAAGCTTTGCGGCGCTGGGCTAGGCTTGGCCATCGGCGGCGTAGGTTTGCTTGCTATCTGTAAGATGCCCAAGCTTAATTCATTGATGTATAGCTTTCTAAGTAATAATGAATAAGGGGTCCAATCCAATACCCCGTGATCCAATTGAACTAAGGCGCTTTCGGTATCTACTTTTAAATTGCGAACTTCCAATCGCGACCAAAATGAACCTTGCAAAGACTGGATTGACACCATGTCGCTACGATTGATCATTTCTACTAACCGCGCTCGACCATAGTCAGAATCCAGCGCAAATAGCAGCCCAGCACATAGTGCGACAAACAGCGTAATACTGGCCAGCACGCTCCAAAAAACGCCGCGAACCACACGCCGAAATACACTTTTAACCGGTTTAGCTGCAGCCACCGGCTCCGCCGTCGGCACGTCTTCAGGTATTAAATCGGAATTCAAAACGCAAGACCCATCGCAAATTGAAAGCGAAATTGAGATTTATCGATGCCGTAGGCAATATCCGCGCCGATTTGACCAACCGGACTTAACCAACGCGCGCCAATCCCAATGCCACGCACTGGATTTAAGGTTCGCCAATCGCTGCCGGCGCCACCATAATCATAAAAAATGGCCGCACGCCAATCTTTGTAAACCAAATGTTGATATTCAATCGACGACGTCGCCAAAACGCGCCCTGGCGCAACCGAGCCATCAATATCCACCCCTAAAGACTGGTAATCGTAGCCACGCACGGAGCCCATGCCACCGGCACGAAACAACCATTCAGTCGGCACACCAATCGCACTACTGGTAAAGGTTTGTCCCAACTCCAAACGTAGAGCCAAAATACCCTCTTGCCCAATCTTGTTGTAATGAATGGCATTGCCATAAGCGCGTACAAAACTAACGTCACTCATGACTCGTTCTGAAGCGCCACCGATTTCGGCTTGCAGCATATAGCCGTGCCGAGGATCTTTTAAGCTATCTAAATCTCGGATAATCGTCTTGTAATTTAAGGTTAAGGAATGTGGGCGATCACTACTGCCATTGCTAATTTGGCGTCGTTCAGCCAGATATTGCAATGAAATATAGTGTTCTTGCCGTCGCTCAATCCAATTGCGTGAAACGCCAACCCGATAGTTATCCGACTGCAAGCCTTCAATATCGGAGCTGGCATAATTGATGTAACCGTTATGCTCCCAACCACTTGGCATTTTTGGGATGGCCACTGCGATATCAAATAGTTGTTCTTTTTGCTTTATTTCGAGCTTGGAATTAAATATCCAGCCACGATCAAATAAATTTAAATACCGATAATCCACCCCAGCTTGTGCGCCCGTATTGGTGCTGTAACCCAAATTAGTAATCACTTTATTGAGTGGCGACTCCTGCACATCAATTTGTACCGGTGCAATAAACGGCGCGTCCGGCGGTAAATTTACATCCACCAAGGCCGAGGCAAAATGGGGTAAATTTTGGAGTTCAGTTTGTAAATTGAGTAATTGGCTACGCCGATACGGCGCGCCTTCTGGCAAATCAACCAAATCACGCACCAGTTTTTCAGGATAGCGCTGCAAGCCATGAATTTGTACGGGGCCATAAACATAGGCTGGGCCACTGTCCATCGTGATATTTAACTGCGCAGTTTTTAATTCAGGATCAATGATGGCTTCACTCGAACTCATCACTGAGGCAGGATAATCTCGCGCCATAAATGACGCTAAAGTGCGTTTTTTTAAATCATCCCATTCGCTTTGCGTAAAAGACGTGCCAATAATCGCGTCGCTTCGTTCTTGAAAGCGCGATTCCAGCACCGCCAAACGCTCAGGATTATCGCGCACAGCCCCAGAAACATTGAGCTTGGCGTCATGAATCACCACCGGATCACCTAAATCAACGTGGATGTACACCACGGTTTTCCCTTGCTCGGTTTTTATCTCTGACACCGTTTTGGTATTGAAATACCCTTGGGTAGCGAGTAAATCAGCGACTGATTTTGGCAAAAATTCGAGTGAACGACTGAGTTGCTCTGGCGAATTGCGTGGGCTGTCTTTTAGTTTAAAGACCTCAAGATATTGCTCAAGTAAAGCCGACACACTGGAATCAGCGCGCAGCACTACACGATAAGTAAACGGCGCTTCAGCCGCCGCAACCGTGGTCGAAAAGACCAACAAACCTGCGCCAAGCGGATAGAGGGAAGAGAAATTAAACAAGGCAAAACCATGATTCACGCAAAATGCTACTTTACCCAAACTCAAGCAAATTAGCTGCATTATCGTGCGATAAACAAAAAAATCCCGACTTGTCTTGCGTAATAAAACACAAGTCAAAGTCGGGCACAGGAGGATGGAGTCGATAACGCAACTTTCGCTGCGGGTACTACGGTTACTACATGAAATCGGTGCTTAGCGCTGAGTCAATTTCCAGCCATAAGACTTAACCAGCAATTGTTGCTGAAATTCAATGTTTTTGATCATTTTGAGTAAGCCACGCATGGTGTTTCTCCTTAAGTTATCCGGTTGAACCAACCGGCCTTGCTGTGTTTCTTTCGATGTACGTACTTTAACAAAACTACCCAGACTACGCAAGTCTTTTTGTACTTAAATTACGTAATAAAGCATCAACACAAACAACTACAAGTACATAAATAAGGTCATTATTCATATATATCAATAGCTTAATATGTAACAAGTACTGATCAACACAAAACATAAATGTAGCATTACTACATTTAGACCATAAAACCACATTACAAACAACACCATGCAATGTAAGCCAAAAGAAAAACCTCAACCTAAATCAGGTCGGGGCTGCATCGTTATTTACCGTTTAACACATCAACCACCAAGAGTACCGATCGCATTCAGTCGCTTGGCCAGATGATTTAGCGCCACTTACCACCACGAACGGTTTTTTATGCTTTTAATAAAGCAGCCTTTAAACTATCACTGACCGGTGATTTACCCAGCCAGATCGATAGCATCGCGCTCGCAATTGCATCGCCTGTAATCATGCCGGCCACTTGACCACGAACCAGTACTTTCACCCCCTTGCCCGGCAAAAAGTCCAACACAATCACATCGCCTTTATTAGCGACCTTAATATCCATAAAGATTTTCTCAAGCTCTGCCACCTTGGGGGCAAGCGCTTTATATTGCGCTGCACTGAGGTTGTCTTGCAGCCCTTCCAGCAAAGCGCCGTATAAGGTCGCCGACTCCACACTGCGCAACATATCTAATTGAATTCGTCTTGGCGTAGTGGCATTGATAATGGCGTTGGCGTCATTGCTTTTGGCCGTGGTATATAAAGCGGCTACATACACCTCAAAAACCATTTTTTTGCGAATACCGGCACCGTTTAACACCAAGGGGGTTTCTGCTACGCTCACTTTCTCTGGCAGACTCACCCCCGCCATTTCCAGTGCATATGCCGAATTAGCCAAAAACACCACCATGGCCATTGCTGTGATTTGTTTTTTCATTGCGTTCTCCAAAAAAAAGCCCGCTTTTAACTCAGCGGGCTTTAGATAAATTGAATTTCAAATGAATCGCTTATAAAACTTGCAAAATACCAGCAGCACCCATACCGGTGCCGATACACATCGTCACCATGGCATAGCCTGATTTGCCTTGACCGCGCAGACCATGAATCGCCGTTGCGGCACGAATCGCGCCAGTCGCCCCCAAAGGATGACCCAAAGCAATGGCGCCACCATGTGGATTGACAATCGACATATCCAAATTCAAATCGCGGCTCACGGCCAGCGCTTGCGCGGCAAACGCTTCATTGAGTTCAATCCAAGCCAAATCAGACAAATTCAAACCGGCTTGTTTTAACGCCGCAGGAATCGCCTCTTTCGGACCAATCCCCATAATCGCCGGTGGCACGCCTTTCACCGCAAAAGAAACGTATTTAGCCAATGGCGTAAGGTTAAATTCTTTAAGGATTTTTTCTGAAACCAAAATCAACGCCGCTGCGCCATCAGACATTTGCGAGCTATTACCGGCAGTTACACTGCCTTTGGCGGCAAATACGGTTTTCAGTTTAGCCAAACCTTCCAAACTAGTGTCAGCACGTGGGCCTTCATCATTGAGCAAGGTTTTATTGATCAACTCCACTTCGCCGGTCGCCAAATTGGGTACACGATACGTCACATCAATGGGGGCGATTTCAGCGTTAAATTTACCCTCAGCAATCGCCGCCAAAGCACGGCGGTGCGATTCAACGGCAAAAGCGTCTTGATCTTCACGACTCACCTGCCATTGCTGCGCCACTTTTTCCGCCGTTAAACCCATGCCGTAAGCAATGGCGACGTTTTCATCGGTGTCAAAAATACTCGCGCCCAAAGATAATTTATTGCCACCCATAGGCACCATCGACATCGACTCGGTACCCGCCGCGATCATCACATCGGCTTCGCCCAAACGAATTTTGTCGGCGGCCAGTGCTACGGCATTAATGCCCGACGAGCAAAAACGATTAATCGTAATGCCGCCTACAGTATTAGGCAGCCCGGCCAGTAGCGCGCCAATCCGCGCCACATTCATCCCTTGCTCGCCTTCTGGCATGGCGCAACCGGCCACCACATCCGACACCAAAGCCGGATCGAGCGATGGCACTTGCGCCATTGCCGCTTTCAATACATGCGCCAATAAATCATCCGGGCGAACACCCTTTAGCATGCCGCGCGGCGCTTTGCCTACTGGCGTGCGCACTGCGGCAACAATATAAGCTTCTTGAATCTGTTTGCTCATTTTGAATTCCTAAAATTTGGCAAAACCTGATTCCACAGCCGGCACAACAACGTTTTTGACCGTGGATTCACGTTTGATTTTTAATTTGCGATCAGTCCGCCAACGCAACTTGAGTGTGCCGTTAACGCACTGTTATCGCCTTGTCGTACCTGCTCATTCACCGTGCTAGGTACGACAACGATCAATTTCTAAGTGGTTTATTAAATTCAATCATGTGCATGATCCGCTCTTGGGTTTTACCTTTTTGCAGCAAGCCCATAAAGCGTTCACGCTCTAATTTCAAGATCCAATCTTCATCGACCAAGGTGCCGGCATCGACATCGCCACCACAGACGATTTCGGCAATTTGTACGCCAATATGGAAGTCATACTTACTAATAAAGCCGCCTTCGAGCATATTGACCAATTGCGCACGAATCGTTGCTGCGCCAGAGCGACCGGCAACAGCGAAGGCTTTCGGACGTACTGGCGGACGGTAACCGGTTGCAGCCATCGCAGTGACTTGCGCTTGCGCTACATACAGCAACTCATTGGCATTCATCACAATCACGTCAGATTCTTTTAGGTAGCCAATTTGCTGACCTTCTTCAGCGCTGGTACCGACTTTGGCCATGGCCATCGCGAGGTAATAATCTTTCAGCACTTCCAAGATATTGCCGTTACGAGCTAAACGCGAAGCGCGCAGGGCAAATTCTTTACAACCACCACCCGCTGGCAACAGACCCACGCCGACTTCAACCAAGCCGATATAGGTTTCAACATGCGCCACCACACGAGCGCAGTGCATTAAGAATTCACAACCGCCGCCAAAGGCATAGCCTTGCGCTGCGCCCACCACCGGTACTTTGGCGTATTTAATGGCTTGCGACGTTTTTTGAAATTCAAACACCATCCGCTCAAGCGCAGCGAAATCGCCGCTCATAAACGCTGGGCCCATACTCATCAAATCCGCACCAACTGAAAACGGTGCCGTAGAGTGCCAAATCACCAAGCCTGGGTGGTATTGCTCGGCAATCTTGATTGACTCTTGGATACCGGCCAATACATTGGCACCCACGCAATGCGCCTTGGTTTTAAAGCTCAATACCGGCACGCCCGCCGTGGTTAAATTGCTCGGAGGCATCCACATCCGAACGCTGTCGTTTTCGTAAATGGTTTCACCAAAATCAGGCTCAGCTTCGCCCAAGACCTTCGGTGGATACAATTGACGCTCGTACACTGGCAAGGTTGAACGACCAACTAACTCTTGCGTCACCGCATTGAGTGAACCTGCTGGTGTATGCACGCCATCCCGCGCCAGCACCCAAGCTGGCAATGGGGTGCTCGACAAGGTTTTGCCCGCAGCGATGTCATCATTAATCGCAGCTGCAATGGTTTGCCAGCCGGCGGCTTGCCACATCTCGAACGGGCCTTGCTCCCAGCCAAAGCCCCAACGAATGGCAAAATCAACATCGCGGGCATTGTCGGCGATGTGCTCCAGTTGTACGGCAATGTAATGCCAAACATCGCGCAAGCAAGCCCACAAAAATTGCGCTTCTGGCAAGTTAGACGCGCGTAGCGACGCTACTTTGGCGGCAAAATCAGTGTTTTTCAGTAAAGCTTTCACTTCATCCGAAGCTTTTTGACCACCAGCGATGTATTCACCGCTGCTCGGGTCCAACATCAAAACGTCTTTACCGACTTTCTTAAAAATACCTTGGCGGGTTTTTTGCCCTAAAGCGCCAGCAGCAATCAATTGCTCTAGCCACTCTGGTGATTTAAACAAGGCATGCCATGGATCGGCTTGCAATGTATCGGTCATGGTTTTAACCACATGGGCAAACGTATCCAAACCCACCACGTCGGCAGTGCGGAATGTCGCTGATTTTGGGCGACCTAAACGTGGGCCAGTTAAATCATCCACCACATCAAAACGAATACCGAAGTTTTTAGCGTGCTCAATCGTCGCCAGCATCGAGAACACCCCGATACGATTGGCGATAAAATTAGGGCTATCTTTGGCGCGAACGACGCCTTTACCTAAACGTAGCGTGAGGAAAGTTTCTAGTGCATCCAGGGTATCGGCTTGGCAACCTTTTGTGGCAATGAGCTCAACCAGATACATATAGCGTGGCGGATTAAAGAAATGAATTCCGCAAAAACGAGATTGCAGCGCAGCCGGTACATTCGCAGCCAAAGCTTCAATCGATAAACCGGAGGTATTACTGGCTAAAATCGCATGCTCGGCCAAATGTGGCGCGATTTTGGCATATAAATCTGCTTTCCAATCCAAGCGCTCAGCAATGGCTTCAATCACCAAGTCGCAATCGGCTAATAAAGCCAAGTCGCTGCCGTAGTTGGCTGGCACGATGCCATCAATCCGGCTGGCAGACATCAATGGGGCTGGTTTTAATTTTTTAAGATTATCTAAAGCTTTGAGTGAAATCGCATTCGGATTGCCAGTTGCTGCAGGCAAATCAAATAATACGGTATCAATTCCAGCATTGGAGAGATGCGCTGCAATTTGCGCGCCCATCACGCCTGCCCCTAAAACTGCCACTTTGCGAATTGGCATTGTCAAACTCACACTCATAATCACTCTCTTCGCAGGCCAGCCCTGCAGCTATTCGGTTAGATTTTCTTCTTGCGCCCAAAACTCACGCTTTGGGCGCAATCTGACTTAGAAACGATAGTTATATTGCATACCCAAGGTCACTGAATTAACGCTGTAATTGCCGTTAATTGCACCACCCGAGGCTTCACTTGGATCTAAAGGCTTACGATTGATTGATGAGCTTTTTAGATGAACATAAATGGCTGCAAGATCAATCGAATTGTTTTTATCAATGTTGTATCGCGCACCTAAAGCGTACCAAATACGGTCGCTATCTGGAATGCTGGCAATGCGCTCAGCTTCATTGGCTTCTGGTGATTGGTCATACGCTAAACCGGCACGCAAAGTCCAAGTTTGATTCGGCGTATAAATACCACCCACAGAATAACGGCTGGTATCGCGCCAACGTGTCGCTGTCACTGAATCGGCATTACCCGGTGATTTAATGCGGATCTCGTCAAAACGCGAGTGACCGGTCCAAGTGTAATCGGCGGTCATTGCCCATTCAGGGTTAAACTGGTGAAAGCCATTAATCGAGAATGATTCTGGCGTTTCAACTGACAAAGTCGCGTCGCGATTTTGTAACGACGGTGATTTACCCACGGTCGATTGCAATGCAGTCGGCACCTTAAAGGTTAAATCGCCTTCCAAGGTATGTTTGATTTTTGAGCGATATGCCACCCCCACTCGAGTGTCTTCACTGATATTAAACAAAGCGCCCAAGTTAAAACCGTAGCCAATGTCGTTACCCTTTACTTCCGACTCCCCATCAAAAGCTGGGTTACCAAAAAACGCAGGGTTTCTTGTTGCAGTACCTAAATCCAAAGCTTTACTAATTTGACCATTAATATACTGCAGACTAACACCCGCACCGAGCGCCACCGTGTCGTTCACTTTGTACGAGATCGAAGGATTAACATTAATGGTTTCAATCTTGCTTTCTAAAGCTTGATAGCGACCCACCCAGCCGGCCTCGTAATCGGTATGCGAGCCAAACGGTACAAACACCCCAACACCGACATTCACCTGATCATTGACTTGGTAAGTGGCGTACAGATGTGGCACGGCCGTAGTTTGGCCAAAGCTCCCACCATTGCCACCCGTCACCGTTTTACCGGTGGCGGTGGTGGTTTTGATGTTGGTGTACTCACCCTTAGGAATAATCACATTGAGCACGCCACTGACTTGCGTACCTTCAAGACGGCTCATACCGGCTGGATTATAAAAAATGGTTGACGCGTCCATGACTTCGGCAGCACCGGAGTTGGCGACACCCTGATTACTCGCACTTTGGGTACCAAAGTGGTAGCCCGAAGCCAAAACTGAGGCAGAGCTGAGAAACAAACTAGTTGCACCGATCACTTTCATTGAACGCACAAGCATCTTCATTTTTATATCTCCAAGGGTTTTGTTGTACCACATACAATGTAAGCTTTTATTAGCTTACTCTTATATTACACAATCACTCGGTGAATGGCCTCAGAATCTGCATGCATTAACTGTGCATCAAAATCATCCACCATAATCACTTCCCGCTTGAGACGACGAGCACGCACCACTTCGGCGTGTTCTTCTGCAGTAATCAATCCCTGATTCAAGGCTTCTTGTAAGCGAGCCTGAGTCACAATTGCTTTCAACTTGCCTTCGCGCTGCGCACGGCGCAATTTGTTCTCGATGGCCTCAGTCGCAATCACCGCCTTCAAGGCATGCTCCAAGACACCAATCGAATCATTTTCATCACTAGAGCGATACATGAATTGCACCAAGCGATCACGCGACGCAGAAGGCTCCATCAGGCTACGGGCAATATCAGTACCGACCGTATCTGCTGGTTGACGCATCGTCATACCGCAAGGGAATACCAGCTTACGCACACACCATGCCAACGCCCGATTCGGGTGATTGGCCAAAAAGCCATTCATCGCTTCCTGACAATCGAAGAGCGCGGTTTCCACCGCCCAACGTACCAATGGACGATCTTCTGTCGGTTGGCCATCATCATTAAATTTCTTTAATGCCGCAGTGGCGATGTATAAATTTGACAACATATCGCCCAAACGAGCTGATAGTTTCTCTTTAAATTTGAGGCTGCCACCTAACGTTGCCATTCCCATATCGGCCAAGAAAGCAAATGCTGACGAGAATCGAACGATGTCACGATAGTGCTGTGCGGTCGGGCCTGACACTGGCACGCTGACAAAGCGCGCACCGGTCAAACCTAACCAGCAACTACGCACCAAATTAGAAACTGCAAAACCAATATGGCTGATTACGGCATCATCAAAAGCAGGTAAATCTTTATTCATTGCCGCTTTCAGTTCACGCAGCACAAACGGATGGCTACGGATTGCGCCTTGACCAAAGATAATCATGCTGCGAGTCAGAATATTGGCGCCTTCTACCGTGATGGCAACAGGTATAGCGTGGTAGCCCAATGCCAGATAGTTGCGTGGACCAATACATACTGCTTTACCCGCATGCACATCCATGGCGTCATTGAGCGTTTTACGCATTTTCTCAGTATTGTGATATTTCAAAATACCGGAAATCACCGATGGTTTTTCGCCCGAATCCAGCCCAGTCAATGCCAAGCGTTGCGCGGCATCCATCTGATAGGTAAAGCCACCAATACGGCCCAGTGCTTCATCCACACCTTCAAAGCGACCAATCGACAAGCCAAACTGACTACGAATACGAGCGTAAGCGCCAGTGGTGTAAGACGACAACATGCCGGTGGCAACAGACATCGCTGGCAATGAAATGCAGCGGCCCACAGACAAGCACTCGACCAACATTTTCCAGCCTTTACCGACGTAATCTTGACCACCGATCACCCAATCCATCGGGATAAACACGTCCTTACCCCAGTTCGGGCCATTTTGGAAAGCGCTAGTACCTGGGTAATGGCGGCGACCGATTTCAACACCTTTATGCTCGGTTGGAATCAACGCACAAGTAATGCCGATGTCTTCTTTCGATCCCAAAAGGTGATCTGGATCGTAAAGCTTAAATGCCAATCCCAAGATGGTCGCGACTGGACCCAAGGTGATATAGCGTTTTTCCCAAGTTAAGCGAATCCCCAGCACGTTGTCATGGGCGATACCAGTGCGCGGGTCGGTATAGCTGCCGCGGGTTACGATACCAAAGTCAGGAATGCCACCGGCGTCAGAACCGGCTTCTGGGCTGGTCAAGGCAAAGCATGGAATCTCTTCACCTGTCGCCAAACGTGGCAAGTAATAATTCTTTTGTGCTTCAGTACCATAATGCTGCAGCAATTCACCCGGTCCGAGTGAATTGGGCACCATCACCGTCACTGCGGCCGAGCCCGAACGAGTGGCGATTTTTGTGACGACGCGAGCATGCGCATAATTACTAAATTCTTTACCACCGAATTGCTTTTTAATGATCATGCCCAAAAAGCCGTTTTTCTTGATGAAATCCCAAGCTTCTGGTGACAAATCTTTGTCTTTTTGCGTGATTTGCCAATCATTGAGCATCGCGCATAAGGTTTCAGTCGGACCGTTTAAAAACGCCTCTTCTTCTGCCGTTAAAGTCGGTTTGGCATACTGATGCAATTTGTCAAAATCAGGCTTACCTGAGAACAAATCGCGATCCCACCATACCGTACCGGCATCAACCGCTTCTTGCTCGGTCTGTGACATTGGCG
Source organism: Deefgea piscis (assembly GCF_019665785.1). Taxonomy (NCBI): domain Bacteria; kingdom Pseudomonadati; phylum Pseudomonadota; class Betaproteobacteria; order Neisseriales; family Chitinibacteraceae; genus Deefgea; species Deefgea piscis. Next base: position 2,195,691 of record NZ_CP081149.1, read on the forward strand.
GGGTGATTTTGCGGAAAATACTAAACAAAGGCCCAGTAATTAAAGCACGACGTATTGGCTTGAAGTTTATGATAATCAACAGCGCGACCAACATACCCAGTAAAATTGGGTTTAAATTTTGCTGATAAAACGCATATCCTGCACCGATCAAAATCAGCAAAGAACTCCACCACAGTGGCGCGCGGGAATAAGCAAGTACCCCGAGTAAAGCCACAACTGCAACAATGCAGATAAAAATTGACATGATTAACTCCAAGTGGCAACTAAACGGCAGCAGGGCTATTTAAGCCTGCAGCAATGAAAGGTAATAACATCTGTGCAACTAACTGCGGATCACGAGCATTCACCAACGACTGGGTCATAAATAAGCGCATCACGTTATTACCAGCGAATGCGTTAAACATGGCGCTGGTCATAAAGTGAAAACGCCAACTCACTTCCTGACTGGATAAATGCGGCAAAGCCTGCCCCAACGCTGCAAGATAACGACGTGTCAACTCGCCATAGCGTTGTGGCAATTTTTCTTTTAATACGGGATTGGGTTCAACATAACTACGCGCCAGCAACTTCACAAAAATCAGCCCGCCGTGCGCAGGGTTACTCCCCATTTCCATCGCCGCAGACATAAAGGCCTCGGCGACTTCGGTGGCGGTAAAGTTGTTTTTACTACTAGTCAGTTGATTGATTTTGTCGAGAGAAAGGCGAGCAAAAGGCTCGGCTCGGCGCTCAAATACCGCTTGGAACAAGCCTTCTTTGGAACCAAAGTAGTAATTCACTGCCGCAATATTGACCTGTGCCGCGCCAGTGATTTGCCGCATCGACGTACCGGAAAAACCATGTTCAACGAACAAGATTTCAGCAGCATTTAAGATGCGTAATGATGTTTCTAGTGCCTTCCCCGTTTCCATGCCAGACCCCATGTAATAACTTGACTTGCATCAACTTCAAACGACTGTTTGAAAATTAAATCGAGCAACTACATCTGTCAAGCCTGTTACAGCAATCTAGGGAAGATCCTTAGTGATTATGCAAAATTCGCCACAGTCCTTGTTGCAAATTAGCAAATGAGATTTGAGTATCACCGGCAAGATCGACACATTTTTTTTGCCAATGCATCAAATCAAACCGCAAATCGTCATGGTCATCCGGCCAATCGATTCGCGTCAATAATTCAGCCAATAAAGCCCCAAAAGCTCGGACTTCAATACGCTCTAGCGCCTTTGCCCATGCGGCATCTGGCGAGTAAAACGACGCAGCACCAAAGTCACCCAAATAAGTTCGACCATCGGAGTGATGCAAAATATTATGCGCATATAAATCACCGTGCAAAATGCCGCGCTGATGTAAATGCCGCGCCGCATCGGCAATGCCATGCGCCAGCAGCAAGGCGGCACGCCAAGTAAAGCGTAAATCGCTGGCGTACACATCGGCAATACAGGTTTTTAAACTCGGTGGCGCCGCCAACACGCTAAATTCGGGTGAAATTAAAGGCATAATCAAGCCAGCACCCGCAGCATGCCCATTCAATTGCGCCAAAGCGCCAATTAAATGCGGATGCTCTCCTGCCGCGCGGCACACCGCCATTTCTGTTTGCGGCCAACCGTCGCTGGTGACTGCACCTTTAAAAATCTTTATAGCGGCGTCACGCGGCACCGAATGATGCCATTGCGCTTGATAGATGGTGCCCGACGCTCCTTCTCCGAGCTTTTGCCCTAGTGTTACGTCGGACGCATTCACACTCGCAACGTCATCCATCTGGTTTCGTTCGAGCGCCGCATTGAATGGATTACCACCGATCGCCAACCACGCCAATCGAGGCAACTGCAATAAGCACTCCGGAAACGCCGTCAATTGATTGGCTGCCACCCGAACTAAGGCCAATTGCTGGCATTGCGCCAGCGCATCGGGCAGTGCCGCCAAGCGATTACCGGCCAACATCAGTTTTTCGAGTTGCTGACAGCGCCCTATCGAGCTAGGCAGTTCAGTCAGTTGATTGTCCGTTAAAATTAACCAGCGCAAATGCGATGGAAATACCTCATCGGCGACATGCTTAATTTGATTGGATTTAAAGCCTATCATCGTCAGCGATGGGCATTGCCCCAATATCGCAGGGAGCTCAGTAAAGCGATTTTCAGAACAAAAAATCACTTCTAAATGCCGCAGCCTTGGCAAATCATCCGGCAAGCTTGCTAACTGATTACCCGATAGATTCAGAATTTTAAGGCTATCGGCCAGAGCAAAAATTTCGCGTGGGAACTCAGTCAAACCACAACTAAGATCTAAGCGCGTACAGCCTTGCAAGGCACCAGCATTTAATTGCGCTAACGTACTCAAACCTGCAAGCATTAAATCACTTCACCATCAATGTAAAACCAACGCCCATCTTCACGAACAAAACGGCTATGCTCACTCAAGCGGTACGCTACCGCACCGACTTTATAGCGCGCAACAAAGCTTACTTCACCCTCATCGCCCTGCTCGGCAGCAAAACTCACTTTCAAGCTTTGCCACTTCACTGCATCGTCTTCACTCACGCCTAAATCATCAGGGCGAGTTGAAGGGTGCCATGTGGCGCTTAGATAATCAGTTAATTCAAGTACATACGCACTGTAGCGAGAACGCATCAGGCTTTCTGGCGTCGGCGCAGCAAGACCGGCATGATAGCGGCCACAGCAGCGGCCATAGGTTGCAGGTAAGCCACACGGGCAAATCGATTGGGCAGAAACGGTCATTTTCAGAGTCATAAATCAATTCAAGGCGAGTAAACTGGCGTATTGTTGAAATAAATCGAAAATAAGGCAATGAAAATAAACACCAACCCCAATAAAATTGCGGCGGCCATCTTTGATATGGACGGTTTATTGATTGATAGTGAGCGCATGGCCTTAAGTTGCTGGCATGATGCCGCCGAACAATTAGGCCACGCCATTGCCGCCGAGATTCCACTGGGCATGATTGGCATGCACTCATCAAAAACCGAAGCGTATTTGCACGATGCACTCGGGCCTCATTTTCCAGTAGCCCAATTGCGCGCGACAACGCACGAAATCTACCTCGCCCGTAGCCACGAAACGATCAATTTGCGGCCCGGTGTGATCGAATTACTCGATTTTTTACAGCAAAATGCAATTCCCTGCGCCGTTGCTACCTCAACCAAACGCGCCATGGCGAATCATCACCTAAGCATCAGCGGTTTATGGCCTTATTTTCAATTTGCTGTTTGCGGCGATGAAATCACTCATCCCAAACCTGCACCCGACATTTACCTCAAAGTGATCGCTCAACTGGGCGTACACGCTGGCAATTGCGTGGTGTTTGAAGACTCTAATTTCGGCGCGCAAGCGGGTCATGCTGCTGGCTGCCGTGTGATCATGGTGCCCGACTTACTTCCCGCAACCGAGCAAACACAAGCGTTAGAGATTGAAATTGTTAATTCACTCATCGATGCGCGATCCATCTTGGAGCAAGGTTATGCCTAAAAAAATTGATTTTTTACACTCTATTGCCAAGCAACTGATCGTATTGGATCGCGCTAAGAATAAAATCATCAATGGCAAGAACAGCGAAGCGCTGCATCAATTTAGAGTCGCCTTACGCCGTTTACGCTGCTTGTTGCCGATTGTTTTAAAGCCCAACAAAAAACTCGACGCGGCGATTTTAAAAGCATGGCATGCACTCGCTAAACTCAGCAGCCCAACGCGAGATGCGGAGGTGATGCTGGCCTTACTGGGTAAAGACATCAATGCGGCACAATTTAACTCACTCAGTAAAGCTTATGTCGAAGGCATTGCGATTTTAAAAGCGGCACTCAGTACCACCGACGTAGCTACTTTAGCCATTAGCACCTTGCAGCATTGTCAGCGGCGCAGCAAAAAAATGAGCAAAGCGCAGTTAAAGCATCAGGTTTTATCGCAAGCCAGCCAGCAAATCCAGGCGCTAACAAACAAAAAAATTGCCTCAGCATCAATGGAACAATGGCATCAACGTCGCGCGCATATCAAACATTTGCGCTACTTAAATACGCTAGCAACAGCGTGGCTGCCAGCTCGCTTTCATGCGCTATCACCCTTGCTCAAAACGGCACAAACCTCACTGGGAAAATTGCACGATGCCAGCGTATTGGCGCAGTGGTTAGAAAAAAAACGCGTAAAAAAATCGCACTGGCACAATGCACAGCGCGATTGGAAAAAACTCAGCGTTCAACTTGGGTATATCCATCAATAGCTGTAAATATATTAGCTACAAATAGATACCCATAATGCGAAGCGGTTTAATCTTCGCATTATCAAGTATTCGCTTAATGCTTACCGGTACTACCAAAGCCGCCTTCGCCGCGATCACTGGCAGCAAATTCATCGACAATATTAAAGCCCACTTGCACCACCGGCACGATCACCAATTGCGCAATGCGCTCTAAAGGTTGGATCGTAAACGTCGTATTGCCTCGATTCCATACCGAAACAAAAATTTGCCCTTGGTAATCAGAATCAATCAAGCCCACCAAATTGCCCAACACGATGCCATGCTTATGCCCCAAGCCTGAACGCGGCAAAATCATCGCTGCCAAGCCTGGATTATCCAAATGCAAGGCCATGCCCGTTGGCACCAAAGTCGTTGCGCCGGGCGCCAATTCGATCGGCGCAGTCAAACAAGCGCGCAAATCCAATCCTGCGGCACCTGCTGTGGCATAGGCCGGCAAATTATCTTTTAAGCGTTCGTCTAAAATTTTTACATCGATCGTGGTCATGGTATTTCCTAAAAACATTTAAATTAAACAATTACCTAGGCATCTGACTTCGCAAAGCCAGTAAACCCTCAGTCGATTGAACTCAATCAGTGACAAGCAGCCAACTGAGTCAATTTTAAGCTGGTAAAACCAGTAATTACTTTTCTAATTGCGCTGCATCGTACAAACGGGCGATATGCGCGATCAGTTTGCGCGCAATGTCGATTTTTGGTGCGCGCGCTAAACGCGTTTCACCGCTATCATCGAGCAGCACAATTTCATTATCATCATGCCCCATCGCCGTCTGCACTAAGTTAGCGGCTAACAAAGGCAGTTTTTTACGTTTACGTTTGGCTTCGGCGTATTCCAAGAGATTTTCTGATTCAGCGGCAAAGCCCACGCAAAACGGTGGATTTTCTTTGGCGGTAATATTGGCCAAAATATCCGGATTGGGCGCGAGCTCTAGCGTCAAAATATGTGCGTCTTTTTTAATTTTTTGTTCAGATGGGTTGAGCACGTAATAATCGGCCACAGCAGCAACGGCAATAAAGATATCCGCCGCATCCACCTCGGCCTCGACCGCATTGAGCATTTGCTGCGCGCTCAAGACATTAATGCGCCGCGTACCAATCGGCGCTGGCAACGCCGTTTCACCCGACACCAGCACCACCTCAGCGCCCGCCTCATACGCCGCGCGCGCAATCGCGTAGCCCATTTTGCCTGAGCTGCTATTGGTAATACCGCGCACCGCGTCAATTCGCTCAAAAGTGGGCCCTGCGGTGAGTAGCACCCGCTTACCCTGTAAGCGTTTGGGCTGCAAACTCGCTTCAAGCAATTCAAAGATTTGCGCCGCTTCTAGCATCCGGCCATCACCGACCTCGCCGCACGCTTGCTCACCGGAGCCAGGGCCCAAGATCGCCACGCCATCGTCACGCAATTGCGCCACATTGCGCTGATTAGGCGCGTTTTCCCACATTTGCTTATTCATTGCCGGCGCAACCAGCAAGGGGCAAGTTCGCGCAGCGACCAAGGTCGACAATAAATCATCACAATGCCCTTGTGCGATCTTGGCCAACATATCGGCCGACGCTGGCGCAATCAACACCGCGGCAGCGCCACGCGTTAAATCAATATGCGCCATATTATTGGGCATGCGCGCATCCCATTGATCCACAAACACCGGATGCCCTGACAATGCCTGAAACGTCACCGCGCCGACAAAATGCGTTGCCGCCTCAGTCATCACCACGTGAACTTGATAACCCGCTTTCACTAAAAGCCGCGTTAATTCAGCCGATTTATACGCGGCCACACCGCCGGTAATGCCCAATACAATTTTTTTATGACTCACAATGTAAGCCTCTGCTATAGCGAATATCCGAAGTTTACCAAGAAACGCCGATGTCTATCACCGATTGGCCTGCAGATTCTCGCCCACGGGAAAAATTACTCCACCATGGCGCGGGCGCACTCAATGACGCCGAATTACTGGCGATTTTTTTACGCGTAGGGATTACCGGCAAAAGCGCCGTCGACTTAGCGCGTGATTTGCTACAGCATTTCGGCTCATTACAAGCCTTATTTCAAGCCAAACTCGAGGATTTTGCACACATCAACGGCATTGGTGATGCCAAATATGCCCAATTACAAGCAGTGCTTGAAATGAGTCGCCGCGCGCTATGCGAAGAACTCAAAGCACGCGATACACTCAGTAGCCCCAGTGCAGTGCGGGATTTTTTAAAGCTGCGGCTACGCGGCTTAAAGCATGAAGAATTTCATGGCTTATTTTTAGATAACAGCCACAAGTTGATTGCCGCTGAGACTTTATTTAAAGGCACACTCAGCGAAACCCGCGTTTACCCCCGAGAGCTGGCGCGGCGCGCATTAGAGCTCAATGCTGCGGCGCTGATTGTCGCGCATAATCATCCTTCAGGGCATGCCGAACCATCGCCAGCGGATATTTTACTCACCAGCCAATTGCAACACGCATTGGCGCTGCTGGATATCAAACTACTCGATCACTTTATCGTCGCCGCCCACCGCGTAGTGTCCTTGGCCGAACTCGGCCATTTATAGCTGCCACGCGGTAACGCCAAGCCATCGGCAGCGCTTCGTAGCAAAAATGCAACATGCATTCAAACATTCATTTTAAAAATAAACGTCAATCTCAAACCCAAAGCACGCACCCCAAAACCCAAGCCACATCACCGACACCGCGACTCAAAACAGCGCAAAACGTGGCTGTCTGGCGTATTTCTTTCAGCTAACAAACAAATCAGCAATGATTGCCCCACGCCTTAGCAACTGTCATGCCTACAATATGCAAGAACTGTTGCGGTCGAGATACAGGAAAACACTGATTTCTAGTCGCTGATTGCGAAAGCAAGATTGATTGCCTTTAAATGGCAATAGTACCAAAACAACCGTAATTAATAACAACACCCAATATCGGAGATTCACGATGACCATCGCTCGCCTCAGCCTCATCGCTGCCGCCATTTTGTCGATTACTGCCTGCGGCAAACAACAATCGGCCGATACGGCCAGCGCCCCAGCATCTGCACCAGTTACGGTTGAAGTGGAAACCGACATCATCAAAATTGGTCAAGCCTCACCAATGACCGGCAATATCGCCCACTTGGGTAAAGACAACGAACATGGCGTACAAATGGCCATCGACGAAATCAACGCTGCTGGCGGTGTGGATATTGCTGGCAAAAAAATGAAGATTGAATTGGTGTCAGAAGACGACCAAGCCGACCCGAAAACGGCCACCACCGTAGCACAGCGCTTTGTTGACCAAAAAGTCAGCGGCGTGATCGGTCACTTGAACTCAGGCACGACCATTCCAGCTTCAAAAATCTATAACGACGCCGGCATCGTACAAATTTCTCCATCATCTACTGCTGTTGCTTACACTGCACAAGGCTTCCCAACCGCATTTCGCGTGATGGCTAATGATGCACAACAAGGTGTGGTACTCGGTGACTTTGCAGTTAAAAAACTCAAAGCCAAGAAAATCGCCATCATTGACGATCGCACTGCCTACGGCCAAGGTTTAGCTGACGAATTTGAAAAAGCCGCTAAAGCCGCTGGTGCTGAAATCGTGAAACGTGAATTCACCACCAACCAAGAAACAGACTTCAACGCCATTCTGACTAACATCAAAGGCGCAAAACCAGATTTGATTTTCTACGGTGGTATGGACGCACAAGCCGCACCATTGAAAAAACAAACCAAAAAACTGGGCATTCCAGCCACAGTGATGAGTGCTGACGGCACCCAAACTGGTGAATTTATTAAATTGGCAGGTACCGATGCCGAAGGCACTTACGCATCTAGCCCAGGTAAATCTCTAGAAGACATGCCAGGCGGTAAAGAGTTTAAAGAAAAATTCAAAAATAAATTTGGTGTAGAAGTTCAGCTCTATGCGCCATATTGCTACGACGCAACCAAAATGATGGTTGCGGCAATGCAAAAAGCCGGCTCTGCCAACCCAGCGAAATACTTGCCAGTCTTAAAAACCATGGAATACCCAGGCTTGACCAGCACAATTACTTTTGACGAAAAAGGCGACGTTAAAAATGGTGCCATCGGTGTTTATGTAGTTAAAAATGGCAAATGGGAAATTGTTGAAGTTGTCGGTGGCGGCGCACCAGCTGCAGCGGCATCTGCTACGGCATCGGCGCCAGCACCTGCCAAATAATTAGCCTCACTTAAAAAAAGGGAAGCAGGGGCTTCCCTTTTTTATTGCTCACCTCAAAAAAAACTGTCATCGCCAACTATGGACGACTACGTCAAGCGCATTCATTTAGCCCTGCAATACATTCACCGCCACTTTGACCAACACATCGTCCTCGCTGATTTAGCCCAAGCAGCGCATTTTTCACCCTATCATTTTCACCGCATATTCACGGCGATTCAGCACGAGACGCCGAATGATTATCTACGGCGCATCCGCATCGAGCGCGCAGCGAATCTACTTTTGATTTACCCACCCTTCCCCATGCAGCAAATTGCGCTTGATTGTGGTTTTAAATCCCAAGCACTGTTTTCCCGCGCATTTCGAAGTCACTTTGGCATGACGGCCAGCGACTGGCGTAAAGGCGAGCAATGGACTTTAGACGGTTTAAGCTATAACTGGCGTCAGCAATCTCACAGAAATAATGAAAACATCTTGCAAGATAGCAAGAATTGCAAAGTATCCCATTCAGATAAACCCATAGAATCAATACCCAACACACCACTACACGTCGCACTGGAAGCGGCCAGAAACGGCGAATTACCACGGCAAATTTCAGCGCTCAAATTTGAAAAAATGCCGAGTTGTCGTTGGGTGTATTTTTGGCAACATGGCGTCGTCCTAGAGCAAATGTTTACTTTATGGCAACGCGTTGCAAGTTGGGGGCAAACGCAAGTCCTAAGCAATACCAATAGCCGCTTAGTTTCACGGATGATCGACAACCCAAACGTGACCGACCATCAGCGTTGCGCCTATGCCGTTGGCTTGCTGGTCGATGCCGACTTTAAAGCCGAACGCAATATGCTCGTCGCCGAGCTTGCGGCGGGGCAGTATTTAGTCGTCGACTTTTGCGGCACCGTCGCCGATTCAATGATTATGGCTCAGTATGTATTTGGCTATTACTTGCCGCAGAGCAAATGGACATTTGACGAAAGTCGCCCCGGCCATACGCTAGGGCCAATTAAAGATACACAAGAGACACTGCTGGCAACGACAAAATTTACTTATCAGCTCTGTGTACCGGTAAAGCAACGGCGGGCGAAATAACCCGACGTATTTAACTACAAACCTTAATCAAAGACTGGCTCAAGCCAATACCCAAGGATAATTATGCAATATCGCTTGATTAGCATCGCCATCGCGCTGAGCCTTGGCTTGAGTCAAGCCGCAAGCAGCGACTTACCCACGCCACAAGTGCCAGAACCTGCATTAGCACAATTTAAAACGGCGACGCCCGAATCGGTCGGACTCGACTCGGCCCAGCTCACCAAAATGCTCAACTACCTGCAAACACCCGGCTTTGATATGGAAAGCATCATTATCGCGCGGCATGGCAAGGTGGTGCTCGAAGCCTATGTTGCGCCGTTTCACGCGGGCATTCCGCATCAAGTGAATTCAGTCACCAAAAGCTTTATGGCGACCTTGATTGGCATGTTGATTAGCGACGGCAAACTCAAACTGACCGACACCGTCGCCGATATCTTGCCGCAATACGCCGACTTGCCAAATGCCAAACTCATTACTGTTGAGCAATTGCTCGGGATGAAATCAGGGCTACTTTGGAATGAATTGGGCGGATGGGGATTGCACGAGAATGATTTTGGCGAACTAAAACAACAAGACGACATCGTGAAATTTGTACTCAATCGCTCGATTGAGCCTGATCAAGTCAACAATTTTAACTACAACAGTGGTGGCTCTGATCTGCTTGGTATTTTGGGTGAAGCGGCGCTCGGCAGTTCTTTAGCCGACTATGCCCAGCAACGCTTATTCAAACCACTTGGCATTACTAAAACGCACTGGCTAGATCTCGACCAACAAGGCCGCATTGGTGGCGGGCGCGGGCTGTACATCATGCCGCGCGATATGCTCAAACTCGGTGAGCTGCATCGGCAAAATGGCGTTTGGCAAGGGCAGCAAATCTTGCCAGCTAGCTGGGTGCAATACGCGACATCGCCGAGCATTCCCGTCTCTAAAGGCTCTCATTATTACGGCGCTCAATGGTGGGTAGGCAAAGACAGGGAGTGGTATAGCGCGCAAGGCTATGGCGGGCAAGTTATTGCCGTTTTTCCGCAAGACGATATCACGATGGTGATGACCTCACGCAATAATGACGACAATTCCACCTTTGGTTTCAGTGCGCTGCGCGAGTTTTATTTAAAACTCAAAGATCAGCCGAATGAAAACCCCAGCGCTTACGCCGCATTACAAGCAAAAATTCAACAACTCGCCACCCCCACAGCCACGTCAAAGCTGCGCTCGCCACTCGAAAAAACCATTCACAACCGGAAAATTGATTTAGAAAGTCCTACGTTCTGGGCCAATCAACTCAAATTTGAATTTAACGATGACACCGTGACCATCACAATGTCACCACGCAGCTTAAGTGAGCAACCCTTCGTCATCCAAGCCAATTTAAGTGAGGCATGGCTGCATACCCCCGTTAAACCAGTCGATAATCGTTGGCAAAAATCAGGCCCAGAATCGATGCGCGCCGCGCGAGCACAATGGCTGGACAACAACACCTTAGAATTCATGGCGATGGACGTGGATGAATCGTACAGCGTCAATTACAAAATCAAGTTCAAAGGCAAAAAAGCCACCCTATTGAATATGAACGACTCAATCGCCAGCCAAGGCACACTCCGCTAGGCATTGGGTCTAATTCATCACTAAGCAAATCAACAAGGGCCTCAGCATGTGCTTTAAATTTTGTAGTTTGGTACTACTTCTAGCCAGTGGCATGGTTGCTGCCAGCAACACAAATGATTTACCCACCAGCTCACCCGAGGCGCAAGGGATCGACTCGGCGCAGCTCAATGCTGCACTAAAAGAAATTCAAAAATCAGGCACACCCATTGATAGCATTTTAATCATGCGCAATCGGTATGTCGTGCTAGACAGCTATTTCTATCCTTATCAGCCCAATACCCTGCACGACCTGCGATCGGTCACCAAAAGCGTGACCTCAACCATGCTGGGGATTTCAATTGAGCAAGGCAAACTTAAAGGCCTCGATCAGCCGATGCGGCCTTTTTTTGCCGAGCAACTCAAAGGCGATATTGACCCACGCAAGGCCGCGATTACACTTGGCAATCTAGTTGACATGCACTCAGGGATTGCTTGGTATGAAATACCTTACAATTCTCAGTCCAGTATTTATCAGATGGTCAACAGCGCAGATTGGAATCAATACGTTTTGCAGCAAGCCATGGACGATGAACCCGGGCGAACTTTTAATTACAACGGCGGCAATATGAATTTGCTGTCCGCAGTGATTGAAAAGGCTTGGAATATGCCGATGCAAGAAGTCGCTGCCCTGCAACTTTTTAAGCCGCTTGGAATTCACAACTATTATTGGCAAAAAGATCCTTCTGGCCACACCATTGGCGAAGCTAACTTGGCCCTTGCACCGCACGATTTAGCCAAGCTAGGGCAATTTTGGCTGCAAGATGGTGTTTGGCAAGGCCAGCGCCTATTGCCAGCCGGTTGGATAAAAAATCTATTTGAAGATACAAAATCAGCGCAAAGCGCAGGCTATCGCCGTGGTTTCTGGGTGGATTTAAGTCAAAAACACGTTCAAGCGTCGGGGCGACACGGGCAATTTATTCGCATTGACCCTCAACAACAGTCCGTCATCGTCATCACCAGTAAAATCGCTGACCAAAACGCTGATGACTTCGCACTCAACCTTGTCAGCCAAGTGATAAAAAATAGCCCTCCACGATCTGAAAATAGTGCCGCTCAAGCTCAATTGGCGGCAACAATACAAGCCATCGCCTTACCTGACAGCGATGCAAAAAACACCCTTGAACTTGGCAGCAATTGGTACGGCAAAACATGGCGTTTTTCCAGCAAGCCGTGGGGCATCGAAACCATCAGCCTCAAACCTGATCCACAAGATGCTGGTAGCCTAATTTGGGAAGTGGACTCAATCAAGGGCAAAACCAGTTGGCCTGTTGGTCTGGATGGCGTATATCGTCGCCAAGCCGATGCGCATTATTACGATCTAAATTTACATGCCAAGGCGCGCTGGAAAAATACCAATACGCTAGAAATCAAAACCCAATATGCAGAAGGGGCAATTTCTCGGCATTATTCATTTAAGTTCAATAAAAACAATGTCGAATTGAGCTATGCCGACAATGAATCATCTAGCGGCCAAGCCACAGGCCTTTTAGTCAAACCATAAAGGATTTATAAAATGCGCGAACTTTTTCTCGATTACATCATGCCATTTTTGGTGCTCAGTGGCCTGCTAGGTGGTTTGGTGTATCTGGCGTGCTCGCATGCGCTCTACACTTATTTGAAAGAAAATTACAGCGATGCCCTGCCGCCTCGCTTAGAGCTGTATATGCACGATGCAGAGGCAATGGGTGGTTTTCTCGATGGCATACGGTATGCAGCTAAAACAGGCAACTGGAAACGCATCGAGAGCAATACATGGCGCAGGCTATTTATTTGCAATCATGCGCTCGGCTATTTTGTGGTGTTTTGTTGCGCTGTACTCTGCGCGGCATTTTTATTCTGGCCTAAGTCTTAATTAACATGAATGAGCAATGATTTGATTGCCGCACGAGCATCGTTTGTGCGGCAATCCTTCTACTTCGCACTCGCTCAGCAACTACCACCACTGATGAAAGTGATGCACAGGGCCAATACCGTGGCCGACTTCGAGGCGTTCGGCCTCGCTAATCGCCAGCAATAACCAAGCTTTGGCTTTGGCGACGGTCTCTACCCAATCAGCGCATTGCGGGCGTAGCGCGGTGAGCGCTGCCGACAAGGTGCAGCCAGTACCATGGGTATGCCGCGTGACGATGCGCGCCGCAGGAAAGCACACTTCATCATTGGCTGTAATCAACCAATCTGGGCAGGATGTACCGCCTAAGTGCCCGCCCTTCATCAACACCGCTTGCGCACCAGCCGCAAGTAACTCTCGGCCTTGTGATCGCATTTGTGCTTCTGATTGCGCTTCAGCGCAGCCGAGCAATGCCGCCGCTTCGGGTAAATTCGGCGTAATGATACTGGCCATCGGCAATAATTGCTCGCGCAGCGCATTCACCGCCGCCGGATCGAGCAGCGCATGGCCACCCTTCGCAATCATCACCGTATCGAGCACCATGATTGGCGGTTGGTAATGCGCCAAGCGTTCAGCCACCACCGCAATCGTCGCGGCATTGCCAAGCATGCCCATTTTGACCGCATCAACGCGAATATCGCTAAACACCGCATCGCATTGCGCAGCAATGAATTCGGGCGACACCACCTGTACGCCGTGCACGCCTTGCGTGTTTTGCGCCGTGAGCGCGGTTATCACGCTCATACCGTAAGTGCCGAGCGCCGAAAAAGTCTTTAAATCGGCCTGTATCCCTGCGCCGCCGCCAGAATCCGAACCAGCAATGGTTAAAGTATGAATCGTCATTTGGTATTTCCCTTGGCGGCATGAATTTCAGCCAATAGCCCTTGCGTTGCGCCAGCGACATCACCTTGGCCGCAAATCGCCGAGACGACGGCAACGCCATCAAAACCCTGCGCCATCAAGTGGGCCACTTTCCCCGCCTGAATGCCACCAATGGCGACCGCTGGCAAAATACGGTTTTGCAACATGGCGGCGACTTCGTCCACCGCGATCACCGGTGACGCGTCTTTTTTCGTTCCTGTAGGGTATACCGGCCCAACCCCAACATAATCGATGATGCCAGCTTGATACATCGCTTCGGCTTCATGAAATTGCGCCAAACCATTGGTCGATAGACCGACAATTTTATTTGGGCCGAATAATCGTCGAACTTCAGTAGCAGGTAAATCTTGCTGGCCAACGTGCACGCCATCGGCGTCAATCGCCAGCGCAATATCGAGCTGATCGTTAATAATGAGTGGCACATTGTAGGGGGCCAGCGCGGCTTTTAACGCCTGAGCGGCCAACAACCATTGGCGTTTTTTCCATTGCGGCGCGCGCAATTGCACTACGGTGGCGCCGTTTTGCGCGGCGATTTGCGCTGTCGTTACCATTTCGGCCAAGCCGCCACATAAATCGGGGTCAAGCACCAAATACAGGCTTAAATCAATCGGGTTCGCGGGTTTCATCATTCGCTATAGCTCCGCAATTGCACTGGATGAATCACGTGTAAAGCGTCTAAAAATGGCGCAACAAATGACCCAGGCCCATCAGAGCACTCCACCGCCCGCTCGCCAGCAATCGCCATGACGGCACATGCTGCGGCCACGGCATTCAATCGATTGGGCGCGTCGGCCAAAAAGGCGGCCACCACGGCCGACAAGGCGCAACCCGTTCCCACCACGCGCGTCATCATTGGGTGCCCCCACGGCACAGCCCACGTTTGCTCGCCATCGGTGATGTAGTCCGTCGCGCCGGTCACGGCAACAATCGCGCCCGTGGCGCGTGCCAATTGCTGCGCAGCACTGAGCGCCGACATTGAGCTCATGGTGCTGTCTACGCCTTTACCACCCGCCGTCGCCTCAGCATTCAAAGCCAATGCCCCCGCCAAGGCCAAAATTTCTGAGCCATTGCCGCGAATTGCCGCTGGTTTTTTCGCCAACATCGCAATGGCTGCGTCACGCCGGTATTGCAATACGCCAACCGCCACCGGATCGAGCACCCACGGCGTTGCCGCCGCGTTGGCGGCATCAATCGCTAAGTTCATCGCTTGTAGTTGAGCTGGATAGAGCGTGCCGATATTAATCAGCAACGCATCGGCAATCGCCGCAAAGTCAGCGACCTCTTCTTCGGCGACAATCATCGCCGGTGAAGCGCCAATGGCCAGTAGGGTATTAGCAGTAAAGCATTGCACGACCTCATTGGTCAGCACATGCACTAGGGGGGTATTAGCGCGTAAGCGTTCTAGCTCGTCGGCAACTAAATGAAATGGCAATTCAGGTATAGAAAGATTGGCTTGAGACATCGCGATTTCCTTGTATAGCGCAGGAAGTCGCCTAGTCGCAGCAGACATCCCTACGCCAGTATGATCTGGATCAGGTACAACGGGTTTCTCTCAGCCGCTTTACAAGCTGTTGACGTTGGGTTTGCCAAACGTCCACAGACCCTAACGGCACCCCGAGTCTGTGGCCATTGTACCGTCTCAGCGCCGGCGCGGTGCGGCACTAGATCAAACTTTTTAGCTAGGGTCGTTGCGTTGGATTCGCCGCGAAAATCGCGTCAACAGCGGCGAAAAACCAAACGTCAACAATCGCAAAGCAAGTCCGCCTGAAGTGTGTGGCTGCCAACCTAAGTTTGCAATCCGCGCTGAGTCCGACCCTCGCTCAAAAATCCCGCAAGATCTGCGCTAAGCGCGCAATTCCTGTTTCAATTTGTTCGGGATTAGCATGACTAAAATTGAGTCGAATCGCCCCATCGTCTTGATTTGACGCCATAAATGCCACGCCGGGCATAATCGCCAATTTTTGCGCTAAAGCGGCGCGCATCAGCGCTAAAGTGTCATCGACCGCATTGAGTTTGACCCAAAAAAACAAGCCGCCACTCGGTAAGGCCCACGTGGCATAAGGGCTTAAATGCGCGGCCAACGCATCGGCCATCGCATCACGGCGTTGTCGATACAGTGGCAATACGGCAGCTAAATGCGGATCGAGCTGATTGCCCGCCAATATTTGCGTCACAATCAATTGGCTTAAACGGTTGCTATGCAAATCAGCCGCTTGCTTTAAGCGCACCAAGTGCGGCATCAAATCAGGATGTGCAATCAAATAACCCAAGCGTAAACCCGGCGCCAAGGTTTTGCTGAACGAGCCTTGATACACCCAAGGCGCCGATGTTAAATGACTCACCAAGGGCGCAGGCGCGGGGGTATCGTATGCTAGCTCGCGATACGGGTCGTCTTCAAACAAACACGTACCATGGGTATCGAGTAGTGCCGCTACCGCTTGCCGCTCCGTTTGACTGTAGCAATAGCCCGATGGGTTTTGAAACGTCGGCGTTAAATACGCCATAGCCACCTGCGGCAACTGATCGGCCAACGCGGCTAAATCAACGCCATCGGCAATCGGCAAAGTGCGTAAATCAGCCCCTAATAAACGGAACGACTGCAAAGCGGCCAAATACGCCGGCTCCTCGACCAAGACCGGCGTACCTTCGTCGATCATTAATTTACTGACGAGATCAATCCCTTGTTGCGAGCCATTCAGAATTAATACTTGCTCGGCGCTGCAGTTAAAACCGATGGATTGCATTCGCTGAGCGATCAACTCGCGCAACTGCGGCTCGCCTTCGCTCGGGCCATATTGCAGCGCACTTTTCACTACGTCGGCAGGCATTGCGGCTAAATCCAGCGACAATAAAGCTTCACTGGCGGGTAAGCCACCGGCAAATGAAATCACCCCAGGTTGTTGCGCGACCGCTAAAATATCGCGAACCAATGACGAAGTTAAACGTTCAATTCTTCGAGCTAGCATAAGATACGCCACATAGGTCAATAAAGTAGACCTAAATCATGCCCATCAAGGAAAATTAAGTCAATATGATTGACCAAAAAATTGAAGCCGATATCGAACTCTTGTTTTATGGCTACCGTGCTTTTACCGCGCAAGCGGACGCTTTACTGGCCGAACGGCAATGGGGGCGCGTACATCATCGAGTGTTGTATTTTGTTGCCAGAAATCCTGGTGTTGCTATTCACCAACTTTTAAGCAAATTAGGCGTAAGCAAACAAGCATTACACGGCCCACTTAAAGCCTTGCAAGCAGCGCAATTGATTGCCAGCCAAAGCGACGAGGATGACAAACGGGTAAAAAACCTATATTTAACGCCACTTGGCCAGCAACTCGAGCATGAGCTCACCAGCCCACAACGCGAACTACTGCTACGCATTGAATCGGAGTTAGGCCCCGAAGTCACCACGGCATGGCGGCAAATGATGGCGACGCTCAGCCAACAAATCACATCAAAATCTTAAAACAAGCTTTTGTTGATTAGGCTCACATTCCGATTGCGTTCTAGCCGCTAAGATGAATTTAATCGTCTTAGGGAGCCATTCTCATGCCCAATTTAGCTACAACATTTTTAGATCTACCTCTGAACAACCCACTGATGAACGCCTCAGGGGTTTGGTGCAGCGTTGGCTCACAACTCGAAGCACTGCAAGAATCAGAAGCGGGCGCCATGGTGACCAAAAGCTGTACTTTACAGCCGCGCGATGGCAATCCCGAGCCGCGTTACCGCGTTCTCAATGGGGATAAGCCGTGGGGCAGTCTCAATTCGATGGGTCTACCTAACGAAGGCTTTGCTTATTATTTGCGCTATACCGAGCGTCATGATTATGAGAGCAAGCCCTTGTTTATTTCGATTTCGGGTCTCACGCTCGATGACAATTTGGCGATGATCGACAGCTTAAAAGACGCGGTGACACCAGCGATTTTAGAGATCAATTTATCGTGCCCGAATGTACCGGGCAAAGCGCAGCTGGGTTATGATTTTGATGCCATGGATACTTTATTGGCCGAAGTCACCTCCGGTTACGGGCAACGCGCTTTAGGCGTTAAATTGCCACCGTATTTTGATATTGCGCATTTTGACGAAGCGGCAGCGATTTTAAATCGTTACCCAAGCGTCGCTTTCGTGACTTGTATTAATTCAATTGGTAATGCGCTGGCGATTGATATTGACAGTGAATCGGTCATCATCAAACCGAAAGATGGCTTTGGTGGCTTGGGTGGCGATTACGTTCTACCGACTGCGCTAGCCAATGTGAATGCGTTTTATCGCCGTTGCCCAGAAAAAGCCATCATCGGTTGCGGTGGCGTGAAATCAGGTCACGAAGCATTCTTGCACATTCTAGCGGGTGCGACTTTGGTGCAAATGGGCACGGCGCTGTATGAAGAAGGCCCGAGCATTTTTGGCCGAGTGAAAGCTGAGCTTAGCGAAATCATGGCAAAGAAAGGTTATTCAAGCTTGTCACAATTTCATGGCAAGCTCAAAACCTTGTAATTAATCGTTCTCTTCTCGCAAGCGTTCTGCATTTTCGGTGGTGCGTTTATGCACTGGATGCAAAATAGCGTGCGCCATATCGGCGCTCGCTTGCGTGAGCAGCTCAGGACTGAGCAACTGATAAGAATATTGTTGCTGTGCGGCCAGCGCCTCTTGCGGCGAAGCCATACTGGCGGCGACCATGGCAATCGCCGCTTGATTTTGCTGCAAAGCCTTACTCCACAAGGCTTGCTGCATAGCCCCGATTTGCTGCAAAGCCGCGACAGAAGACTCACCCACCGCTTCGAGTTTTTCCATCCCCATCTGTGTCATTTCAGCTTGCTCGGCCACACTCGGATTAATCCCTGCTTGCGCGAGCATTTGTGTACGCTGTGAAAATACAAAGGCAGAGTCTAGCCACATTTCTTGCGTTTTTTGTGCCAACTCGTGCCATGTAGCAAACGGGTCTTGCGTGAATTGAGTCATATCATTTCTTATTCAAGAAAAGCATTAATATTCGACCGGAACTGGGTCTAAACTGCGCCACAGATACCACGTGGCCACACTACACCACGGCTGCCACGCTGCGGCAAGCTCAATCAGCGCTGCACGCGGTAAACGCTCACCTGCGTGGTAATGCAGTGCAATGGCTTTGACCAAACCGATATCCGCCAGCGGCAAAACATTGGGACGTAGCAAATAAAACAATAAAAACATTTCCGCCGACCAGCGCCCTATCCCACGGATTGAGATCAATTCTTGAATAATCGCCTCATCATCCCAATCCACCCACAAACTCGGATCTAAGCGCCCCGCTTGATGATGCACGGCCAAATCACAGAGGTATTCTACTTTTCTGGCGGATAAGCCACAGGCGCGCAGCGCTTCACGATCTTGCTGCAAAACTGCGGCGCTCGACACATCACCCAGCGCCGCAGTGAGTCTAGCCCAGACTGTATCAGCCGCCTTGACCGAGATTTGTTGCCCAACAATCGCTCTAGCCAAGGTATGAAAAACATCTCCTCGGCTTTGCAGGCTAGCCGCAGGATGCGCCGCAATGAGCTTGGCCATCACTGCGTCTTGCGCCGCTAAATGCACGCAGGCTTGCTGCCAATACGCGGGAAGGTGCGTAGTCATTCACCGGCCACGGTCATTTTTTCGATCAAAATCGAGCCAACATGGCGGCTACTCGAGCGCAAACCATCATCGCCTACCGCAATAATTTGCTGATACATCTCACGCAAATTACCTGCAATGGTGATTTCTTCAACCGGATATTGAATCACGCCATTTTCAACCCAAAATCCAGCGGCGCCACGCGAATAATCTCCAGTCACCATATTGGTGCCGTGACCAAGCAACTCGGTGACCAACAAGCCCGTGCCCATCAAACCCAATAGACTGGCCGCATCGATGGTGGGCGCCACCAATAGATTATGCGGGCCACCGGCATTACCCGTGGTATCCATCCCTAGCTTGCGCGCTGAATAGCTACCAAGGAAATACCCCTGCTGCAAACCCGCATCCACCACAGTACGTGCCACGGTGGCAACGCCCTCGGCATCAAAAGCACCACTGGCAAAACCGCGCTTCAAAAATGGATCTTCAGTAATCGTGACGCATGGCGAAAATACCGATTTGCCTAGGCTATCAACCAAAAAGCTCGATTTTCGATATAAGCTAGCGCCGCTCACTGCGGCAATCCAATGCCCGATCAAAGAACTCGCCACGGGCGCTTCAAACAATACGGGGTAATCACCCGTTTTTAAGCGCCGCGCACCTAATCGGCGAATCGTACGCTCGCCAGCGCGTTGACCAATTTTCTTAGCCGAATCTAAATCGGTCTCGGCGCGCGCCGAGCTATACCAATAATCACGCTGCATGCCGCTTTCATCTTCGGCAATCACTGCCGCAGAAATACTGTAGCGCGTACTGGTTCCCGTCCCCATAAAGCCCAAGGAATTGGCGTACACCCAGCGCGAACCAGAAGTCGATACTGTTGCGCCATCGGAGTTATTAATTCGCGGATCGACGCCGCGAGCGGCGGCTTCGCATTCTCGTGCTAACTCAATCGCGCCTTCCACCGATAAAGGCCAAGGGTGATATAAATCCAAATCGGGAAAGTGCGTACACAAGCGTGCAGGATCAGCCTGACCAGCAAACTCATCGGCCGCAGTGTATTTCGCGATGCTTAACGCTTTATTGACCGTTTCAGCTAAAGCCGCAGCGGAAAAATCGCTACTGCTGGCATGCGCTTTTTGCTGACCCAGATAAACGGTAACATTCACACCTTTATCGCGGTTGTATTCAATCGTCTCGACTTCGTCCAAACGAGTCGATACATTTTGGCCCGCGCCTTCGGAAACCTCAACGTCGCAAGCGCTTGCGCCTTGTTTTTGCGCCTCTTGTAACACTTGCGCGGCTAAATCACGCAGGTTTTGTTCACTAAAACTAAATTCAGACACAGAAGTTTTCCCAGAAGAACAATCAGTAACACGGTTTCGTTTGGTATCATACTGCTTTTGCACAAGTTCTTGACACCATGACCAACCTAAATCAATACGACAGCGATGAGCCCGTTGGCATCATCAGCAAGTCACAAGCCAAACGTGACGCATTAGCGTTGCAAGAATTGGGCGCGACTTTGCTGGAATATACGCCAAAACAACTCGCCCCTTTGAATCTGCCAGAAAACATCTTGGATGCAGTCAAAGAAGGTCGGAAAATCACGGCCAATGGTGCCACCGCTCGCCAGAAGCAGTATATCGGCAAATTGATGCGAAATATCGATCCAGCCCCAATTTATGCGTTTCTTGATGCGCAAAAAGGCATTTCAAACACGCACAATATTTGGCTGCACCAAATTGAGCGTTTACGCGAAAAAATGCTCACCGATGTAAAAACCGTTGAAACCTTTATCGCCGACTATCCTGAAGTTGATATTCAACACCTGCGCCAATTAATTCGCAATTCAATCAAAGAACGCCAACAACAAGAAGCTGGCAAGCACGTACCTCCAAAAGCCTTCCGTGAATTATTTCAGTTAATGAAAACATTTATCAAAGAGCCTGCAACCGGATACCAAGACCCAGAAGAAGAAGCCCCGACCAAGGATTAATTTATGCACACCGATTCAGCTCCGATTCTTAGCGCGCACGGTTTTTTATTTGATATGGATGGCACCTTGGTGGATTCAACGCTTTGCATTGAAAAAATCTGGCGCAATTGGGCTGAACGTCATCAAATCGATTTCTCCGCCATTTTAAAAGTCATGCATGGTCGACGTGGTGAAGAAACCATTGCCCTAGTTGCACCCCATCTGGATGCTCAAGCAGAAACAGCGCAGTTGATTGCAGAAGAATTACTGAGCCTTGACGGCTCGGCAGCAATCGCCGGCGCGAAGGATTTTCTTGAGTCACTCGATCTCGACCAATGGGCTGTGGTCACCTCGGCGCCACGCGAATTGGCGCTGGCAAAACTGGCTTTTGTTGGCCTGCCGACGCCCAAATACTTAATTGGCGCAGAAGATGTAACTTTAGGCAAACCCAATCCAGCACCCTACTTACAAGGCGCTGCATTACTGCAACTTGATGCTCATGATTGCATCGCATTTGAAGATGCGCCAGCGGGAATTCGTTCCGCACATGCAGCAGGCGCACACGTGATTGCCATTAGCCATGCGGCCGGAGTAGATTCAACTGGTTTGGCGCAATTTAGCGTTCGTGACTTTACGGCAGTGCAATTAAACCGCACGGCATCAAGTTTTACTTTGAGTATTTCAGCATGAATTCTGCATTAAAAATTGGGCTTGTTTCTATCTCTGATCGAGCCAGCAGCGGCATTTATGCAGACCAAGGCATACCGGCACTTCGTGAATGGCTAACCCAAGTACTCACCACACCCTTCACACTAGAAACTCGCCTCATTGCCGACGAGCAATCGCTAATCGAGCAAACCTTAGTCGAACTAGTCGATATCGCCGCTTGCCAACTCGTACTGACTACCGGTGGTACTGGCCCCGCTAAACGCGATGTCACGCCTGAAGCAACGCGAGCAGTTATGGATAAAGAAATGCCAGGGTTTGGCGAGCAAATGCGGCAGATTAGTTTGCATTTTGTTCCGACAGCTATTTTGTCTCGACAAACTGCAGTTATTCGCGGCAATAGTTTGATCTTAAACTTACCAGGGCAACCCAAATCGATCAAAGAAACATTAGAAGGCTTAAAAGACGATCAAGGCCAAACACTCGTGCCGGGTATTTTCTCTGCCATCCCATATTGCATTCAATTACTTGATGGTCCATACATAGAAACAGACCCTACAATTGTAAAATCATTCCGACCCAAATCGGCGATACGGCAATAATTGACCAATAAAAAATGGCGTGAGTTTCACGCCATTTTTTATGAACCATATTCAATTGCATTCATTATGCTTGCCGCAACACATTCACAGTAACCCAAGCCCAATCAACACCTTTTTCTAACACTGTACCTAAACTCACCGAGAACTTTTTATCTCGTGCATTCACTTGATAGACTTTATCCAAGCCATAATCAGCCAAATTCATTATCAAAGTATTCACGCTAGTGCCGTTTATTTGGTGCGGCACATACAGCGCAGTACGAACATTGGGTAATTCAAGTCCTGCAGTAAAATTCAAATCGGCAACAGTAATTGTTTCCGGACGATCTTTTTGCAGTGACTTCATCCCAACCATAACCGGTGAGACACAAATAATTTGCACTCCCACAGAAACTTCATCGTCACTCAAGCGAGCGATTCGACGCAAAATACCAATTCGCCAATTCGCTTCATTATTTTCGCGCGAGGCCAACAATAAACTCGGCCGTATCCATTCGTTTTCAGAAAATCGTAATGTAGCGCCAAAACCATCAGCGCTTTCATTATCAATAGACCAACTATGCCAATCAACTTCTTGCTTGGTGTTGCTAGTAAAACTATATGGATTGGCGGCTAATTTTTCTTTGGTTCTTGAAGAAACAAAACCATATAAACGCATATCCATGATTTCATCATAATCAACTGAGCCTTTAGCCTCTGCACCTTGCCGATTAAATTTATCGTTATCTAATTTTACATACCGACAAATACGATCCAAACCATAAATCACATCAGCCGATTTACTCACCTTTTGTCTAGCGCTTCGCTTTACCTGACTATTACGCATACACATGGTCCAAAATACATCCAAGTGTTTGAGTAAATCACTCACCGTTGCACCACGCGAATCGGAATTCAATCCTAATGAGGCATAACTCGAGCCGGTCATTAATTTGCCCAATGTCTCTTGAATATGCCCAATTAAATCATTCAATCCCCAATAACGATAAGGTTCTCCCAGTAAATCGTTATTGATTTTTTGTGGGCCTTGCGACTCTTGCAAATTGATGCAGAAATGATGCTGCGTATCTTGATATTTTCGGCCGATCTGAATGAATTTAGACCATTGCTCAAGCCAGCCATCGATCATGTCAATTTGACGCACCGATAAGTTATTATTCGACAAGGTATTGAGCATGAGCATTTGAATATATTCATCGGCACATGATGACACGTCATCCTTACCGTTTGAATAAAGCACAAATGAATTACAGTCAAAACCGCCAATTTCAGATAAGCGATACATCTGATGCGCTTGCAACCACAATTTTGGTGGTACTTTTTCAAAACGGAAGTAATGCCATTTGGCTTGAATAGCGAGATAACGCAAACTACGCGCCAACACCACAGGCATTAAAGAATCAAATGACTGCTGCGGGCTTTCGCTGCCATCGGCTTGCACAAATCGCTGATAAGCATCCACCATATCCGTAGAAAAGCTCACTACGGACTTCCAGAGCTGCTGCTCCATTTCTTTCGACATGCGTGGATTAGAAATATATTGATAACAAACCGCGTCAAATGACTCTTGGATTTGTTCATCTATTAGCATTAAAGCTTGCAAGCGTTCCAATGAAACTTTATCCGCTGCCGCAATAAAATCTGTGACTAACTCGTGCACTTTATTGCAACGAGATGCAGGATCTAATTGCAATATTTGTTTGCACCATTGCTGCGCAGATTTTTGATTTGCTAGCGGTGATTTTTCACGCGAAAAAAGCGAACTAATTCGATCGAGCATATTTATATCCAAACTGCATGTTTTGTCGTCAACATAAAATACGACATTTAAGCGGCAATATTTATATCTTCAAGCCACTGCTGTGCGCTCACAATATCGGCAAATACTTTTATTTCAGATTCAGATATAACTTGATTTAACCAAACGGACCAAACCACCCACTGATCATCACTGACCACGGCTACTCGATCAAAATTTTGTCGGTTTTGTTTTGAAAACCGGATTTCTTCTAATGCCATATCGATGGTATAGCCATCCATTAATCTCAAATCGAGCAAAAGTCGGGCGGCCCCATGAAAACGAATGTCATACAAGACATTATCTTCGAACTCTTTATAGTCTTGCAGTGTAAAATGTTCAAACACCACCGCATGCGTATATTTAGCTTCGTGTGAAATACTAATCATGACTATCCCCTCAAGTATGAACAACTAAGGTAAATCTGATCACCTAAAGATTCAGTTAGGTGCCGTCAGGCTCACAATTAACCGCAGCGCGCAGCCTGCATTAATGCTTTCATTTCAACAATGGCGGCTTTTAAACCCACAAAAATTGAATGCGAAATTAAAGCATGCCCAATATTAAGCTCTTCAATTTCAGTAATGGCGGCAATAGCTTGTACATTATGATAATGCAAACCATGCCCAGCATTGACCACTAAACCTAAAGAGGCGGCATAAGCTGCAGCTTCTTTAACGCGCTCTAATTCAGATTGTTGCTCAACCCTATTTTTAGCATCAGCATAACGGCCAGTATGAATCTCAACCACTGGCGCACCCAATTCATGCGCCAATTTAATTTGTGCGTGATTCGGATCGATAAAAATTGAAGTGCGAATCCCTGCGTCTTGTAATGTTTGAATATATCGGCCGCAATGCGCTGGATTGGCGAGTAAATCGAGTCCACCCTCAGTCGTAACTTCTGCGCGATGTTCTGGCACCAAGCAAACGTCTTGCGGCTGAATGTCTAGCGCATGCGCCAGCATTTCTTCGGTCAATGCCATTTCTAAATTCATGCGCGTTTGCAATACCGCACGCACTAAACGGACATCTTCATCACGGATATGCCGACGATCTTCACGTAGATGCAAGGTAATTAAATCAGCACCTGCTTGCTCGGCGAGTTGCGCCGCCAACACAGGCTGTGGATAGAGCGTACCACGGGCATTACGTACCGTTGCAACATGGTCAATATTAACACCGAGTAAAATAGAACGAGACATTGCAAATTAATCCTATTAATTAAGGTATAAGCCAGCAACATAGCAATAGTATGCGCTAGTAAAGCATACCCTATTATAACTTCTGCAAATCAATCAGCAATTGTCGCGTGTGCAATACGGAATCACCCAAAACCGCAGCAATCGATTGTCGCATCCACATTTTGGCCCATGGCAATACCTGCTGATCAGTAAAATCCCCCGCAGCAAATGCCAAAACAAGCGCAGCAGGACAAGCAGCAGCACTTTGGCTAGGCACTAAACCAACGCCATATTCAAACTCATATCGTTCAAGTAAATTAAGCGGTTGATCTGAACGGGCGATACGCTGCCAATCAATACCATACCCCAAGCTATCGAGTAATTGGCGCTCAAACAAACGTAAAATAGGCTCGACCGCACGTTGATCCGTACCGAGTTTACCTAAAGCTTGAATCGCAGAAAAATAAGCGGCAAATAAAGCGGGATTGGCTTCTTCTTTAGGACATAAACGCTGCAGTAGCTCGTTCATATAAAAACCACACAACAGCGGCAAGCCACTTAACTGGGGCAAGCCAGGCTGCCATTGTGCAGCATGCAGTGTTTTTAATTCCCCGCCCCCAAACCACGACAACAACAATGGCTGAAAACCCAGTAAAACACTGCGAATTTGCGAACCTGGTCGCTGCACCCCACGCGCATAGAGCGTTAAACGACCATGATCTCGAGAAAACACATCCAGCAAGCGGCTCGTTTCACGATACGCATACTGGTGCAAAACAAAAGCAGGCTGCAAATTAATCCGCAGCTTACTTGACGAACGCGTCATGCTTTATTCGTAGCCAAATTGACGCACCAAACGAGTGTCATCAGCCCAACCACTTTTTACTTTGACCCAAACTTCTAAATGCACTTTGGCATCAAACAATTTTTCCATATCGATCCGAGCATCGGTCGCTATTTTTTTAAGTTTAGTGCCATTTTTACCGATCAGAATTGGCTTTTGATTTTCTCTATCAACCAAAATAGCCGCATAAATTCGACGCAATTCACGGCCATCAGCCAAAGTTTCTTCTTCGAATTTTTCGATTTCAACTGCCATCACATAAGGCAATTCTTCACCCATCATACGGAAAATTTTCTCACGAATAATTTCCGAGGCTAAAAATCGCTCGTTACGGTCGGTAATCTGATCTTCACCAAACATCGGCACCGATTCGGGCAGCAATGGTTCGATCGCCGACACCAACACGTCTAATTTCAAGCCTTTTTGGGCAGAAACTGGAACAATTGCAGCAAAATTAAAGCTCTGAGCAACTTCTTCAATAAACGGGAATAGCGCCGATTTATTTGGCAGCATATCGACTTTATTAATCACCAAAATAACCGGACGATCTTTAGGCAATAACTCAAGCACCGCTTGATCTGCAGGGCCAAAACGCCCTGCTTCAACCACAAATAAAATCGCGTCAACATCGGCCAACGTCGTTGTTACACTGCGATTCATCGCTTGATTGAGCGCATTTCTAAACCGTTTTTGAAACCCTGGCGTATCCACAAAAACAAATTGCGCGGTTTCAGAGGTTAAAATCCCAGTAATACGGTGACGGGTCGTTTGCGCTTTACGCGACGTGATACTTAACTTTTGACCAATCAAATGATTCATTAACGTCGACTTGCCGACGTTAGGTTGTCCAACAATGGCGACAAAACCGCAGCGAAAACCATCCACAGCGGCACTTTCTTCGTTATTTAAATTAATCATTTTCGTACGACCTTTTTGCCTGGAAATTGCTCACGCAATTGATGGAGTACTGCGCCAGCAGCAAGCTGCTCTGCGGCTCGCCGGCTAGTACCTTCTGCTTTTGCGCTGACTTTTAATTCAGCAATGGTGCAACTTACTTCAAAAATCTGGTCGGGTGAATCACCTTGCTGCCGTTCAATCACGTAGTTAGGCAATTCAACTTTGCGCGCTTGCAGCCACTCTTGCAATGAGGTTTTTGGATCTTTCATTGCTTCTTCAGGATTAACCGCCGCAATACGCGCTGCAAACAATTGGTTTAAAACGGCTTCTACAGCGGCAAAGCCGCCATCGAGCCAAATCGCGCCCAAAATTGCTTCTAAGGCATCCGCCAAAATACTTGGGCGACGATGACCACCGCTTTTTAACTCACCCTCACCCAACGAAAGGTAATCACCCAGCTGCAACTCACTGGCAATCACTGCCAATGACTCTTGTCGAACAAAATGCGCACGCAATCGTGACAAGTCGCCCTCACTCAACTGTGGGAAAGCAAAATACAAGCTACGCGCCACAATTGAGTTCAAAATACCATCGCCAACAAACTCAAGCCGCTCATTGTGTTTCGATGAGAAACTACGATGCGTTAATGCTTGCTTTAGCAGCTTAGGTTCAGAAAAAACATAACCGAGCGTTTTCTGCAAACGCTCGGCGGGTAAGACGACTGACAAATTAAATATCCCTCAAATTATTGAACACTCGTGCCGGAAGACTGCTCAATTTGAAAATCAAACAAAAGACTCACATTAGCGACTAAAGGTACAACCTTTTCATAACTAGCTGCGATTGTCGTCACTCCGCCCACTTGGGTAATCGACAAATCTTTTCCCGTCACATCCGTGATGTAACCGATTGTGGCATCTTTATCAAAAGACTCACGAATCGCGTCTGGACTTTGTCCGGCACTATTTTTTGCTAACTTCTGGACTGTATTTTGTATAGAAAAAAACTGGGTATACGTTGGTACGACTTTAAAGCCGGCAATCAATGCCATGGCCACCGCCATCGCGACAATAATAAAACCAAAAAAAGATAGCCCTAATTGCTTTTTCATTGCCACACCCCTATTTAATAGCAGTACCAATACGATCAAAATGTTTGAAATTCATCCAAACAAAAAACGCTTTACCAACAATATTTTCGCTAGGGACAAAACCCCAATAACGACTATCTGCACTATGATCCCGATTGTCGCCCATCATAAAGTACTGCCCTTGAGGTACCGTACATTTAAAGCCCGAATCATCATAGCTACAATTTTCTCTAAACGGAAAATCACCCACTTCACGTAAATTTAACGCCGGCACTTCGGCCATATTTAATGTTTTATATTGCTTATCGCCCAGTTGCTCAACAAATTGTTGGTTATTGACCAAATAAACGCCATTTTCAACATATTGATGTTCGCCTTCGGCTGTCGTTTTTACCGGCTGGCCATTTACAGTGAGTTTTTTTCCGTGATATTCAATTACATCTCCGGGCAAACCAACAACACGCTTAATATATTGAATTTTAGGATTATCTGGATAATCAAACACCATCACATCCCCGCGCTCAGGCTGGCCCACTGGCACGATGACTTTATTCAAAATAGGTAAGCGCAGCCCGTAAGAAAATTTATTCACTAAAATAAAATCACCAACGACCAAGCCCGGACGCATAGAAGATGACGGAATTTGAAACGGCTCAACAATAAACGAGCGCAATACAAATACCGCTAAAATAACCGGGAAAAATCCACGCGCATATTCCACCCAATCGGCGATTTGTTTATCGCCGCGAGTTTTTCCCCAAACAAATTTATCCATTGCCCAGACCACCCCGGTCAGAACAACAAAAATCAACATAGCGGCACTAATACTAAAAAACTGCACCAACAAAATAAACAAGCCAACAACAGCCAATAAATAGCCGTATTGCACCAACTGAGGTGGTTCATTATTTTTTCGTTCGTGCTTGGCCCCAGCCAAAATCAAAATCGGGCCTAACACTAAAGAAAGAATACCAATTACGAGCCAATTCATTGACTGTTCCTTTTAACGAAGTGGAGTGTTTATTTGTCGCTAACTTGCAAAATAGCTAAGAAGGCTTCTTGTGGAATTTCCACATTACCCACTTGCTTCATCCGTTTTTTACCGGCCTTTTGTTTATCTAGCAATTTGCGTTTCCGTGACACATCGCCGCCATAACATTTGGCCAATACGTCTTTTCGTACCGCTTTAACTGTTTCACGGGCAATAATATGACTACCAATTGCCGCCTGAATTGCGATATCAAACATCTGCCGTGGAATTAACTCGCGCATTTTCGAAACCAATTCACGACCACGATATTGGCTAGTACTGCGGTGAACGATCAAACTCAGTGCATCAACACGCTCGCTATTGACCAGAACATCTAACTTCACCAAATCCCCAACACGGAATTCTTTAAAGTCATAATCGAGCGAAGCATAACCACGACTCACTGATTTGAGCTTATCAAAGAAATCCATCACCACTTCGGCCATTGGCATTTCGTAGGTCAACATCACTTGACGACCCATATACTGCATATTGATTTGCATGCCGCGCTTTTGATTACACAAAGTCATCACGGGGCCAACATAATCTTGCGGCACTAAAATCGTGGCCGTAATAATCGGCTCACGGACTTCATCGTATTTTGATGGATCTGGCAGCTTGGATGGATTTTCGATTTGCACCACTTCGCCGCCTTTGAGTACCAACTCAAAGACCACGCTTGGTGCTGTTGTAATCAAATCCATATCAAATTCGCGCTCTAAGCGTTCTTGCACGATTTCTAAATGCAAGAGCCCCAAGAAGCCACAACGAAAACCAAAGCCCAAAGCTTGCGAAACTTCAGGTTCATAATGCAAGGACGCATCATTGAGCTGCAGTTTTTCTAAACTATCACGCAGTTTTTCATAGTCATGGCTTTCTACCGGATAAAGTCCGGCAAAAACTTGTGATTTAACGTCTTTAAATCCCGGTAAAGCTGCTGCTGCAGGATTTTTAACGGTAGTGATGGTGTCGCCCACTTTGGCGCTGGCAATTTCTTTAATCCCAGCGATGATAAAGCCTACTTCGCCAGCGCGCAGCGCATCGCGTTGCACTGATTTAGGCGTGAACACCCCAACCTGCTCACACAAATGCTGCGCTTTAGTCGACATAAATAAAATTTTGTCTTTCGGGCGAATTTCGCCATCAATAACGCGCACCAACATAATCACGCCAACGTAATTATCAAACCAAGAGTCAATAATTAGCGCTTTTAATGGACCATCAGGATCGCCTTTCGGGCAGGGTATCTTGTTGACGACTTCTTCCAGAATGTCTTCGATACCAATACCTGACTTGGCCGAAGCATGAACCGCATTCACCGCTTCAATACCAATGATGTCTTCGACTTCTTGCGCCACTCGATCTGGATCTGCCGCTGGCAAGTCAATTTTATTTAATACCGTACGCACTTCAACACCGAGTTCAAGCGCGGTGTAGCAGTTAGCAACGGTTTGTGCCTCAACCCCTTGCGAGGCATCGACCACCAATAAAGCGCCTTCACAAGCGGCCAGCGACCGGCTCACTTCATAGCTAAAGTCGACGTGGCCTGGGGTATCAATCAAATTGAGATTGTAAACTTTGCCGTCACGTGCTTTGTATTTTAAAGCCGCAGTTTGCGCTTTAATGGTAATGCCACGCTCTTTTTCAATATCCATGGAATCAAGTACTTGGGCGCTCATTTCACGCATTTCCAAGCCACCACAAAATTGAATAAAACGATCGGCCAAGGTACTTTTACCGTGGTCGATGTGCGCGATAATAGAGAAATTACGAATGTGATCCATGAGTCCCGCAGCCACTAAGCTGTTACACAATTTGCGAATAGAAAAAGGCACGCTGCGCGTGCCCATACTAGCGATAACCGCTTATTTTAACTGATTTTTACCAGACTGGCATCCAAAGCCTGTTGATCAAGGTGGTAATGGCAGATTTCAACACCATCAGAATCAAGCAAAACCGGCACCCACTCACCGTATTTTGCCTCTAATTCATCAATATCATCGATATCAATCCACTCAAGCTCAAATCGTCCGTCAGCTTGCGCTAACAACTGCGCTTGCATCTGTGTACATAGGCTGCAATATGCGCGGCCATATAATTTTAATTTCATAAACCCTTTACGCGCGCCACTACGCCAAATTCAAACTATGAAAAACAACGGTCATTTACGTCCCGCACACATTATCGACCCTGATGTGGCTGACAAAATCTCGATCACTCGCGGTTGAAACGCCTGCATTTTGGCATTACGCCAACGCAGCACCACAAACGCCACAACAAAACCCAGTGCCGCCCCCAATAAGGATGCCAACTCAGACCAAGCCGCTGGTGCGAGCAGCAAAGCCAATGAGGCCCCCAACAGCAACAACAACAAAGGCAAGCCATAACCCCAGAGCGCACTTTGTAGCAACACCCCGTCGTTTACCGCCACTTTTACCCAGTCGCTAGCCTTGGCCCCCAGCGGATTTTGCACCGGATAGCTCTCTTGCCCTTGGCCAAATAAGCGCGTAATAGCCACCGACTTGCAGCCATATTTCGGATCGCAATTACCACAAGGGCTACGAGGACGGATTTTGACCCATGCCTGCCCACCTTCACAGCGTTCAACTTGCGCCTCTGTGATTATCATTCTGAAATTTAAACCTTATTCATTAATTCAACGCAGCGAAAACGCTTTAGCAAAACGCTCCACTGTCACGGCAGGCACTTCACCCAAGCTGCTTAATAAATATTGATCAACTTGCCGCGCATACAAATGAATCGCACCTTGATGCGCCAATCCTAGAGGAATATTGGCATTCATCGGCTCGACAAATACCGACAGCGTTACCGCCCCATCACTAAATAAGTAGTGCACCACTTCGCGCGATTTATGCGGCAAACTTCGGGTGCTTTTTTTGATCAGCTTAAAACCAGGTACTGTTGGCTTAATGCGCCACTTTTTATCTTCAGCGAGATCCAACACCGCGCCATCATTAACCTTCACACTGCGCAAGGGATAAATGGGCTTTAACAATTTTTGATTGATTTTGCCGCCAACCTGAATTTGGGTAAAGCTAAACGACTGCACCATTTCTTGACGCATGCCCATCATCAACCATTTCAAAATCAAACCGCTTTCATCATCCACCCAAAAGCGCTGTGGATAGCGATAAGCATCCAATGGATCAAGCTGATAAATTGTCGCCTCTCGACCAACCACCCGCTCACGCCCCACTTTAGAAAGTCCGTAAGACTGTAGTAGTTCACTCACATTATCAGGCAAATGATTTGGAAATAATTTAGAGGTATAGCGGCGATCCAATTGAACAGCATAGCCTTGCGCCGGATACATACTGACTTTATCACCTACTCGCAAATACTCACGCGGCTCGCCATCTAATAATTCACGGTGTTCTGCGGCCACGCCATTATCGATCGCATGACTGATTTTATAGTTGGCAATATTTTCGCCAGATTGATAAATATAATTGCCCGTATAGCTCACCGCCTCGGCGGCCGACGCCGAGCGCGCCAACACCCGCTGCGCCTCAGCTTTATCTAAAGGCGTAGCTTGCGCGTTAAAGACACACAAACACCCTAATAAAACCACAATCCGGCAATACACATTCGCCACCATCAATGCTGCTCTCCAACTTCAAAATGCGCTTGAGCAAATTGCTCAGAGGCCAAAGGATTTGAAAAGCCGTCTCGATGCGCCGCCAAATAAGGGCTAATTTCTGTCGACTTTAATTCAATCGGCTTTTGCTGCGCCAGCACATCAACAGGCAAAGCGCTTGGTAAAGAATATTGCCACGCAATCAAACCGACAAAAACCACGGAAGCAACCGCAGCCAATGACACCCACGGTGTTTTCTTCGGCCGCAACTGGCGAGGCGCAATCACCACTGGCTCTTGCGCCAATCTGGCAGAAAATTTTTGCATAAATTCAGACGACGTCGTTAGATGCGGTTGCCCAATAGCATCCCGCGCTAAATGCCAACGGCACCAATCCTCTTGCTGCTCTGCCGACGCAAGCAACTCATCCACCACAGCTGCAACATCTTGCGGCGCAACTTCACAATCCATTAAGGCTGAAATTTTTTCACTCATACTACGAACCCCTGTCTCTAACCGCCGCCATACGCCAGACCCGACTACCAGCGCTTATCCTTGCCTACATCGCCCAGCAAAGGACGTAAGCGATTGGCAATCGCTTCCCGTGCTCGAAAGATACGTGAACGCACGGTACCTATCGGACAATCCATCGCCAAGGCGATTTCGTCATAACTCATCCCGTCCATTTCACGCAAAGTAATCGCTTCGCGCAATTCATCAGGCAAAGCATCGACCGCCTCATTGACTGTAGAGACAATCTGCTTATTGGATAGTTCAGTCTCTGGCGTATGAAAGTCTGGTACTAATGCAGCCGCATCGACGGTGTCGCCATCCTCATCTTCGTACTCAGCAGACAAAATCGGTCGGCGACCTAAGGTCGACAGGTAATTTTTCGCGGTATTAATCGCAATTCGATACAGCCAAGTATAAAACGCACTCTCGCCGCGAAAAGACGGCAAAGCACGATAGGCTTTAATAAAAGCCTCTTGGGTTACGTCTTCGATTTCATTCTGATCACGAATCATTCTCGACAACAGTCGCACCACACGTCGCTGATACTTCACAACCAACAGCTCAAAAGCACGCTGGTCGCCATTTTGCGCCCGCAAGACCAATTCATGATCTAAATCGCGCTCGCTGATTTTAAGCAAGGGTAAAAACTCCCACAGTTAATTGCATTTATTACATTTCAACCTTCATATATTGGGTTTGGCTTGAAAATTGCAAGCCACATTGTTGTAAGCCAAGCCAGAGATCCTTCGCTCTGTTAATATTTGCCCATCCATTTTTCGAAACAAATCACCATGCGCACATTTGATGTATTGATTCTGGGCAGCGGACTCGGTGGCATGACCATCGCACTTCAATTGGCAAACACACTTAAAGTCGGCCTGATTACCAAACGCGCGCTACGCGATGGGGGCAGCGGGTGGGCACAAGGCGGTATCGCCGCTGTACTGGACGGCTCCGACAGCAGTGAGCTACACATCAATGACACGCAAGTAGCTGGTGCGGGTTTATGCGATCTTGACGCCACTCGATTCATTATCGAAAACTCCAAAGAAGCCATCGATTGGCTCATCGAAATGGGCGTTCCCTTTACCAAAGACGACGAAGGCCAAACCAGCTATCACGGCTTTCATCTCACGCGCGAGGGTGGGCACAGCCACCGCCGAATTATCCATGCTGCTGACGCCACCGGCGCCGCCGTCATTGACACGCTAGCCATCAAAGTCGCAGCACACCCGAATATTACCGTACTGGAAGAACATATCGCCGTCGATTTAATTACTGACAAAACCAGTGAAAATCGCTGCATCGGCGCCTATGTTTACAACAAAAACGCCGACCAAGTTGAAACCATTCTTGCGCAGCACACCGTCCTCGCTACGGGCGGTGCTGGCAAAGTCTATCTGTACACCACCAATCCGGATGTTGCCACGGGCGACGGCATCGCCATGGGCTGGCGCGCAGGTTGCCGCGTTGCCAATATGGAATTCATTCAATTTCACCCAACTTGCCTTTACCATCCGCATGCCAAATCATTTTTGATCACCGAAGCTGTGCGCGGTGAAGGCGGTATATTACGCCTACCGGATGGCACGCGATTTATGCCCAATCACGATGAGCGCGCAGAATTAGCCCCTCGTGACATCGTGGCGCGCGCCATTGACTTTGAAATGAAAAAAGGCGGCTTTGACTGCGTTTATTTAGATATTTCCTATAAGCCTGCCGCTTTTGTCAAAGAACACTTCCCCAATATTTACCTGCGCTGCCTTGAACTTGGCATCGACATCACTAAAGAGCCGATTCCCGTCGTCCCTGCCGCACACTATACGTGCGGCGGCTTGGTCACCAACCTCGATGGGCAGACCGACGTTGCCGGACTTTATGGCGTGGGTGAAGTGGCCTGCACTGGTCTACATGGTGCGAACCGACTTGCGTCAAATTCCTTGCTTGAATGCATGGTTTTAGGCAAATCAGCAGCCGAGCACATCTTGCAACAAACCCCTCGCCCGCTCCCTCATGTCGCAGAATGGGATGAAAGCCGCGTCACCGACCCGGACGAAGAAGTGGTGATTTCACACAACTGGGACGAACTGCGGCGCTTTATGTGGGATTACGTTGGTATTGTGCGTACCACCAAACGACTTGAGCGCGCACTCCACCGGATTGAATTACTCAAAAGCGAAATTCATGAGTTTTATCGCAATTTTCGCGTTTCAAACGACTTGATTGAATTACGTAATCTGGTGATTACTGCCGAGCTCATCGTTCGCTGCGCTATGGCCAGAAAAGAAAGCCGCGGCCTACATTACAGCCGAGACTATCCAGACACGGAACCCCAAGCCAAACCGACGATTCTTACACCCCAGATCACTAAGAAATAACAAAAGCGCCGCATTCACCGCGGCGTTTTTTTCAAACCCAAAAATCAAATCAAGCTAAACAGTCGATATAACCCAAAGGCCACAATCAACAAACCAAAGCTGGAGCGAACGCCCGGGTAATTTAATACCCGCATAAAACGTGCGGCAAAAAAACCCATCAACAACAAATTAGGCAGCGTTCCCAAACCAAACGCCAACATCACCGCCCCACCCTTGAATGCCGATGCCGTTGATAGCGCAGCCAAGCTGGCGGTATAAACCAGCCCACAAGGAATCCAGCCCCATAAAAAACCA
Source organism: Deefgea piscis (assembly GCF_019665785.1). Classification (NCBI taxonomy): domain Bacteria; kingdom Pseudomonadati; phylum Pseudomonadota; class Betaproteobacteria; order Neisseriales; family Chitinibacteraceae; genus Deefgea; species Deefgea piscis. Next base: position 2,232,085 of record NZ_CP081149.1, read on the forward strand.
ATCAATGGTGTATGCCAGACTGAACGAATCGGCAAAAATCGCCGTAAAATCGGTTGAATTGCCCGCCAAAGCGGCTGGCCTATTTTTTCAATTTGAGTGAGCCACAACGACCACCCTGCAATATATAAGCCCAAAACAATGAGCAATATATTGGCCAAAATAAACAAAATTGATTTTAATGCCTGCAACTGACCCAGCGCAGTAAAGCTCGCGATGCCACCTAATATGCCGCCGATAACAACATACCCAGCCAAACGGCCAAAATTAAAGCCCAAGTCATACAGCAACCTTGGGCCTTTGGGTAAATTGGCACTAAACGCCCCGACAATACCACCGCACATCCCTGCGCAATGACCACCACCAAGTAAACCTGCTAAAAACAAAGCCAGCCAATCTAATTCCAGCATACCGCGCCACAAGCCATTAAATCAGTTGAGAATACCTTGCTTTAGTTGCTTTTGTCCGTAAATACGCATCAAACACCATCGCAATCGAACGAATTAACATCCGCCCCTTCGGGGTTACTACGATGGAATCCACTTCCAAGACCAATAAGCCATCTGCGGCCAAAGGTTTTAGCAACTCAAGCTCTTCAGCAAAGTAATCACTAAAATCAATCATATAACTGGCTTCAAACGTTTGAAAAAACAATTCAAACTGACACATCAAGGCCTGAATCACCGCGCGGCGCAGCGCATCATCCCGATTCATAGTTAGGCCACGCTCAATCGGAAATTCGTTTACTGCTAGCTTGGCGTAATATTCTTCTAAAGTTTTTACATTTTGGTAGTAGTTCGCGCCAACCTTACCAATCGAAGACACGCCAAATGCCAGCAAATCACAATCGGCATGCGTTGAATATCCTTGGAAATTTCGTTGCAAGCGACCACGACGCTGCGCAACCGCCAGATCATCATTGGGTAGCGCAAAGTGATCCATGCCAATTAAGACATAACCGGCCTGAGTTAATTGCTCGATTGAATTTTGTAAAATATCGAGCTTCACTTCTGCAGACGGCAACTCATCCGCATTAATTCGGCGCTGCGGCATAAAGCGCTCAGGCAAATGCGCGTAGTTATATAGCGCAATACGATCTGGCTTGAGCAACAGCACGCGATCAATCGTTTCTGCTAGCGACTCCGCAGTTTGTTTTGGCAAACCATAAATCAAATCAACGCTGACTGAGCGAAAGCCATGCATTCTAGCCGCTTCAATCACCGTGCGAGTTTCTTCCTCTGACTGCACGCGATTCACCGCAATCTGCACCTCGGGATTAAAATCTTGAATACCCACACTCATTCGGTTAAAGCCCAATTGAGCCAAATGCTTAATTGTCTCTTCACCGACTTTACGAGGGTCAATTTCAATGGAATATTCGCCAGTTTCTAATAAAGTGAAATGGGCATTAACCACATCCATCAAACGCTGCAGCTGGGCATGCGACAAAAAGGTCGGCGTGCCGCCACCTAAGTGCAATTGACTCACTTTAGGTCGATTCGGCAACAAATCACCGTACATCTTTATCTCTTGCGTGAGATAATCGAGATATTCATCGGCTTTAGACTGATCTTTAGTAATAATTTTATTACAACCGCAGTAGTAACATATCGTATTACAGAACGGCAAATGGAAGTACAATGACAAAGGCATCGACAAGGCGCCAGGCATGCGCTGACTTAAGCAGGCCGAATGCGCCTCTTGGCTAAGACCAGCGACAAATCGATCCGCAGTTGGGTAGGAGGTATATCGAGGGCCTTTGCCATCGTAACGCACAATTAACTCACGATCGAAATCAATAGCTGGCGCAGTAATGTTTATTTTTTTCGAGATCATGATCTTTCCCAGTAACTTTGCTTTGGTCGCAGGATAAGATGGACCTGCAGAATAAAGTTTGATCTAAATCAGATAAAATATAACATCCCTCTTTATAGATAGCTGGTTTTGCTTTACAACAGCTGCTGAAATTATCATTCAAGCGTACATCGAGCCTTATATGATTCAAAATATTCAAATCCGCGAACTGACACCTCGCCACCTTCGTCAATCATGTTCTAACTGCAGCTTGCGTGAACTTTGCCTCCCTATCGGACTGAACCCCGAAGAAATGCAAGAGCTCGATGCCATTATCACGCAAGCTCGACCGATCAAACGCGGTGAAGCACTTTACCGTGCTGGTGAACCCTTTAAATCGCTCTTTGCCATTCGCGTTGGATTTTTTAAAGCCAGCGTGATTTCTGAAGACGGCCGCGAACAAGTCACCGGCTTTCATATGTCGGGCGAATTAATGGGCATGGACGCGATTAGTTCAGACTTTCATACTTGCGACGCCATCGCACTCGAAGACAGCGAAGTGTGTGAACTGCCCTTTGGTGAGATTGAAGAATTAGCCGGTGATGTGCCACTCTTGCAGCGCCACTTATATAAAGTGATGAGCCGAGAAATCGTTCGCGACCATGGTGTCATGTTGCTATTGGGCAATATGAAGGCAGAAGAACGTCTAGCTGCTTTTTTGCTCAACCTATCGCAACGTTTTGCTATTCGCGGCTACTCTTCTACTAGCTTTCATCTGCGGATGACGCGTGAAGAAATCGGTAGCTACCTCGGACTCAAACTTGAAACCGTTAGCCGAACGCTGTCAAAATTTCAAGATCAAGGCTTTATCAAAGTTCAAAATCGCTTAATTGAAATCATTGATGGTGACAGTTTGAAAAAGCTGTTGAGCAACTGCCAAGGCGAATAATCTCGCACGGGCTGCCCAACCCATAACGGCAGCCCAATGGAGCTACAATGCATTACACCATCGTCGCGCCACAACCCCTACAAGCATTGCTCGCACATCGACTCAAGCATTTCGCCACAATTGACTATCAGTTTTGCGACAAAACCAAATCCCAGCCGGCAATGATCTTTGTCCAAGCCAATCCCCACGCAACGCCCAACACCTTCCAAGCTGATATTGAACTACTGGCCCTACCGGCATTACAAGCACCAGAATACGGCTTTATCTTTGCCGCAGCGGGATCATTAACGGCACTACAAAGCACGGCCCCTTTACTCGATGCACTCGCCCCTATTGCCAATGGATGGCTACATATTGGTGACTTTGGCGCCGCTAGTTTTGCACATCGCGCGTGGCAAACAATAACTGAAAGCGCATCTAAAGAAAGCTCCGCTTTTTGGCAAAAAATCCCAAATCTACCCACGCCTATTCCGCTCAATCAAGCGGAGTTCATTACTGAGCTCGCCAAGCAAATGGGTGAACAGCAACAACAATCCATCGTACTACAACAGCTTGCCAGCGAGTTTCTCAGCCAGCAGCCAGCACACGATTTCCAGCCCTACTCTCCACTACAACGCCAATATTTTGGCCCATGGAGCCAAACCAATACCTCGCCAGCACAGCAATTAGCCAACTTCATTTTGCAAATCCCCACGCAATACACGCCAGCCAATTGAGCACAAAAAAATAGGTATTGCAATACAGCGCTTATTGTATAAAGTCTGCATCGCAATACCTATTTAATCATTCCAACTTTCAGTCAAACACACTCAAACCAAACGCAGCGATTGCTACTTACTTGGCCATCACCCGCTGACGACGGCTTTCAGACAAGACAATCCCTGCCGCTACCGACACATTCAAACTCTCTACCGAACCATACATAGGAATCGATACCAGACTATCACAAAGCTCACGCGTCAAACGGCGCATGCCTTCACCCTCATTACCCAACACCCAAGCAATCGGCCCAGTTTGGCCATAATGGAACAAATCGCACTGACCATCGGCCGCAGTACCCACCACCCAAATGCCACGTTCTTTTAAGTCGCGAATCGTTCGCGCCAAATTAGTCACCATCACATACGGCACGACTTCAGCGGCACCACAAGCCACTTTAGATACTGTCGCCGTTACGCCAACACATTTATCTTTAGGTGCAATCACCGCATGTACGCCCATGGCATCGGCGACACGCAGACAGGCACCCAAATTATGCGGATCGGTAATCCCATCTAAAATCAATAAAAACGGTGGCTCATCTAAATCATCCAATACATCTTCAATCGACAAATAGCTTTTTTCAGTATCAATCAGCGCCGCGACACCTTGATGACGTACATGACCAGCAATACCATCCAAACGTGCACCATCCACTTGAACCAGTTTTACATCTTGTAATTTCACGGTTTTCAGTAAATCTTTCATCCGTGGGTCGCTACGTTCACTATTAACGTAAACCTCTAGCACCGAGTCGGGAAAACGCCGCAAGCGCGATGTGACAGCATGAAACCCATGAATAATTTTATTTTGCGACATACGCACATTTCCTAAAAAAGCCGAGATTCGCAATTTTACGGGGTTTATGCAAAAAAGACTGTAAATAAGACATTCTGAGCGCGAGAATACGCTCATTATTTTACAGCGAAGGCAATACTCAGTTAAATACATACTATTCTTAAGGTACTTCAACAACAAAATAGCATCAACTTTCCATGACCATGACAGCAACTGAAAACAAATCCAGCACTGAGCTCAGAGACCAATACCTCGCGATGCTAGAGGATATTGCCAAAGAACTCGATGGCAATACGATTTTCCCTGTTTGCTTTGATATTTCAATCCAAATTGGCGCGGCGATGAAAGACCCCAATGCTTCGATACAAAAAATCGCCAGCGAAGTAGAAAAAGACCCACTCATCACCACCAAGCTGCTCAAGCTAGCCAATTCTGCTAGCTACAATCCCTCAGGGCGCGCCATTGTAAATATCGAAAATGCCGTGATTCGACTAGGAATGGGCGTCGCACGTTCGGCAGCACTGGCTTGTGCAATGGATCAACTATCTCGTTCCGCACAACTCGCCCCCTTTGAAGCGCAATCTCGACTTTGGTGGCAACACAGCCTTAAAACTGCAGCCATTGCGCGGGTACTTTGCAAACACCTCGCGCCGCGCCTTAACCCAGAAGTCGCTTTTTTAGCTGGACTGGTTCACGATTTGGGCGCTTTTTTTATGCTCGATCGCGCAGGCAGAAACCCAGAGCTACTCGAAAGGCCTAAAACCGTGGAATATTTAGTCGCGCAATGGCATGACAGCATTGGCACCGTGCTGCTTGATACCTTGTCACTACCCGAAGAAATCATCGAAGCGGTCAGAGACAATGACTTGCCTCGCCCACCGACCACGCAATTAAGACGCCTAACTGATGTAATTTACGTCGCCAATTTATTCGCCGGTGGACTGGAAGAAATCAACAAACAAGATCTGCCTGAGGCCTTTGTTCCCACCGAGCTCAACGACCCGCAATACACCAATTTGATCAATGAGATGAACGAAGCCTGTCAAGAAATTCTGAGTGTGTTTTAAGTCTAATTGGCAGCACACGGATGGCTGATTAACGAGTCACCGTAAGACCTGATAACTTGTGCAATAACGACTTGATAACCTGACAGCCATTGCGCGTAACGCGCCTTTGCCTGCAAATGCAATGGATGCTGCATCAACGCTTTTAAGCCCGCTTCAGATTGCCAATAATAAACATTACAAATCCGTCCGCTCTCTACATTTTGCCAAGCCTCCTCGCCCAAATAACCCTCGGTTTCCTTAGCGGCCTGAGCAATCTGCTGGTCGAGTTGATGAAATTCTTCGTCAAATTGTTTAGGGTCAAAAATAAAGGTTGCGGAATAAATCACGGCACTCAGCCTTTTTGCATCGGTACAAAACGAATCCCTGACGGGCTAACTTGGTCGGCACCGCAAGGCATAAAGCCGTAGCGCATATACGCCATCACACTGTTCACACTGGCGCTCACCGTTTGCAGCGGTGCATCTTGCTCAGCAGCCTTAATTAAAGCGCGGCCAACGCCGCGACTTTGCATTTCAGGCAGCACAAACAACATGGCGATATGCTGTGATGACCTTACCTGTAGTACACCAATGATCACATCTTGAATCAAGGCAATATACGTCACCGAATGCCGCGCATCGCGACTGGCAATTTCATCGGCAGTCGACAAGCGGGCAAACGTAGCCACCCCAGCAGGTGGCTGATACTGCACGGCCAAATGCGCAAAAGTCGTTTGCACTACCTCTGCGGCACGCTGATATTCATCGGCGACAATTTTACGAATCACCAATGCCATCTTAACCCCCGGTACCACCCACTGTTAAACCACCGTCAATTCGCATTGTGGGTTGCCCCACGCCGACCGGCACGCTTTGCCCATCTTTACCGCACGTCCCTACACCTGGATCGAGCGACAAATCATTACCCAGCATCGACACTTTAGTCAGCACATCCGGACCATTACCAATCAGCGTGGCGCCTTTTACTGGGTACAGCATTTTCCCGTCTTCGACCCACCATGCCTCAGCTGCAGAAAACACAAATTTGCCGCTGGTAATATCCACCTGACCACCACCGAAGTTCACTGCATACAGTCCGCGCTTAATCGATGCAATAATTTCTTGCGGATCTTTATCGCCATTTTCCATCAAGGTATTGGTCATGCGTGGCATGGTGATATGCGCATAGCTTTCACGGCGGCCATTGCCCGTTACCGGTTGCCCCATTAGGCGAGCATTGAGACTGTCTTGTAGATAGCCTTGTAAAATACCGTCTTCAATCAATACCGTGCGCTGCGTTGGATTGCCTTCATCATCGACATTGAGCGAACCACGGCGATCACCAATCGTGCCATCATCCACTACCGTAACGCCGGGCGCAGCAACGCGCTGGCCGATTTTTCCCGCAAAGGCCGAGCTGCCTTTGCGATTAAAGTCACCCTCTAAACCATGGCCAATCGCTTCGTGCAGCAAAATACCCGGCCAGCCATTACCTAACACCACCGTCATCTCGCCTGCCGGTGCCGGTCTAGCATCTAAATTGAGTACCGCCTGATCCACCGCTTTTTTGGCGTAATCGAGCAAGACCATGTCGGTAAAATAACCATAATCAAAACGACCGCCACCACCGGCACTGCCTTGTTCACGTTTGCCATTGGCTTCGACAATCACATTGATCGACAAGCGCACCATAGGTCGCACATCCGCCGCACGATGGCCATCGTGACGCGCGATATACACCAGCTCATATTCACCCGCTAAGCTTGCCATCACTTGCACTACGCGCGGATCGAGACTGCGCGCCAATTGCTCCAATTTTTCCAACATCGCCACTTTGGCCGCTTCGTTTAAACTCGAAATAGGATCTGTTGGGGTATAGAGCTGACGAGCATTATGTTTTGTGACATTGCGAGCAATACCCTCACCACCTTGCCGACCAATCGCCCGAGTGGCGTAAGCGGCTTGGGTCAGCGAGGGCAAGCTAATATCGTCCGAGTAAGCAAACGCCGTTTTTTCACCTTGAATTGCCCGCACACCCACGCCTTGGTCAATGCTAAAGCTGCCTGATTTCACAATCCCTTCATCCAAACTCCACGCTTCAGAGCGGCTGTATTGGAAATACAAATCGGCGTAATCAATTTGGTGCGTCATGATGTCGCTAAAAACTTGGCTGAGCGCCGCCTCATCCAAATTAAATGGGGTTAGTAATTGCTGTTCAGCTAAGGCAAAAACGGTCATTGGGGTTCACTTTTAAATAAGGTGTTTAAGTTGTCGTGCGACAGCAAGTCGGCAAGGCGTTTCAATCAAAAACAACCCTGCACATTTTTACAGTATTCAGTTACAGCGATTGTCCATGAAAGACCAAAAAAAGTACGAACAATTTCATCAGAAGCAATCAGCAATCCCATCGGAAGAAAACCTCATCGTCATTGTGAGCCGGTTAATCCCTTGCCGGCTATGGCAATACACGATGTGACAAGGCAGGCAAACTACTGCGAACTCGCTGCATCTGGCTGGCCTTTAATTCACCCAGCACCAGCCCTTCACCACTAGGCAGACAATTGATTACCTGCCCCCACGGATCAACAATCATGCTGTGCCCAAAGGTCGTTCGACCGCTAGGATGCTCACCGCCTTGATCAGCAGCGATGATAAAGCATTGATTTTCAATCGCCCGAGCACGCAGCAAGACCTCCCAATGCGCGCGGCCCGTCGTTGCCGTAAACGCCGCGGGTAATAACCAAATATCGATACCGTCCACTTGACGAAACAACTCCGGAAAGCGCAAATCATAACAAACCGCCAAGCCAACGCGGCCAAATGGCGTCTCAAACGTGACCACTTCATCGCCAGCGCTAATAGTGTTGCTTTCACAAAACTGCTCGGTACCACTATCAAAACCAAATAAATGAATTTTGTCGTAGCGCGCAATACATGCGCCACTTGGGTCAAATACGAGGCAGCTATTTTTAACCTTTGCGGCATGCTCCGAGCGCAATGCAATTGTACCGGCCGCCAAATAAATACCGTGCTCGCGCGCGGCGGCGGCCAGAAAATCTTGAATCGGCCCAGCGCCAAAGGCCTCTTGTATCGCCAATTTGTCTTGATCGGTTTGCCCCATCATCGCAAAATATTCTGGCAACAGCACCAGCTTAGCGCACGCCTCTGCGGCCTTGGCAATCAGCAACTTAGCGCGCTGTAAATTGTCATTCACCACGGGACCAGAAATCATTTGAATCGCGCACACTTGAACCGATTGCATATTACCCTCGCCATGTATAGCCACAAAAGCCACATCTAATGTTTACTACTGCAACATACCCATTAGTTTAATTTTTTAACTTGTGGATCACGCATTGAACCGCTGATTTGATACTCAAACGAAACCAACTCTCCGAGCGGATTTTGATCAAACAAACGCTGCGCGGCAAAGGTCGCCAATCCGGCAATCGGATTAATCGCCGCGACGCCCAAAGCCACCGCATCCCCAACAGCAGGAACGATGCGCACCACAATGTCTTGCGTGCCAGCAACAAAATTAGCATCGCCTTTAAAACGCACTTTGGCCGACGGGGCATCGATCGTCAGGTTTTTAGTCTTGGCGACACCTTGATTCATCGTGGCGTCCCCGGTAATGCGATCAAAACCAAACCCTTGTGAAATCAAGTCTTCAAAATCAAGCTTTAAGCGCCGCGGAATCGCTTGTAAATTCAGCACCGTCAAAAACCGCCCGGCGCCCGGATCAATTTTAAGAAACTGCCCAGCGCCAACGTCAATTTTAAACTGCCCTTGCATTGAATTGAGTTTGGGCGACCAAGGCGGTCCTTGCCATTCCACATTGCCGCCAAAATTGAGTGGCGCCATCGTCATCGCCTCTGGATAGCCAAACCGAGTCAATAATCGTCCCAGATTCGGCGAAGTGAGCTGTACTTGTCCTTGAGTCAGATTTTTTCCGTCTTTTTGTTTCCAAACCCCATTTAATATTAAATCACCGTCGTTATTTTTTAACTGTAACTGCTCAATATTGAGCGCCGCGCCTTGCGGTACCGCCAATACATTTAACCGACCCAATTCAATCCGCTCATAGCGCAAATCAGCCACATCTAAATTCATTTGCGGCCAAGCACTCGGATCATCCAATGCATTGTTTTGCACAGGACCACTTAAGCCCGGCACATTGGTCTGCGTTGTCTTTGGTTCCATTGACAATGGCAACCATAATTTACTCAGTTTGGCATTCAGTTGACGACTACCGGCCTGCCAGTTGATTCGGCCCGCCAGCTCTTTACTGTCTAAATCAATCTGCCAATTTTGTGCTGTCGGTTTCGCGCTAATGGTGACACCATTAAATAAACGTCCCCATGCATTCACTTGCTTAAAACCTAGCTCTTTCACTGTAATGACCGGCAAGTTATTGCTCGCGGCATTGGTCGTGGAATTTGCCGAGGCAATCGATGGTCGCGGCATTTTTTCAACAAAATCGAGCCAATCTTCAACATCGAGCGCAGGCCAATGCCCAGTCACTAACACGCCACTCTCTGGCATCGCCCTCACTTCACTACCTAGTCCAATCACCATTTGTACTTTCGGTTCAGCATTAGGGCTCGTTTGCTTACTTTGCATTTTGCCGAATAACAATTGACCCAAAGAAAACGTTAATTGATGCTGCAATTCCCCACCGCTGGCTTTGACATTGAGCGCCCGGCTTTGCGCGGCATTTTTGCCCAGCGGCGCCGGTAGATTGACTTTCGCCCCTTGTAAATCGCTACTCACCGATAGATCAAATTGCTTAGGCGCAACTTTAAGCTGCGCTTGATACTGACTTTGCCCCGAAATCTGCGTTTGCAGTGCCGGTAAATAAGCAGCGGCAATCTGCCCCATTGCCGCGTCACCAGTTAAATTTAATACCAAAGCGCCATTGACATCGTTCGAGCCTAATAATTTAACCGTACCACCAAGGGCCTTGGCCTGAGCATATGGCACTTTAATCGCCGACTCAGAAAACTCAACCTCCCCAGTGGCGGCATTGAGTACCGGAATCGCACCACCAAAACGCAATTGATTTTGCTTAAATCGATAACGACCACTCACTTTGGTATTTTCAATATTCAGCATGGGCAGATCGAGCTTCAAATCCAAGGTGCCATCGCCTTCGGCCTCCAAGGTATCTAAAAACCCTTGCGTACTCTCCTTAACCGGACTATTGGCAACAAAAGACAAAAAATCATCCGTATGGCCACTAACTTGGCCGCTCACCAATATATGTTGATCTTGTTCTAAATTCGGAATGTCAACCTGCACACCACTCAAGCGGGTTTTTGAGATTTCGCCAGCCGATGCTTTAATTTTCATCGCCAAGCCTTCAAAAGCCAAATCACCATAAATATGGTCAATCACCGGCCAGCCTGGCACATAGTTCAGCGTTACATCCGCCGCTTTGGCATAAATTGCAAACTGGCCACGCGCCTCATCGGCCGAACCTTTGTGGTAAGGAAACCCAGCTACATCGCCCTGCCAAATAATCCGACCCTGACTGGCATCCCCAGCCAGCAAAGCTTGCTTTAACCAATCGAGGACATCGTCACCCAAAATACGGGGCAGATAGCGATACGCCTGATTGGCCGATAGGTGAGCGATATCCCCCGATATTTTCACCTTCCCCAAGCCTGAACTTGGCCCTTCATAGCGACCATTTAATTTCAACTGAATGGCCGGATTCATTATTGAAAAATTCAGCAAATCAAAACGCCAGTCTTGCGCCTTCTTTTGCCACTCTATACGGGTACTGAGCTCATTAAGCAGCATGGGGTCGACAAATTGTGCCGGGTAGTTAAATTCGGTATTACGCCCCTGTACATCAAACCGCCCGCCTTGGTCTTGCCACTGCCCCGTCAAATCAATTGGGCCAAGATTCAATTCAGGGTGACGCAGCACCAGCGCTTGCGCATCAAAACGTCCCGCCAAAGACTTTGCGGCAGACAATGGGCCTTGCCAACTGAGCTCTGCTTCTTGAATTAGCCCACCCACCTTTGCGGGAGCATTACCCAATTGCGCAGCAGCCCCATTCGCCAAATATGTAACCAAATATGGCTTTAATAGCGGTAAATACGCATTTAAACCCGCAAGTTGCCACTGCTTTAACTGCAAAGCTGATTCAAGCTGTGTTTGGCTATACGTTAAGTTACACGAGGTACACAACACCCCGGACGGAGATTCAATTTGACGGCCATTAATTTTTAAAGTTTTTCCCTTAGGGGTATCTGACCAGAAGACAAGCGCATCAAGCTTGGGCAGCTGATACAGGGTAGCCGTAGCGTGATCTCGCATTTGCCAATCACGCGCACCCAAATCGGCCTCAATAGCTTGCAATTGGCCTTGTGCTAAATCAACGCGTAAATTGAGTTGACCCACACCATGCTCAAGCAGCAAGTTCTTTGGCATTACGGCATTCAGCCACGGCATAAACTTAATCAAATTACTTTCGGGCAACTGCAATTTAAGCCAGCCCGACCATTGCTGTAGTTGCGCAACATCTCGCCCTTTGAGTCGCCCCTGCATTTGAATCCGCGGCCCCACACTCGGCGGCGGTGTTAAAGCCAAATTAAAGCGATGCGCGCCTAAAAATTGATCAGTAGAAAAATCCACCTGACTGAGCGTCAAACTGGGGTACTGCCCTTGTGCATCACTAAAACGCACCTGCCCTTGCTCAATGACAATCTCATTTTGCGCCAGCAACCAATTGAGCATGCTGGCATCGCGGTGCTCGCTAGGTTGTTGGCTTAATGCCACACCCCCCATCCACCAACGACCATCCATAGCGCGACTAATGTCGAGCAAAGGCGACTGCAGCACGATTTGATGAAATTGAATCCGACCTAAAAATAGCGTCTGAATCGATAAAGTGGCACTGAGCGTCGCAAAACGCAGGTCTGGCGCTTGGCGGTTTTTACCCACGGCAAAATCGCGCACCATTAACTGCGGATACCCCCCTTGCCAGCCGCCACTGACTTGACCAATGAACACCGGCACCCCAGTTGCCTGTTCAAGCTGAGTCATCAGCCAAGGCCGATAATCATTCAATCGCGGCATAAACCAGAACTGCCAAGCACTCGCCACAATCAGCAACAGTAACAAAAAGGCCAGCACAAGACGCTTTAGCCACCGAAAGAGGCTGTGCGGAAGATGAAATAAAGCAAGTTTGATGCGGCGCACTAAAAAACGTCCAAATTCAAAAGAGGGAAAGCGCCCAAACAGGCTCGGCTATGCTAGGGTTACGCACAAGAGCGCTATTTTACCCTGATTCCAAAGCGGCATTTCGCTTCAGTTCGCATTTCTCGCAAAGATTTGCCGCCGTCTATGCCCCGCATCACACTAGACACCTTCAGGTAAGCCCCATAGCGCCAATTGCCAATGCCTACGAGTGAGCCCATGACTGATACCGCCTCTGCCAACCCCGCCATTCTTGCCGCACGCCAGCATAGCCGCTACCTCAATAATCTATTTATGCGTCACCCCCACTTAATCGACGCCACCATAGAAGCGCTCGAGCAAATTTTTACTCGGCAAGCAATGCTCGATCAACTGGCGCAAGAGCCCATTGAAACCGAAGAACAGCTCAGCCAACAATTACGTAATTTGCGCCAAGCGGTGATGGCTAGACTCATCACCCGAGAAATCAGTGGTCGATCTGACCTCAATGAAGTGGTCACCACCACTAGCGATTTGGCAGAAGTGGCGCTGAGCCACGCATTGCAATTTTTAAGCCAAGCCACCGAGCGCACGGGCCTACCCATAGGCGAAGACAGTGGCACCGTGCAAGAGTTAATCATTGTTGGCATGGGCAAACTCGGTGGGCGTGAGCTCAATGTCTCGTCCGACATCGATTTAATTTTTGTCTACCCCGAAGACGGTGAAACCAACGGTACTAAGCCCATCAGTAATCATGAGTATTTTGCTCAAATTGGCAAAAAGCTGATTCGCATCATTGGTGACACCACCGCTGATGGCTTTGTATTTAGAGTCGATATGCGCTTACGCCCCTTTGGCGACTCGGGCCCCTTGGCCACCAGCTTTGCTGCTTTAGAAAACTACCTACTCACCCAAGGGCGCGAGTGGGAGCGATATGCATGGATTAAAGGGCGCGCTTTAAGCGGTGACGCTGCGGGCTTAATGAGCTTAGTGACCCCGTTTATTTATCGAAAATACCTCGATTACGGCGCGTATCACTCTATGCGTGAGCTACACAGCCAAATCCGCCGTGAAGTGGCGCGCAAAGATCGCTTTGAAAACGTCAAACTGGGCCCAGGCGGCATTCGTGAGATTGAATTTATCGGCCAAGTATTTCAACTAATTCGCGGTGGGCGTACCAAGACTTTGCAGCAAAGACCAACACAAGTCATTTTGAATGAGCTGGAACAGCAAGGCACGCTGCCTGCTGACATCGTCAATCAACTGCAAGCGGCGTATGTGTTTTTACGCAATGTCGAGCATCGCATTATGTATTTAGACGATGCGCAGACCCAAATGCTGCCCACGCAAAGCGACGATCAAGCGCGACTGGCATTGAGTATGGGGTTTGCCCAGCAAGCCGTTGGCGATTGGGTACAGTTCAAAACTACACTCGACGCACATCGCGCGCGCGTCACCGCGCAATTTGAACAAATTTTTGCACTCCCCGAGCACAGTGCACTCAATGGCAGCAACACCGAAACGCATATCGACCAATATCTCGATGAAGACACCAGTCGATTAAGCGCGCTAGGCTTTGCAAAACCACTTGAAATCCAACGTCGACTCAATGCTTTGCACGACAGCAGCAAATATCGGCAAATGCCCGACCGCTGCCGACAAAGACTGGACGCGATCTTACCGTCACTCATTACCATCTCCGCCCAAGTGGGCAACCCCGACATTACGCTGACGCGATTACTCGACTTACTCGAAGCCATTGGCCGCCGCGAGTCTTATCTAGCACTGCTAGCCGAGCATCCACAAGCGTTAAAACGGCTCGCATCACTATATAGCGCTAGCCCTTGGGTGTCTGAATACCTCACTCGCCACCCCATCTTGCTCGATGAACTCCTCGATTCACGTTTACTACATCAAGCGCCTGACTGGGGCAAATTAGGCGAGCAACTTCGGCAAGAAATTAGCCAGCTGAAAGACGACACCGAAGCCAAGATGGATTGCTTGCGGCACTTTCAACATACGCAGATTTTTCGCTTAGTGTCGCAAGATTTGGCCGATTTATTGCCTTTAGAAACGCTTTCGGATCATTTATCTGATCTGGCCGATCTGATTTTATCGGTTGCCATCGAAGAAGTTTGGCGCGAAATGCCCAATAAACACCTCGACACACCGCAATTTGCCATTATTGGCTATGGCAAATTGGGCGGCAAAGAATTGGGCTATGCGTCGGACTTAGATCTGGTGTTTTTATACGAGGACGAGCACCCCAACGCGGGCGAAATCTACGCTCGCTTTGCCAAGCGGGTGGTCAACTGGCTCACCAGCATGACCTCAGCCGGTCAGCTGTATGACATTGATTTACGCTTACGCCCCAATGGTACATCGGGACTCTTGGTTTCCAGTATTGATGCCTTCGAGCAATATCAGCGCAATTCGGCATGGGTTTGGGAGCATCAAGCGCTCACACGTGCTCGCTACTGCGCAGGGGACGCCGCGATTGGTCAAAAATTCACGCTGATTCGCAACGCCATCATTTGTTTAGAGCGTGATATTGATTCGCTCAAAGCCGAAGTGCAAAAAATGCGCGAGAAAATCCTTGAAACCCACCCCGCCAGCGCAGTGGATGTAAAGCATTTGCGCGGTGGGATTGTGGATATTGAATTTATTATGCAATTTTTGATTTTGGCATATTCATCGACCATTCCCGCGCTCACAGCCAATTTGGGCAATATCGCTTTACTGGACACCGCCGCCCAGCATGGCTTAATCAGCAGCCACGCCGCAGAACACGCTCGCATTGCTTACCGCGCGCTGCGCCGCTTGCAGCATATCAATCGCCTGAACGGCACGCCGCTCACGCCGGACATGATTGCGCCACTGGAAAACGATCTGCAATCGGTGCAAGCCACTTGGCAAAATCTATTTGGATAAAGGTTTCAGCCAACAAAAAGCCCCAACGTCTTGCACCGTTGGGGCTTTTTGCAATCGATGATCAATTTATCAAATTAATTAAGCTGTGCCGACAAAATCAGCAAAATGAATCGCGCGCACGCCTTGCGGCAAATACGTTTCTAACCAGCGCATTTCTTGCTTTAAATGCCGAAGCAAGGCCACTACGTGCATCGGCTCAGTGTCATTATCAAACCAATATTCTTTGCGCCACACTGCATTGGGCAGGTCAAAAATATCGCCGCCAGGATGCAATTCATCAATTGACGCCGCGCGCTGCACGTAACCGGTCAGAGATAAAACGCCATCCAAAGGCTGGCTTACCTCGCTCACCTCGATCACAAAAGCAGTCAAACTGGGTGATAATTGCTGAAGATTAACGTAAACTTGCGGGTTCAAATCTAAGGTTTGTACGCTTTGCACGCAACAGCTCGGGCAAGGCAATGTCATTGCCGACCAGCACAAAGTTTGTGAGTGATCATCAGATTGCTGATAGGCCTCAAGCGGATGATAATGGCCACAAATATAATGTGGCAATTGCTGAACCATTGACATGACATACCCAAAACGCAAGCAGACAACCATTACATTAGCACACACTGACTGATTTCGTCATAAATCAGCCAGCTTCATCAAAACCTCTCGCCACAAAGCAACGCTATGCTCCCCATTCTGTATCAAGACGATCATCTCGTTGCCATTCACAAGCCCAGCGATTTATTGGTTCATCGCAGTAGTTTAGACGCGTACGCAACGCGCTTTGCGGTGCAACTATTACGCGATCAGATTGGCCAGCATGTTTATCCAGCGCATCGCTTGGATAAAGCCACCTCAGGGGTTTTATTGTTTGGGCTCAACTCAGACAGCGCCCGCGCACTCTCGATGCAATTTGCCGAACGGCAAGTGGCAAAAAACTATCTCGCCGTGGTGCGCGGCTGGCCAGATGAGCAAGGCGAAATCGATCATCCACTGGAAATTCGTAAAGACGACGCTGAAGTGTTTGGTGGCGTCGTTGAAAAAGCCGCCCAAGCCAGTCAAACCCACTATCAACGCATTGCCAGTGTCGAGCTACCTTGGTCGGTCGATAAATACCCCAGCAGCCGCTACGCCTTAGTGAGGCTCGATCCAATCACTGGCCGCCGCCATCAAATCCGACGTCACCTCAAGCACCTTAGCCATCCAATTATTGGCG
Organism: Deefgea piscis; assembly: GCF_019665785.1. NCBI lineage: Bacteria > Pseudomonadati > Pseudomonadota > Betaproteobacteria > Neisseriales > Chitinibacteraceae > Deefgea > Deefgea piscis. The sequence goes on from NZ_CP081149.1 coordinate 2,248,756, forward strand.
ACACCACCTACGGCAAGGGTCGACACAATCGGGCGTTCGCCCAAGCGTTTGGCGTAAATCGCCTGCTGCTCGCGTGCACCCAAATGCGTTTTAAACACCCCATTAGCGGACAAATGCTCAGCATTTCAGCGCCCGTTGCGGCCGACATGAGTTGGGTGATCCAAGAATTAGGCTGGCTAGCCGCTTTGCAAATGCAGAAAATTGATTACCAAACACCACAAGCGAGCGCCTTGCAGCGGCAGATTTTTGTTTGATGGTGAGCACTAAATCATCCAACCACGCTGTATTGCACCAATTAAGTCAGTAAACGCAGCGCCAAACCCGATTGCCGCGTAATGCCTTTGCGACTGGCGCTCGTAATAATGCTTTCCTCACCCCACAAACTCACTTGCTTGCGCGCACGCGTAATAGCGGTGTAAACCAGCTCCCGACTTAAGACACTGGCACTGCCATCACTTGGGCTGGGCAACAGCAATAACACATGCGCAAACTCCGAGCCTTGCGATTTATGCACTGTCATTGCAAACGCGGTTTCCACTGAGGGCAAGCGCGCGGGGGCGACTTTGCGCGTGCCGCCATCGCTATCGGGAAAATGCACCCAGAGCTTGCCGGCGTCATCCATCAAAGTCAGGCCAATATCGCCGTTATACAGCGCCAAATCATAAAGATTTTGCGGCACCAATACCGGCCGGCCGGCATACCAAACTTGGTCATTCATTCTTAAACCTTGTTTGACCAATTGCGCCTCAATTAAATGATTCACGCGCGACACGCTGGCTGCGCCTTGGCGCACCGGGCTCAATACTCGAAACGCATCAAATGCCTTAAACACTTCGCTCGGCGCGGCATTGGCCGCCACCGCAGCAAAAAATGGCGCGTAGCCCGCCAGCAGTGGCACGGATAAATCTTGGCCGCTGGCAGCGGGATTACTGGCATACCAAATTAAGGGCGCATCGCTTTTGGCTTGGCTGGCGGCAGACTGCAATAGCGTACTGATTGCGCGTAAATCACCGCCATTAATCGCCTTGGCCAAAGCGCCAATCGCGCCAGAAAACCGATAGCTTTTATGCAAGGTCAACACATGCTCGCCCAATGCCGACGCGGAAAAACTTGGCTCAACCACTTGGCCGGTTAAGCGTGACAATTTAGCGGCAAAGTCAGGCGAAAACCCGCTTTCAGCACATAAATCGCCCATCACCGCGCCCGCTTCAACCGAAGCGAGCTGATCTTTATCACCCAATAAAATCAAGCGAGCTTGTGGCGGCAAAGCGTCGACCAATTTACTCATCAAGGCCAAATCGATCATCGACGCTTCGTCCAGCACCAGCACATCGAGCACTAAAGGGCGCGCGGCATGATGGCGAAACTGCACGGAATTAAATTGGCTGCCGAGCAAGCGATGCAAAGTCGTGGCTTGATCGGGGATCTGCGCCGCCAACTCAGCACTTAGCAAGCCTTTGGCTGCTAAATCTTGCTTACCCTGACTAATCGCCGCCTGCATGCGCATGGCGGCCTTACCGGTTGGCGCCGCCAGCGCAATATTGAGAACACGATCGCTACTGATTTGCAGCAAGGTCAATAATTTAATCAGCGTGGTGGTTTTTCCAGTTCCTGGACCACCGCTCACAATACTCAATCGTTGATGCAGCGCAGCGGTCACGGCGATTTTTTGCCAATCGGGGTTTTCTTGGCTATCGGCAAAAAAAGTCTGCAAATGCGCCGCCAGCTGGCCTTCGTCTGGCGCCGGTGGCGCATCCAGCGCCAAGGCACGCAATTGCAACGCCACTCGCGACTCATACGCGTGATAGCGCGCTAAATACAGGCGCTGATGCGAGGCGATCAAGGGCATAAAATCACCCGCCTCGCCCACCAAACCACTCGCTAGCCATGCCGCCAAATCGGTTTGCGGCGGAATATCCACACAAACATCGCCGCGCTCGCTGGCTTTAGCCAATTGCGCGGCAAGCCCCAATAAATCAGCGGGCGCGTTAGGGTTTTTGCGCCGTAATAAATCCAGCAGTACACTAGAAAAATCGATTTTCTCTACTGCGCTGGGATTGATCGCAGTCAGTGGCGTACTAGTTTCTACAGTATTGGTCATTGCGCTACGCCTTCACCTAAAGCACGATTAAGCGCCTCAATCAGTTTCAAAGGGGGTTTATCGTGCCAAACGCCACAATTAGCGATTTCTGGCGACATACCTCGAATAAATAAATACAACACCCCACCAAAATCACGCTCATAGTCATATTTTTCCCCCAAGCGCGCCAACATATGCCGGTGCCAAGCGCAGCTATACAGCAAATACTGTAAGTAATAATGCGAGTCACTCATCACATCACGCAATGCGGCTGGATCGTAATCGCTCAAGCGATCGCCCAAAAAATTGGATTTGTAATCGGCAATAAAATACTGGCCTTGCCAGAAAAAAACCAAATCGACAAAACCATTTAAATAACCGACGAATCTTTCGGGCTTTAACCGCTGCGCAGCGGCAATAAAGCGCGGCTCAACGCCAAACTCGGGCTGAGCCAGTACGCGGCAAAATGCGGCGATATCGACTGACTTACACCCCAATAAAAACTGCCATTCATTTAAGCGCTGGCGCTGCGCCAATTGATTTAACCGCAATACGCCCGCCGCCAGCTCAATTGGAGCGGCGAGCGCCGCCAGCAGCCAATCGGCCACTTGTGGTGCGGCATCGAGCGCCAAGGCCAAGCCCGATTTTTGCATCGCTTGCGTCACAGTCTGCGCCAAGACACCTGCATCGACTCGCGTAAAATCAGTATGCTCAAACACCGAATGCAATGTGGTACCAGCACGACTACCGCGCATAAATCGAAAGCGCATTTCATCCGACAACGCTTCGCTATCCAAGCGCAGTACTTGCACCCCATCGGCATCGTAATCAGTCCCCGCTTCAGCCACCGCATCGCTGGCATAACTGCGCGTGAGCGAAGTAAAACTGGCTAAGCGCCACGGCGCCGCCAAACTCCACGGTGCGTAATCAAAGCGCTTAGAGCGCGCCGCCAATTGCAAATGCGGTAGCGCACGATCCGTACCCGCAAATCGAGTCCACTCGGGTAAACCACTCACCGTCACGCGCGCATCCAAGCGCTTAAATGCGTCGCTCAGCAAAGGCAGCGAAAGCGATTTGAGGTGCTCGCTAATGGTTTGACCTGATTCCGTGCGCAATAAATGCGTCAAAGGCGCGTTATTAAGTCCCGCCAGCGACTGCCAAGCGAGTTTTTCAAACGCCGGATAAGCCAAATACAGGCGATGTTTGGCGCGGGTGACGGCCACATACAACAGACGAATCTGCTCGGCATAGGCTTCGTGCTCGGCTTGCTCAAGATGCGCCTCGAGCTCAGACGTACCCACATCAATTTGCAGCGCATGCGCCGCGCTCGGTTGATGAAACGACACCCATTGCCGGTTACGCACCAGCTCGCCCTTGCCTTTCCATGCAAACGGGCAAAATACGATCGGATATTCCAAGCCTTTGGATGCATGGATGGTCACCAAGCGCACGCGATCGGCGTCGCTTTCTAAGCGCATTTGTTGACTTTCTGCGCCTTGATTGGGCTCGGCAATTTGCCGCTCTAACCACGCTAACAACAAGGCAGGATTGGGGCGAGATCTGGATTCATGCTGCACCAGCTCAGCCACGTGCAGTAAATTGGTCAAGCGCCGCTCGCCACCGTCTTGCTTTAATACGCGGCTGGCAATATCGGCCTCGACCAACCAGCGCCGAAACATCGGCATAAAGCCAAATTTTCGCCATTCATCACGCCAACTTTGCAGGTTTTCAACTTCGTCTTGCCACGCTGCATCGTCCAATTGCAGCGCCATTAATTGCGCCACGCTAAAGCCCATCACTGAACTCACCAAGGCTTTACGCAGCAAACTGGTTTGCGCTGGCGCTTCAATCGCTGCCAGCATCGCACACAAGCCTTGCGCCTCGCTGGAGGCAAAAACACTTTCTCGGGTTTGCATCACCGCCGCCACGCCGCGCTCAGCCAGAGCGTGGCGCATGGCATGCGCTTGCCGATGGCTCGGCACCAAAACCGCGATATCTTTTGGACTTAAAGCAGCCCCACTGAGCGTGGCTTTGCCTTGGCTGGCGGCATTGAGTAAACCAGCAATTTCATCAGCGGTCGCTGCCAACAGCATTTTTTCAGCCGTATCGGGATTGCCGCCATCAAACACAAAAGCGTGTACCGCCGCGCGATCATCGGCGCATTGCCATTTAGATTCTCCGCTTTGCTTGGCGGCAATGGTCGGATGGCTAATTTGCCGTTCAACAAAAGCATCTTTGGGCGCAAACAGCGCGTTCACAAACTCAACAATCGGCGCGTCCGAACGAAAATTAGTTTCAATGGAATAACACGCTTTGGCCTGCCCACGCGCGCCCAAATAGGCATACACGTCGGCACCGCGAAAAGCGTAAATCGCCTGCTTCGGGTCGCCCACCATAAAAAACGGCGGCGCACTGCCGTCGCTTAAGGCGTGACCAAACAATCGATCAATAATTTTAAATTGCAAAGGGTCGGTATCTTGAAACTCATCCACCAAGGCTGCGCGATATTTTTGATTGACCTTATTGGCCAAATTTTGCGCCCGCACCGTATCGTTCAGCGCGCCAGCTAAGCAAGTAATGCTGTCATCAAATGACATTTTGCCGCTGTGCGCTTTGCGTAGCGCCAATTGCTCACGCACATAGCGCGCAAAATCCAAGCGCCAGTATTTAAGTTGCAAGGCCAAATCGGCGGCCATACTGTCGGCATTGGCCAATAAAGCCTCGGCAGCGATAAAAAATTCATGTTGCGGCACGACCGGTTTAAATTCTTTTTTAGTCATCTTTAGCAAATGACTTTGGGTAAATTTTTCCCAGTCTTTGCATAAAGACACGCTGGGCGTTGGGCTTTGTAATAAGCGATTGACCGCGGCCAAGCCATCCTGCCATTTTTCATTCGTTAGCTTATACGTGCCAGAAAAAATACCTCCGGCATGGGCATTGAGCAATAGCGCGGCGATTTCGTCTTGATCCCACCAGCGCTGGCATTGTTGCCATTGCTCAGCATATTGCGCGCGGCGCTCGTCGCGATACGTGGCCGATGGCAAATCGGGCAAAGGCAAGAAATACGCCGGATCAAGACTTTTCACTTGCCCGCCTAATTGCTCTAAATACGGCACGTCGATTTTTTGCTCACGCAAATACGCCACCCACGCCATATCAGCGGCATACACCTGACTGCGCCAAAAATCATGGGTAATCTCAGCGAGTAATTCGCTTTCGTCCTCAAGCAATTGCCGATCAAAATCAAAGCCCGCCTCAAACGCTTGCTCGGTCAATAAGCGCTGGCAAAAACTATGAATCGTCGAAATCGCTGCGCAATCGAGCGTAGCGAGCGCCAAGCGCAGTTGCCGCAATAAAGGATCGGGATCTAAGCCTTCGGCCAACACCCGCTCCCACACCTCGGCACAAAATGGCTCCGGCGCGCCGCCGACCATCACTGGCGTTTGCTCAACAAAGGTTTGCGTTAATTGCGCTAAACGCAAACGAATCCGATCTTTAAGCTCGGCCGTTGCCGCCTTGGTAAACGTCACCACCAAAATACTCTCTGGGAGTAATCCATTGGCCGCGTTATACGCTGGCTCATCTGGCCCAATACCCGCACCTAAAATCAAGCGCGCATAGAGACCCGTGATATTAAAGGTTTTACCGGTACCGGCCGAAGCTTCAATCAACACTCGGCCACCGAGCGGCACATCGTGCACCATTAACGGCGCAAATTCAGGTAGCGCCGCTTTATCTGCGGCTAAGGACGCTGCCACGCTGGCGTGCGCCATCGATTCATTCCGTTGGCTTTCAGTCATCACGCAGCTCCTTGTTCGGCTAACCAGCGGTTTAAATCATGGTGCAAGGTTCGCTCCTCGACTGCGGCCAACATCGGCAACACAATCCGCGTTGCCCATGCGACAAATTGCACGCCATTTTCGCTATTGGTTTGCAGCGGATCTTGCGGCCAAAGCAATTGATTTTGTACTTCTAACCATTCGCCATCGCGGTTAAAGCTCGGCAACCAACGCTTAATCGCCGCCGCCCAACGTAAGGCTTGGCTGTCTTCATCCTCTACCGTATCGCTAGGCACGGCCTTGCCCCACGCTAAAGCACTGTGCGGAAAAAACGGCAATGGCGCGGCCATTGCGGCTTGATATAAAGCCAAAATATCCTGCAGATACGCCACCGCTTGTTCCGGTGCAATGGGCGAACAGTACAACACGCGCTCAGGAGACAACCAGCGCGTTACGGTTCGCATCGCACTGGGCTGCATGGCGCACAACAGCAAATGCTCAACCCAAGCCCGAAACATATCGCGCGGATAAATTTGGCTTTTTAAAACAATGCGCCCATCGGCATAACAGGCATCTAACCAACCGGTAAGCTGCACATCCGCCGGTGATGCCGATAAAGACGGTGACACCGTAACTTGCACCATTTGCGCTGGCAACACATCACTGCTTTGATAGCGCGGCAAAGCATCCAGCAGCGCACACGCGGCAAAGAGCTGTTCATCCACGAGCATTTCACCCGGCACACCCAAAGGGGTATTGCCCCGCGCAAAAGCCAAATCATGAGCTTCAAGCCCATACTTAAGGCCCAAATCGCGCACGGCATTATCGCGAAAATCTTTTAAATCAAACGCCTCATCGTCCTCTAAACCCGCATCATTGGCGCTAGGCTGAAAATGCAAATTTGCCCGATGCCGCAAAAAGTAGGCCGCAGGTTTTGCCAAACATTGCGCCAATTCATCCCAGCGCAAACTATTGGGCATGGCAAACGGCGGATATTGCTCGGTGGTGGTTAAATGGATCGCGCCTGAATCGCTTGGCGCATCACTGATCGCAGCGCTTTGCGCCAGTTCATTCAATACAACACCCTCGCCTGCGCCTTCATCAGCGCTAGGCACTCGCCCGACCGCCGCCAAGGCAATTTGTTCGGCGGCACGGCACCACAGCGGATTAAACGACGCAATGGCATGGTGTTCTGGGGTATGGCCAACAAAGTTTTGTAGGCTAAAGGGTTGCAAAGGATACTCAAGGGTTAAATGCTGCAATAAATTCGCTCGCCGCACTTCGAGACTCGCGTCTAAATCACCCTCAAGGAAAAACCCTTGCGCCACACAATCGAGCACATCGCTCACCAAGACCGAAGGCGGAAAATGCGCATCGTCTTTTAAGCTGCGCCCAACCCACGACAAATAGAGTTTTTCTCTAGCCGCCAAAATCAAATCTAAAAACAAATACCGATCATCCAAGCGGCGCGAGCGATCGCCTAAGCGCGGATGCTGGGCAATTAAATCAAAGCCAGCCGTTGGCGGATTACGGGGAAAATCATTTTCATTTAATCCAAGCACCGCCACTACCCGAAACGGCAAACCGCGCATCGGTACCATGGTGCAAAACGTCACCCCGCGCGACATAAAGCCAGAACCTCGGCTGCTGTTTTCAAACCGATGTTGCAGCCAATCGCAAACCACTTCACGCGGCACGGGCTCAGCCAAACCGGCCAATTGCGCTTCATCGGCCAAGTCGGCCAACGTCGTGCGAATGGCTTCAGCCAGTTTGAGTTCAGCCTCGTCATGCTCGTCAAATAAAATAAAACTTTCGAGTAACAATAACGCCGCATCGCGCCACTCAGGCAAAGTGCGCGAAATACTCAGCGCCGCCCGCCAATCACGGACTGCGGTAATAAATGTGGTTAATTTGGCCAATAAGCTCGCTTGCGAGCCTTCTAAATCATCCCACGGCGCAAGCGCGGCTAATTCAGACGTTGCCTCGCCCCACAGCGGCACAGCCTCGCCCGCCAATGCATTGGGCAAGGCTAAACCCAATAGCAATCGATCCAAACCCAGCTGCCAGGTATTGGCCGCGCCCATATCGGACAAATCAAACTCAGCCCGATGCGCAGCATCTAAGCCCCAGCGAATGCCGACGGCCGCAATCCAATGCCGAATCGTTAGCAATTGATCGCTACTAATGTCAAAGCGCGCCGCCACTTGCGGCGTTTCGAGTAAACCATACATTTCATCGGCTTTGCAGCGGCTTTCCGGCAATTGCAATAGTTGCATTAACACATCAACCGCAGGGCATTCTTGTTGCGTGGTTAAGTCGGCGATATTAAAAGGAATATTGGGCGCGCCAGAGGCTTTGGCACCGCCAAAAACCGCCTCAATCAGCGGGGCATACGGTCCCATATCGGGCAGTAATACGGCGATTTCGGAGGCCAACAAACTATCGTCATTGACCAGCATGGCGGCGATTTCATCGTGCAAGATTTCAACTTCACGCATCGCGCTATGTGCGTTATGGAACGTTAGTGAACGATCGTTCTTTGCAACCATTTGGGCATTTAATGCATCACGATTGAGTAGATTAAGCACGTCCGATTGCAGCGTTTGCAATAAGCTCGGCGTGGCAACATGCTCGAGCGGGTCATAAAACAACCACTGCTCGCCGCCACCGCTCCACGGGAAAGCCTCAGTCACCGCGCGATAAAAGTCGCGGCCCGCCTTGCCCATCGAAGCCAATAAAGGATGACCAATATCGAGGTAGAGCGATTCTTGCGCGCGGTCTAACTCGCGGCGCGCAATCACTTGGGCGCTGACAATCGCACCCCATTCTTCGCGGCAAGGATTGAGTAAAAATAAATTCACGTCGATATGTTCGGCCAACGCGCCCAGCACGTCGATATACGCTGGCGGCATGCCAGCAATACCAAACACCGTAATCCGTTCTGGCAAACGACTTGGGCCATCGTTTTTCCACGTATTAAAGAGCTGCACAAACATATCGGCACGATGTGGCATTGCGCCAAAATCGGCGTCGATACTGGCTTTCACTTCCCGCCACAAAGTCGCTTGCCACGCTTCATCGGGGCCCAAGCCCACTAACTGCCCCGCTTCCCACGCTGCAATCCAATGGCTGCGAAACACCAAATACTGATCGAACACGTCGGCCAATTTACCCGCCAACGCCATTTGCCGCCGCGCGTCCCCCTCATTCAAATACGCAGCGACAATCGGGCTGGCGGCGCGTGCGCCGGATGTGGGCAATACGCCAAATAAGCGCCAAGCCAGCGGGCTAGAGCTATACGGCGAATCGGCTTGCAAATGCGGCAATGCGTCTTTGAGCAAAGACCAGACAAAACTCGCCGGCAACTGAAAATCGATCCCCGCGCAAATGCCGACGCGATCGGCTAATTTAAACCGCAGCCAGCGTTCCATCCCTTTACTGGAGACTATGATTTTTTCGCTGGCAAACGGATCATTCAAGGCAACGCCATACAGCGCTTGCAGTAATTCGAACAGATTTTCTAGGCGATTGGACTGGTAGATATGCAGGCGGCTGGACATGCGGGCACCGAAGTAAGAAGCAAGGCTTATTCTACCTTGTTAAGCTGACTTCAGTTGCCAGAAAAGGCGCACAAAGTAGACATTCGAACCACATTCGACACGTCACGCTGAGCTCATATCAAGACCAGCACCAGCGAGACGCTGTTTTAGGCGATTACCCATGCTTGCTTGGGCTTGGTTAGGCCATCGCCATGCTCGGCAATGCAGTTTCGGCGCTGGCCACTTGCTCGGCCGAGGCCAATAATTCGTTCATGGCGCGATCAAACAGCGGTGCTTGCTCTAAAAAGCGCACGCGATCACGCGCAAACAATCGGCGAAACGCCCGCAAACTCAAAACCGCCGGTGCGTCTTGGTCGGGCCAAGTCAACACAATCGCATCGGGATGATTGGCTTGCCAGCTCAATTGCGCAATACGCGCAGTGCCATCAAAATTAATCTCAACCGCCACGCCATTGCTTAAACACGCCGTAAAATCTTCATCTTCATTGTCGATCTCAACTAAGGTTTGCGGCCCTAATTCCGACTCAATCAATTGATCAATCAGATTGAGGTTGATTTCTAAAGCATCGATCTCAGCTTGAATAAACAGCGGATTTAACGTCACCACCACCTCATTCTCGGAGGTTTCAGTGGTATGCACCGCGTCCAAAAATGGCGCAAAAGCCTCATGCATCACCGATAGCGGTGGCGGCACAGCATTCAGCACTTGACTAGCACCTGAGCGCATCGCCAAACGATGCGCATCGACCAAATGCAAGTTGAGTTCTTGTAATTGTTCGGCCGTCCAATTGAGCGTTAACACTCCCTCGCGCAAAGTGGCAATCATGGTTGGAATCAAACCCAATAAAATTTTGCATTCATCGCGATCAACTTTTGGTGCCAAGCTCCAAATCAAATCGGGCACCAATAAACGATATTGTGTTTCTTTATGCGGCGCTTCGCGCCCGGCCAATTCAATGACCCGCGCCCAAGTGCTGACCAAAAAGTCATACAAATACGGCTCAATGGTATAGGGCGATAAAGCGTCAGAAATCATTGCGGTAATTCGCGCAAAATGTAATGTGCGCTGTTTGGCAGAATCCAAAACTTGCGTGGCGCTAATGGCCATTTTTTCGCAATGGGCTAATTCATTGGCCACCCATGCATCCAGCGCATCGAGCATTTGCACAAACAAGCCTAAATCTTCGCTTTCATCGGCCAAAATAATCGCCACAATGCGGCAAATCTCGGTATTGACTCGGGCGGCGCTTTCGCTATTTTGCTGCATACCCAGAGAAATCGAACCAATTCGGTTGACCAGCATGCGCGCTGGATGGGTTTTTCTGGCAAAAAGATTTGGATCTTGCAGCGCGATTTTTAATACCAAAAACTGCAAACGCCCAAGCTGCGCCCGAACTTCGGCTGGCACTTTATCGTCACGCAAAATAAATTCAAACAGCATGGCGACCACATCAATCGTCATCGCCTCATTAACGTCGCTGGTGCTGGCGCCCAATTGTTGGCGCTGCTCTAAAATCAGATTGCGCAGCTTGCCATCGCCATTCCACATGGCGTCGCCCGTTGGCGTGGCGACTTCAATCAGACTTTGCAGTGATTGGCTCAGCGGCACACTCACCGAACGCAGTTCCAGCGATGCAGCTTCATCCCACACCGGGCCTTGCCCCTGCGCACCTGGCTGCAGACTGTGGCCACTAAAAAATTGCTGAATACTTCGCCCCACTTGCCCCAGATGACTCAACCATGATGGTGCTCGCGCCATACTGGCGCGCGCCTCTGCACTGGACGCTGGCGCTACCGCCAAATCCATCGCGGCAGATTCGCCTGACCCCATGCTAGCCAGATCATTGGGCGCACTCGCTGACGCAGTACCTTGCGATGATGCCTGCGATGAAGACGGTCTAGATTGCACAAAATCCAAAAATTGATCTTCCGAGCGTGCGCTCCACGGCGCTGCGCCTACCGAACCAGCTGATGAAGTTGCTGATGAAGCTGCCGATGAACGAATGGGTGCCGCTACGCGCGGCGGCTCACGGCCTCCCGATGCGGGTGCGCTGTGTTGCGCATCGGGTGTGAATGCTGAGGGCGATTCATCAGGTTGATCCAGCAGATTGCTCGCTGCGATTGCAGCGGGTTCACTTTGTTTTCTAACCTTTAATTGCAATTGCGCGGCAATGCCATGCTGGGCCAGCAGCTGATTTAAAGCCTCATACAGCGGCGCGATATGCGGGCACATTGACGTAGTGAGTTGCGCTAGCAGTACTGGAATTAATTCATTGTCGCTACCTGTTTCGGCAACCGTTTCTTCTAATGCATTGGCAATACTGCGCGAGATAATATAAGTACGAAATGGGTTTTCACGCTCTTTAATCACGTCTTGCTCAAGCAATAAAGCAATGCGAATATTTAAATCGCGAATCCCTTCTTCGGCCTCTTGCCGAAAACGCGTGGTAATTTGATCAATATGTAATTCTTCTTCAAACGACGCCGATTCGACCAAGGATAACGTGGCATTGAGCCCCTCGGTAAATGACGGTCGAAAGTGGTTATAAGCCGTTTGAAAACTGCGATGCAATAATTGCTCAACCTGACGCGATAGCTGCTGCTCAAGTTTTTGATCGTGATTCATAATCAATTGCCGCGCAGCGAGTAAACGGCGTTGCTCAAGCATTGAAGTGGCCCGATCGGCCTGATTAAATAATTGCCCTGTCGAATGCGCCAGTACCATCGGCATTCTTTGATTAAATTCAGCCAAAAACACCGAGCGCGTCGCAATGAGTAAATCATTTCTATCCATCTGCCACACCCTCACACATCAAATTAATTCGGCCTAGCCGAAATTGCATTGCACTGAGTTGAGGCACAGCATTCAACTCAAACCGCATAAAAACCGGATGATAACTGACAATAGCCTGCGCTGCTTGCGACAGTTTCGGTACAATCTATCGATCCGAATGGCAGCAAGGCTAACTCTCAGTGTTTCGACTTTTTGAAAATATAGTTCACCCCTACCCTGAACAGCAAAACAAAACCTTACCTCATGATTTCAAATCATTCATATGGGGCTGTACAAAAGGACTGCGCCCACTCATTTTTGGCATGATGCTCTGCACCGCCATCATTGGGTCTTTTGAAGCGATTTTATATAGTTTGCTCGGGCATATTGTCGATTGGTTGGCACACGTCGAGCCGAGCCAACTCTGGGCGCAAGAGCACTTTCGCCTTAGCTTGATTGCGGGCGTGTTATTACTCAGCCCGCTAGTGGTCGGCTTGCAAACTTTGCTGAAACATCAAGCCTTAGCAGGCAATTTCCCGATGTTGCTGCGCTGGGATTTTCACCGGCAAATGCTCCACCAAAGCATGAGTTTTTATCAAGATGAATTTGCCGGTCGCGTTTCGGCCAAAGTCATGCAAACAGCCTTAGCTGTGCGCGAAACCGTGTTTATCGTCACCGACATTATGGTGTTCGTCGCAATTTATTTTTTCACCATGCTGGCCGTTGCTGGCAGCTTTGATCTGTGGCTACTAGTGCCGCTGTTGGCTTGGATGTTGCTCTATATTGGCGCGATGTTTTATTTTGTTCCACGTCTAGGCAAAGCAGCACAAAACCAAGCAGATGCTCGCTCATTAATGACGGGACGAATTACCGATGCGTATACCAATATTGCAACAGTAAAGTTGTTTTCGCACGGTCGGCGCGAAGCAGCGTTTGCCCGCAGCGCCATGCAAGAGTTTATGCATACCGTGCATGGCCAAATGCGTTTGGTCAGCAGCTTTGAGGTGGTCAATCACACCCTAAGCATCTGTTTAATTATTGCCAGCGCCGGCACCGCCTTGTATTTATGGAGTCATGGCCAGGTGAGCGCTGGCGCGGTTGCTGCCTCATTAGCCATGGCGCTGCGTTTAAACGGCATGTCGCAATGGATTATGTGGGAAATCGCCGCACTGTTTGAGCATATTGGCACCGTACAAGACGGCATCAACACCCTGACTACACCACACGAAGTCAATGACGCGCCCGACGCCACAGCACTCACCGTACCGCGCGGAGAAGTTCAATTTGCCCACGTTGACTTTGGCTACGAACAAGACCGCTTGTTACTCAAGCAATTGTCGCTACACATTCGCGCCGGCGAGAAAATCGGTTTAGTCGGTCGATCCGGCGCTGGCAAATCAACGATTGTTAATTTATTGCTGCGCTTTTACGATATTCAGTCGGGGCAAATTACGATTGACGGCCAAAACATCGCGCACGTAACGCAAGACAGCTTACGCGCGCATATCGGCATGGTGACGCAAGACACGTCGCTGTTACATCGCTCAGTGCGCGAAAATATCCTTTATGGCCGCCCCAATGCCACGGATGAGGAAATGATTGCTGCCGCTAAACGCGCCGAAGCACATGATTTTATTCTGAACTTAAGCGACCCTGCTGGGCGCACCGGTTACGACGCGCATGTCGGCGAGCGCGGCGTCAAACTCTCGGGTGGGCAACGCCAAAGGATTGCGATTGCGCGCGTGATGCTCAAAGACGCGCCGATTTTATTACTCGACGAAGCCACTAGCGCGCTCGACTCTGAAGTTGAAGCAGCTATTCAAACCAGCTTATACCGCCTAATGGAAGGCAAAACCGTGGTCGCAATCGCCCATCGTTTATCCACCATTGCGGCGATGGATCGTTTGATTGTGCTCGACCAAGGGCGGATTGTTGAGCAAGGCGATCATCAAAGCTTGTTGGAGCAAGATGGCCTCTATGCGCGACTGTGGTCGCATCAAAGCGGCGGATTTTTAGGCGAAGAAGCCGATTAAACTTGCGTCGTCAGTGGTGTACCGCACCGCAAAAATGACATATCACTGACGATTTCCCTGATTAACACTTCGAGACAATAACGGCACCATGACAACTGAAAACCAGCACCCCAGCTATGCCAATACGCCAAAACCTCCTTACTACGCAGTGATTTTCACTTCAATACGTACTGAGGATGAGCAAGGCTACGCTGAAATGGCTGAAAAAATGCTGGCCTTAGCACAAGACCAGCCGGGGTTTTTAGGGTCTGTTGACGTTTGGTTTGCAGATCGCGTTTGTGCTGATTTTGGCCTGAAACAAGGCGAAAGACGCGTGGCATAGTCATTCTATGCAAGCGTTTTTCAACGCAGTGTCAGGCCAAAAGCAGCCAAACCCTAAGGGCTGGGCGCTTTTCGCGGCATCTCTGCGTTATTTTATGCTCGAATAACGGGTTATTGGTCGCATAAAATGCCTTGATCTGCCGCGAAAATCGCTCCAGCGCGACCGAAAACCAATCGTCAACAGACCCTAGGGCTTGAATCTGCCCGAGCAGCTATTGGCATCACGGAGTCGTACTGGGCTGATTTAGCGTCGATCCAAAACTGGAAAGCCCATAGCGAGCATCAACTGGCACAAAAATCAGGACGCGCCCAGTGGTATAGCCAGTACAAAACATGCATCGCCAAAGTTGAGCGTGATTATGAGTTTTAATCTGGAATCAACGCGCGGCATGATTGATTAACGCATTAGAAACCGATGGATGACTATGTCGCCCCTAGTAAAAAAACTTGCCTTTGCCATCCTTGCTCGGCCGCGCCTTGCGGCTGCGCTATTAAAAATCGGTTTTAACTACTACCCTGCGATCCGCCGCACCGGTTGCAAAGTCAGCCAAATTAGTACTGATGTTCGGCAAATCACCGTCAAATTGCCACTCAACTGGAAAACGCGCAACCTCAATGGCAGTCTGTTTGGCGGCAGCATGTTTGCCGCAACCGACCCTTTTTATATGAGCATGCTGTATTTTAATTTGGGCGAAGAATATGTAGTTTGGGATAAAGGCGGCACCATCCGCTTTAAACGCCCAGCGCTCAGCACACTGACGGCTCAATTTCGACTGGATGAAGCAGAACTGACTGAAATTCACCAATTACTCGCCATCACCCCAGAAATCACTCGCACCTATGCCGTGGAAATGGTGAACGCCAAGGGCGATGTCTGCGCCGAAGTCGACCGTGTTTTGTATATCGCGCACAAATCGGCTTACGACGCCAAACAACTGGAACGCCGCCAGCGACTAGCGCAAGAGGCCAGTGGCGAAAAAACAATTTAAGTAGATGGGTATTTAGCTACATCCATTTATTAATAATGCCCACAGCGATATACCCATAGACTATGTTGATGTTTGCATTGCCAATGCATTGGCATTTAACTTGCCGCGAATGCCAAACAAATACGACGCTGATAAGCCAAACATCACCATGCCAACGCAGGATTCAAATGCCCCGCTTAAACGGCCAATCGGCCCTGCGGGGCCTTCGGCATAAAAGCCGACGGTGGAGTAACTAGAAATCGAATAGAAAAAAGCATCGCTAAAATTATCCATGGCACCAATCTCGACATATACAAAGGCCCAAAGAAAGATCGACACCAAATGTACCACCATCAATAAATAGGTCACGATGACAAATAAAATCGCCTCAACCATGATCGAGCTGGCAAATTGCTGGATTAAGAATTTTTCAACATAGGTAATTAAAAAAATGCCCAATACATGTATCAATACCGTAGCGACAACCAGTAAAAACCCACAGATTAAATAAATCATCTCTACCCCTCAAAAGGCAAATTACACTCGATTGCCACTCAGTCTAGAGCGCCTTAATCAAACTTGCGCGAGGCACAATGAAAACCTCAAAAATCGCCACACCAAACAAAAAGGGTATTGCGCTTTGTGCTTTATATACAAAAGCACACAGCGCAATACCCTATCAATCAATACATGCGGTTAAGTAACTGAACAAAAGAACCAGCAGCGACCTATCAAACACTGCGCCACCAAGCAACTGGCTCACCACCACAAAACACCAAACCACTTGAACGCCGCTGGTGGTGAGCACAAGCACTCAAGCAGCAAAACAAACCTAATTAATAAGCCGTCCAACCGCCATCCGTGGCATAGAGTGCACCAGTTAAATTGGATGCCTCATCTGATAATAAAAACGCAATCACCGATGCCTGCTCCCAAACCGTTGCCTGACGTTTTTGACTGTCGGCATACGCTTGCAGACTCAGCGTCTTAGTGCGCCCCATATTTGGCACGGTTGACTTGGTATTTTCTTTACTGGCCGCCATAACATACTTCATTGCCATATCTGTCATCGCCGTTTCAGTCGCGGCCATATTCACTGAATTAACCCGAATGCCGTATGGCGCATAATCAATAGCACCACTTCGAGTAAGACCACTACAAGCGTGCTTACTTGCAACATAGGCCGAATTACCGGCAAGGCCCGTTAAGCCAGCAATCGAGCAAATATTCACAATAGCGCCACCTTTACCTTGTTTAAGCATGGGCTTTAATTCGGCACGCATTGATTTAAATATCCCCGTCCCATTGATGGCCATTAAGGTATCAAAATATTCATCCCCTGCATCGGCAATCGCTTTGGGTAATAAATCTTTTTGTTTTTGATAATCAAAAACGACGTCAGGAGGCATTGCTGCCATCACGCCCGCAGCATTCAGTGCACCATTGAGCTCACCAAATTGACTGACCGCCAGATCAACTGCTTTTTGTAAATCCGCATTATTGCGAACATCCCCTTTCACAAATTCAGCTTGTCCCCCTTCTTTACGAATTTGCACTACAGTTTCATTGCCTTCTTTTGCCAACACGTCAAAAATCACAATTTTTGCACCTTCGCGGGCCAAGCGAATTGCAGATGCCGCGCCGATCCCCCTTGCGCCACCCGTAATGAGATAAGTGCGACCTTCATGGCGTTTAGGCGTAAAAAATGCAGGATCAAGCGGTTTTATATCAACGGTCGGATAAGACTCTGCCACTGCAGGCTGGCCCAAGACCAATAAACTACTGGCAAGCACAGCAAGACCTAAGGTTTTTTTTAGCGTAAGCATGATTTTTCCTTTTAAAAGACGAATGAACCTCGAGAAATGAATATTTAGAAGCGCGCAATCATGAATGCGCTGGCACTAAACCAATTACGATAATCATCATTTAATGCCTTGCGAATGGCTTCGCCAGGTTTGGTATAAGCGGCGGAAAAGACAAAAATCAAGTTGGGATTGGCCACATACCGCGCCGTCAGATTAAGCTCCATACCCAAATCATCAGACTGCAGCACCGATAAAGCTTGTGCACCCCCCAAATTATTGAGGGTATCGGCTTTAAATATCCAAAATTGTGGCGTTAACTCCCAGCGCGGAGCTGGCTGCATACGAGACATAAACCGATGTGAAATCACATTCGAGGTTTGCACCACTTTATATTGATTTAATCCTTGTACCCATTCGTCACCACCACCACCCGCAAACAAAGGATCCCAACGCTCGAAAGTTGGCGTATCAGGATTGTCTCCCGTGAATTTTGCATAGCGATAACTTAGCGTGGGCCGCCACGGCATGCTAAGCAATTGATAACCCGCTTCAACGTAACCAGCACGAGCGTCCATATCAAAGTTTTCATTGGTTTGCCGTGCGAATTCAGCCCGAGCATAAAAGTTTGAATCTTCCGCAAGCGTGTCATAAGCCAGGCGCAGATCGGCAACTCGCAAGCCTTGGCGAGAATACGTCGCATTCGTTGTGTAATAAGAGAAGTTTGACTGAGGCACTTGCAGCAACATTGCCCCTAGACGCAGCTGAGGTAGTACTTGCCCTTCATAATTAACGCCATGAATACGCGTTTTACTGTCTGTTTCTACTAGCTCATCCGGATCCAATCGAAACAGTTCTAATTTATGCGCATCGTATACAAACTGGGCATGAATCAGTTCTTCTGCTGCATTTCTGGGGTTCGATTGCAAAGCCGCTCGTTCACCGCCATTGGCGGACGACAATCGGATGATCATGCCATTATCAATCTGAAAAGCTTTGCGCCCGTAAAGCAAACTCATCTGACGCACACCACCTTGCTCTGTGGTATTGCGGCCTATCACGCCAAAGTAAGCATCTTCAACGCCTGTATATACACGCGACTCATCGGTAAAAAGTTCAGGCCCCAATGACCCTGATGCGATCACACTGGCTCCGGCAAAAACAGAAATTTGCTCGGTAATCGCATTCAGCCCATATAGACCTAGCTCAACACTACTTTCAGCCCACGTATCTGTACCCCGTCCTGATGGCGATATCGCGAGCGGATTACCCATAGTAAGTAGATCAGGACGACCAAAAAAAGCATTTGTATTGGAAAAAATCATCGACTTATTTTCCAACTTAGCCTGCAAAACCGAGGATTCATCGGCATACAACGTTGGAAAATCGCCCCAATCACCATTGGCCAGTACGCCCATCGCAGATTCAGCGAGCGGTTTGGCCGCATCGCTAAGCGTAACCTGCAGCGTAAGAATAACATTACCATTACCACTGGTTTCTATCTGATAGTCTGCCTTTTGCACAAATTTAAGGCGACGCACCTGACTGAGCTTTAAATTGCTGCGCACTGGATCATATTGACTGCCCGGGCTAGCTGAAAATGCATTTAAAATCGCATCACGATATGTTGGCGTTCCTTGCTGCCCATCCATAAATTGAACATGAACCGATTCAATACGGCTACCGCTAAATTCGCCGCCACTTCGAGCGTAAACAAGAGAGAAAAAAAGGCCGAGTACAACAAAAACCAGCAAGACATGCATCGACCTCACAAATGTCAACGACATACAATCGGTTTGTTTCATGGCATTTTTCCGTCGATATGAAGTAAATATATTTTGATTTACTGCGATGAGAGGTTGATCGCCACTGCTGACTTAAAGTCAACCACCAACAGAGCAAAGACTATAGATGCGCGACACCGGCCTAAATCAACGATATGTTGCGAGACGCATACTATGGAGGACAGTTAGCTCACTCAATCTGCTGTGCGTTTTCGCACAAGTGAATCCATCACCGCCTGAGCGCGGTCAAATTCGTAAACCGTTCACCGTAACAAAACTGGCTTGCTAATAATGTAGTGCACTTAAGAGAGGGGCGCAGCCACTATAGCCATGTAACGAGAAAATAAATGCGCAGAATAAATTGACTGCTGATATCGCTAAAACCCATGCAGCGATTTTAGGATAGGGATGGATCAAATAGCACTAAGGAGGGCATTCGAGCCCTCCTCTCATTTCAATTTAATTTATTACCAACGATTCGTTAAATGCTGCACCACCAAGCTGGTGCTGGCTACACTCACCCACACCAACAAACCCAAAGCCACTGGACGCCAACCGGTTTGACGCATCCGGCCCAAATCAGTCGACAAACCAATCGCTACCAAAGCCATCGTAATCATCACTGGTGCAATAAACTGCGCCGTTTTAATCATCCAATCAGGCAACATACTGCCAAACAAAGACGCTAATAAGAACCACAAAATAAACCAAGGCACTGCTTTCCAGACTGAACCAGTTTCTTCTGCGATGGTTTCTTTACGACGCGTCATGCCAAACAAGAAAGCAAAAATCAACGTCACCGGAATAATCAACATGGCGCGAGTCAGCTTCACAATCGTTGCATAGTCACCGGCATTGTCACTCCATGAATACGCTGCCGCTACCACCGATGAAGTGTCATTAATCGCGGTTCCAGCCCACATGCCAAAACCACTATCGCTCATACCCAGCATCTGGCCGATGGCTGGAAATACCAGCACGGCAACAATATTAAATAAGAAAATCGTTGATAAAGCGAACGCCGTATCGTGCTCATCGGGCTTAACGACCGGGGTAATCGCCGCAATCGCCGAACCACCACAAATTGCCGTACCGGTACCGATCAATACACACAGTTTGAGCGGGATTTTTAATAAGCGGCCAAAAATAATCGCACTGAGTACCGCTGCGGTAATCGTAGCAAAAGTGATTTCTAACGAGCTCATACCGGTTTTAATCACGTCGGCAATCGGCAAACTAAAGCCCAAGCCGACAATCGACCATTGCAAAATTTGTTTGGATGAAAACTGAATTCCATCATTAAATTGCGGTGCAATCGTCGTGCGGCTGCGAATAATAATCCCCAGCAAAATACCAACAACTGCGCCGCCCATCAGCGGAAAAGCATTCCCAACAATCGTTGAGATAATCGTTAAGCCCAGAACAACAGCTAAGCCTGGGGCACAGGATTTGATTTGATTGGTCAGCGTCATATGAGATCCAGTAGTGTTTTTATTTGAATACAGCACCACTTTACCCCTGCCCCTACATCATTAATAACCAGTTTTTCAGGCTATAATCATCGGAAAAACCGATAAAAGAAAATACCATGCTAAAAATCACACTGAGAGAACTCGAAGTGTTTGTCGCCATCAGCCAAGCTGGCCAAGTTACTGCGGCAGGTACGGCACTCGGCCTGTCGCAATCGGCAATGAGTGGCGCGATTGGCGAATTAGAGCGTCGATTAGGCGTTACCTTGTTTGATCGCATTGGCCGCCGCGTCACGCTCAATGAACACGGCCGCTATTTATTGCCGCGCGCACTCAATATGCTGCAACAGGCCAATGACTTAGAAACCATTTACCAGCAAGGTGCACCAAGCCGACTTAAAATCGCCGCCAGTTTAACCATCGGCAACTATGTGTTACCGGCGCTACTCGCCCCTTTAATGCAAGTGGCGAACACCCGCTACGAAGTTGAAATCGGCAACTCTCCCGCAGTGATGAAAATGCTACTCGACTGCAAGGCTGATATTGGCCTGATCGAAGCGCCGCTCACCCACAGTAATTTAATGTGTGAGCTCTGGCTCAAAGACGAGATGGTCATTTTTTGCCACCCCGATCATCCTTTGGCAGGCAGCACCCCCAATACTGACGAGCTGGCGCAATGCGCGTGGATTTTGCGCGAGCCGGGCTCTGGCGTTCGGCAAAGTTTAGAAACCATGCTCTTGCCGCATTTAGGTGCCATCAATGTGGTGCTTGAATTAGGTAGTGGCGAAGCGATTCGAGAAGCGATACGACTTAATATGGGTATTAGTTGCGGTTCGCGCCGCGCGATTACTCGCGAATTAGCGGCGGGTACTTTTGCCACTATTCACTTAAAAAACCACGCTTTGGAGCGCCGCTTTTTTATTGTGTGGCATGCCGAAAAACAACTCACCGCTGGCGCGGAGCGCTTACGCATGGCCTGCCATCAATGGCTAGAGAACGAACAAAGGGTATTAGATCATGCCGCTTGATGCATGCTGACGAACATTGACATGTACATGTTATGATTGCACTAATCAACGTGACGCCCTTTCTTGACTCGGTAATCGACAATGCAACTGGCTCGGCTTCAAATCACCAATTTTCGTGGTATTAGTCAAATCGACTTAGCATTGAATGCCAACGCGACGGCGCTCTTTGGCGAAAATAACTGGGGAAAAACCAGCCTGATTAGCGCGCTGTGTCGCTGCCTGAGTCACCCAGCCCCGATTGCCACTTTATTTACGCACGATGATTTTCATCGCATTGCCAATTCGCGTGCCAGTATTGCGCGGCGGCTACACATTACTTTGGTTTTCCAGTGCACTACGCCCAACGCTTGGGGGGCACTGACTTGGCCCAATGCCAATGGAGTAAACACGCTGGCGCTACGCTTTGCTGCTGAGCGCTTTGGTCACACCGAGATTCGCGCCCGACGCTGCTTTATTGCTGCCGATGGCAACGAAATTGAGCACCCCAATAGCGATGCGCTCGCCACGCAGTTGATTCAATTGCATCCGGTACTCCGCTTTCGCGATATGCAACTCACCGATTGGCTAACGCATCCGCGCTTAGCCAGCCAAGCGCACGATGATGACCCGCTGCTACCGGCCAGCGCAGCAGTGCGCGCCGTATTTGAGCGAATTTTAACGCTACCGCATCAACTGCACCCACAAGAGTTATCCGCAGGCCTAGCCGCAATGCAAGCTTTGTTTCACGAACAAGCGCACTTATTACAAGGCAAAGAGCCGCCACAACGGCTAGCAGAACAAATCGCTGCAGCGCCGCTTAATTTTCGTGACGACGACACTTTAATCGAAATCGCCAATCGTTCTGGCTCGAGCTCACGCCGCGTCACCCTACTCATGCTGCTTGGTGCTTTATTGGCCGCGCGCGGAGAAAACCCACTTCACGCCGATGCAAAACCGATTTTGGTGATGGAAGACCCCGAAACGCATTTACATCCGATTCAATTGGCGATGATTTGGGGCTTGATCGAGCAGCTCACCTTACAAAAAATCATTACCACCAATAATGGCGACTTACTCGGCAGCTTTGCGCAGCACGCACTGCGCCGTTTAGTGCGGCGCAACAATCACGTTCACGTTTATCAATTAGCCGATCATGCGCTATCGATGTCGGACGCCCGAAAAGTGGCTTTTCATATTCGCAGCAATCGCGCCAGCAGCATGTTTGCCCGAGTTTGGCTGTTAGTTGAAGGTGAAACTGAGTTTTGGTTACTGCCTGAACTCGCACGAATTTGCGGGGTTAATTTTCCACTCGAAGGCATACGCTGCGTTGAGTTTGCCCAAGCAGGTTTAGCGCCGTTGATTAAATTTGCCGATCATTTGGGGATTCACTGGCATGTGATTTGCGATGGCGACGACGCCGGCATGAAATACCAAAAACGCGCCCGCAGCCTGCTGGGGAGTCGCCCAGAAGATCAACACATCACCATGCTCGATTGCCGCGACATCGAGCATTTTTTGTGGGATAACGGCTTTGCCGACACCTATCGCCAAGCTGCCGCACCACGCGGCGAAATGAATCACTATTACCGTGCCGCGCTAGAACAACAACCGCCGCTTAACGATGAAGAAATCATCAGCCGTGCGCTACGCCATCACTCAAAACCCGGCATGGCACTCGAAATCGCCGAGGCCGCCGAAATCAAAGGTCGCCAAGCCATACCGGCTGTATTGCAAAACATGTTTCAAATCCTACAAACTTTAAGCGAAGAAAGCAGTTAATCGCAATGTATATCCATGCAGCGCACAGAATACAAAAGCTATATGGCTATACCCATCAGACAACTATTTTATGGATACGGCTCAATGGCGCATTTTACTTTATTGATTATTGGTGATGAGATTTTAAGCGGCCGCCGAGTCGATCAGCATTTTGCTGCTATTTTGCAGCGACTCCAATCGCGCGGTCATACCTTAAGCAGCGTGCATTATTTGCCGGATGATCCGGCGACGTTAATCGCGCACTTTAAACGCACTTTGGCCGAACAGCGCCATGTGATTAGCTGCGGCGGCATTGGCGCTACGCCTGATGACCATACTCGCGCCGCATTAGCCAGCGCGCTCAACGTGCCATTGCTACCCCAGCCGCAAGCGGCAGCACTGATTGAACAACGCTTTGGCGCAGATGCGTATCCGCATCGAATTAAAATGGCCCAGTTCCCACAAGGTGCAAGCATCATCCCCAACCCAGTCAACCAAGTCGCTGGCGCGGCGATTGCACAGCATTATTTACTGCCAGGTTTCCCAACGATGGCTTGGCCGATGGTGGAATGGTTACTCGATCAGTACTACACCGCTGGTACCGTGGCCACTCGTCGCAGCTTGACCGTACTCAACGCCAAAGAAGGTGATTTGATTGACTTAATGCAAGCCGTTGTCGATCAATGGCCGCTGCTGACTTTTTCTAGCTTACCTAGTTTTGGCAATCAGCATTGCCAGCAAGCGCATATCGAATTTAGCGTCCAAGGCGATGCGCATGACAGCCAAGCGGCGATTGATTTTTTACAACAACAACTGAACCAACTGGGCTATTTATTTCTAGAGGCCGCCGATATGCCAAGTGATTAATGACTCAGCAAATTGGCCAGCACATCAATCGACTCGGCCCATTCTGCATCTTGCTCTAAGGCCTCACGTAAAAAAGCAGCTTGGCTGTTGCTCCAAAACGAAGCTTGCGCAATCGGCACGCCGCTAGGCAAATGGTGCGCAGCCAAAAACTGCTCAATGTCTTGCGGCTGATTAGGTAAACCCAATTGTGCAAACAACACCGCCAAGGTATGTGTATTGGTATCCATCGCTCATTTCCACCGAATAAAAGTTCAAAATCAAATACAGCGCCAGCTCTTGTTGTAGTTCATTTTTAGTAGCTACAAATCAAACACAGTGGCATATAAATTGGTATGTCATTCACCCTTTACAGTAAGCTAAGCATTGGCTTTTTTTGCCTTACAGAGGGGAATAATAATGAGAAAAAAACTATTACCATTACTGCTCGTTACCGCGTTTGCCCACGCCGAAACGCCGGTCATGGAAGACAACTTCAACCAAGATTTAAGTCAATGGATTGGCCTAGGCGGAGAAGAAACCTCGCCAATATACACCTCGATTGAGCCTGACCCACTCAATGCCGAAAACAAAGCTGCGCGCTTTAATAAACCGGTGAATATCGGCGATATTTTTAGCCGTAAGCAGTTCCCAGCAGGCCAATACAAAATTGTTTTTGATTATTTAGGCATGTGCGGCAGCAATTGCGGCGCAACGCTTGGTTTAGATGAAGGCAAACCGGGTCGCAAAGAGCAATGGATAGCCAGTACCGCCAATGGCTTTCCCAATCGCCTGAAAGACACTAAGAAATGGGAGCATTATGAAATCGAATTTAAAGCTAAATTTGATTTCCATCTGAAGTGGGAGCAATGGGATTCAGCCAAAGGTGAAGGCAAAGACGCCTTTATTGACAACCTCAAACTCATTCGCCTTGATGCTGACAATACCGCAGCGAATACCGCCAGCGCGATTAAGCCGATTACTAGCGGCGTTGCTGGGCCAAGCAGCCCACAGTCAGTGATGTATTTCACCTCTTGGGGTAAACACAGCAGCGATTTTAACGTTAAAAATCTAGAAACCAGCGGCGCAGCAGGCAAAATCACCGTTCTGGAATACGCATTTGGTAATGTGAAAAACAATCGCTGTGTGGTCGGCGTAGATCAAGCTGGCGAAGGCACGGCCGGTGACGATTATTGGCTACCGTTAGCGGCAGATAAAACGCTCAATGGCTTAGAAGATAAAGGCGACAAAGGCTTATACGGCCATTGGAACCAGCTCAAGCAATTAAAGAAAAAATACCCAAATTTAAAAGTGGTCATCAGTTTAGGTGGCTGGACGTGGTCGAAACACTTTTCAGATGCAGCGCTACCCGCCAATCGAGAAGCATTTGTTAAGTCTTGCGTAGATGCCTACATCAAAGGCAATGTACCGGATAAAAATGGCAAAGTGGTTCCCGGCCTTGCCGCAGGGGTTTTCGATGGCTTTGATATCGACTGGGAATACCCAGGCTCTGCAGGTAACGAGGGCAATATCGTTCGCGAAGAAGACACCCCAAACTATACCGCGCTGCTCGCTGAGTTCCGTAAGCAAATCGATGCGGTTCAACCTGGCCTGCTACTGACGATTGCCACACCTGCGGCCAGCTCAAAATCAGAAAAAATCGAGCTAGAGAAAGTCATTCCGTCATTAAACTGGATCAACCTGATGACGTATGACTTTACTGGCCCTTGGTCTGCCACCACCGGACATCACGCAACCTTGATTGGTGGCGCAAAAGATCGAGTGTCTGTCGACAGCACCGTTGATGAATACCTCAGCCGCGGTGTGCCCTCAAACAAAATCGTGTTGGGCGTGCCATTTTATGGCTATGGCTGGACCGTGAATAGCCTAGAAAACAACGGTCTGTATCAACCCGTAATCGCCAAAGCGAAAGGTCCGCTCGAAGCCGGATCTGCCCCTTATTCCTACTTAAAAACCTTGCCCGGCACGGTGCATCGCGATGAAAAAACGCGTGCAGTATGGAAAGTGAATGGTAAAGACGTTTGGGTGTATGACGATGTGCAATTACTGAAAGAAAAAATCGCCTTTGTGAAAAAGAAAAAACTTGGTGGCATTATGGCATGGGAATTATCGCAAGACAGTGCCGAGGCTGAATTAGTCGATACCAT